>NZ_JBFAZB010000062.1:0-47814 GCF_040681575.1 Kitasatospora sp. NPDC051702
CTTCAACAAGCTCATCCCCGCGCTCCTGGCCGAAGGGCACCAGGTGCTCAGTTCGCAGCACGGCCTGGACTCGCTCGAAGGGGACGTCGCCTGCGCCCGGACGCATCCGTCCGGGGCCCTCCGTCACCGTTCGTGCCGCACCGCGGCAGCGGCCTCAGCCCTGCAGCGCCACCGTGAAGCGCTCCAGTTCGGCGGCCAGCTCGGCCGGCACCTTGGCGTGCAGCAGGGTGCCCTCGCCGGTGTGCTCGGTGGCGAGCAGCTCGCCCTCGGCGTGCACCCGCGAGACCAGCCCGCCGTGGGTGTAGGGCACCAGGGCCCGCACCTCGACGGCCGGACGCGGCAGCTCGTCGTCGATGAGCTTCAGCAGCTCCTCGATGCCCGCGCCGCTGCGGGCCGACACCACGATGGCGTGCGGCTCGCGGCGCAGCAGGCGCTGCAGCACGTGCGGGTCGGCGGCGTCCGCCTTGTTGATCACCACGATCTCCGGCACGTTCTGCGCGTCGACCGAGACGATGACCTCGCGGACGGCGGCCAGCTGCGTCTCCGGCTCGGGGTGCGAGCCGTCGACCACGTGCAGGATGAGGTCGGCGTCGGCGACCTCCTCCATGGTGGAGCGGAAGGCCTCGACCAGGTGGTGCGGCAGGTGCCGGACGAAGCCGACGGTGTCGGCCAGGGTGTAGACCCGCCCGCTCGGCGTCTGGGCCCGGCGGACGGTCGGGTCCAGGGTGGCGAACAGCGCGTTCTCCACCAGGACGCCGGCGCCGGTGAGCCGGTTGAGCAGGGAGGACTTGCCGGCGTTGGTGTACCCGGCGATGGCCACCGACGGCACCTGGTGGCGCTTGCGCTCCTGGCGCTTGGTGTCGCGGCCCTTCTTCATCTCGGCGATCTCCTTGCGGAGCTTCGCCATCTTCTCGCGGATCCGGCGCCGGTCGGTCTCGATCTTGGTCTCACCGGGACCACGGGTGGCCATGCCGCCGCCGGACGAGCCGGAGCCGCCACCACCCATCTGCCGGGAGAGCGACTGGCCCCAGCCGCGCAGGCGCGGCAGCATGTACTGCATCTGCGCGAGCGAGACCTGCGCCTTGCCCTCCCGGGACTTGGCGTGCTGGGCGAAGATGTCCAGGATCAGGGCCGTCCGGTCGACGACCTTGACCTTGACCACGTCCTCCAGGTGGATCAGCTGCCCGGGGGTGAGCTCACCGTCGCAGACCACGGTGTCGGCACCGGTCGCGGCGACGATGTCGCGCAGTTCCTGGGCCTTGCCGGAGCCGATGTAGGTGGCCGCGTCGGGCTTGTCGCGGCGCTGGATGACGCCGTCCAGCACCTCGGAGCCGGCCGTCTCGGCGAGCGCGGCGAGCTCGGCCATCGAGTTCTCCGCCTCCTCCAGGGTGCCGTCCGTCCAGACGCCGACGAGGACCACGCGCTCCAGGCGGAGCTGGCGGTACTCGACCTCGGTGACGTCCTCGAGTTCGGTGGAGAGGCCGGCGACCCTGCGGAGCGCGGCGCGCTCGCTGCGGTCGTACTGGTCGCCGTCGTAGTGGTGGCCGTGGTCCTCGTCGATGGCCGCGAGGTCCTCGTCCATGAGGGCTTCCGCCCGCATACCGTCCAGGCGGCGCGGGGCGTCGGCGTGGTCGCGGGTGTCGAACGTGGAGGTCATTCTGTCCTTTGGTCGCTGGTGCGGATGGCCTGTGCGGACGGCTCGCGCCGCCCACCGGGAGTCTGCCCAGCTTCCGCCCCGCTTACCGTCCGGGCGAGGTGAGCTACCCCTCGGGTCCTCGGGTGCCACCGGGGCTCCTGTGCCCTGTGAACGCCGCGGACCGGCCGTGAATTCCCCATGATGGTCGCACGCCCGGCGCGGGCCGGTCATCCCCATTTCCCCCGGGGTCGCGGGCGCCGCCGCCCTCGGGGGCATGCGGGCGGCTCACGTCGTACACCCCGGACACCCGGAGCATCGCCCGCATCAGCGCGGGCAGCACGGCCGGCTCGGGCAGTTCCACCGTGTAGGTGTGCCGGACCCGCAGTTCCTGCGGCGGTTCGACCTCGGCGGAGACGATGCCCACGCCCTCGGCGGAGATCGCCGCGGTGAGGTCGGCGAGCAGCCGGGGGCGGTTCAGCGCCTCGGCCCGCAGGGTGGCCCGGTGGCCGGCCGCCGGGGCGCCCTGCGGCTGCCAGCGGACCTCCAGCTCCGCGCGGCCCGCCTCGCGCATCCGCTCCCCGGCCGGGCAGCCGGTGCGGTGCACGGCGACGGCGCCGCCGCGGATCGGGTAGCCGGCCACCTCGTCCGGCGGGACGGGCGTGCAGCAGCGGGCCAGCCGGACCGGCGCCCCGGGGTGCCCGGCCACCGCGACCGGCGCCGGGCGGCGTTCCGGGCGGCGCTGCGCGGCCGGGGCGGGCTGGCCGCTGGAGGGCCCGGTGCGCACCACGGGGAGCCGGGCCGGGTGGTCGGCGAGCCAGCGTTCGATGGCCAGCCGGGCCGCCGGGGTCCGGGCGTGGGCCAGCCACTCGGGGGCCGGTCCGGAGGGTTCGGCGGCGGGTGCGCCGGCCCCGGCGGGCGCGCTCCCGGCGGGCCCGGCCGGGGTGGGCGCGGTCTCGGTGAGCACGGCGAGCAGGTCGCCGTCCTGGAGCACGGTGGAGAGCGCGGTGAGCCGGCCGTTGACCCGGGCGCCGATACACCGGTGGCCGGTCTCCTCGCCGAGCAGGTAGGCGGCGTCCACGCAGGTGGCGCCGGCCCGCAGCTGAAGCGTTTCGCCGTCCTCGGTCACCACGGTGATCTCGCGGTCGCCGGCCAGGTCGGCGGTGAGCGCGGACCAGAAGGCGTCCGGGTCGGGCGTCTCCTGCTGCCACTCCAGCAGCCGGCTGAGCCAGCCGGGCCGGGCCGGGTCGGTGCGGTCGAGCTCGTCGGCGTCCTGGACGGCGCCGGCCGGCTCCGGGTCCCCGAGCGCGACCACCCCCGTCTCGGCGACCGCGTGCATCCGCCGGGTGCGCACCAGCACCTCGACCACCTCACCGCCGCCCAGCGCCACGGCGGTGTGCAGCGACTGGTAGAGGTTGAACTTGGGGGCGGCGACGAAGTCCTTGAACTCGCCGGGCAGCGGCGTCCAGCAGGTGTGCAGTTCGCCGAGCACGGCGTAGCAGTCGGCGTTCTCCTCGACGACCACCAGCAGCCGCCCGAAGTCGGCCGGCTGCGGCCCCTGCGGCCGCCCGTCCGGGCCGGGCGCGGCGGCCCGCTTGAGCAGCACCCGGTGCAGCGAGACGCAGTGCCGGGGGCGGACGGTGACCTCGGCGGTGACCCCGGTCTCGGCGAGCTGGCGGGCCAGCTGCCGGGCGAAGGGCTCCAGCAGCGCGTCGGGCTCGCCCTCGTGACCGGCCATCAGGGCCCTGGTGCGGGCGTGTTCCTCCGGGTGCAGGGTGGCGAAGACGATGTCCTCCAGCTCCGCCTTGAGCACCTGGATGCCGAGCCGCTCGGCCAGCGGGATCAGCACGTCCCGGGTGACCTTGGCGATCCGCACCTGGCTGGCCGGCTTCATGTGCCGGATGGTGCGCATGTTGTGCAGCCGGTCGGCGAGCTTGACGACCATCACCCGGACGTCGTCGCCGGTGGCGACCAGCATCTTGCGGAAGGTCTCGGCCTCGGCGGCGGCGCCGAAGTCGACCTTCTCCAGCTTCGTCACCCCGTCCACCAGGTAGGCGACTTCGGGCCCGAAGCCCTCGCCGACCTGCTCCAGCGTCAACTCGGTGTCCTCGACGGTGTCGTGGAGCAGCGAGGCGACCAGGGTGGTGGTCCCGGCGCCGAGTTGGGCCAGGATCATGGTGACGGCGAGCGGGTGGGTGATGTACGGCTCGCCGCTCTTGCGCTTCTGGCCGCGGTGGCTGGCCTCGGCGAGCCGGTACGCGCGGGCGAGCAGGCCGAGGTCGGCCTGCGGATGGTGCTCGCGGTGGACCCGGACGAGCGGTTCGAGGGCGTCCGGGACGGGCGGCCGGCCGGTGGCCAGCAGGGCGGCCCGGCCGGCCCGGCCGAGTGCGGCCCGGCCGAGTTCCCCCAGGGGCCGCCTGGCCCCGGCTTGCCGTGCGGACGTCGGCTGCCCCGTCAGGGACTGCCCGGCTTCGATGGTCATCGGCGCACCTCCGGCAGCGATCACCGGTTGCCCGCCTGCCCCTCTCGGGGGCGCCCGGCCCGGTGGTCCATGCTACCGAGCAGAGCACGTTCCGCGATGCGTTGCTTCCCGTCCGCGACCGGCATCACCCGAACGGGCGGATTCGCCGGCTCACGAAGTGGGCAAACCGGGCCGTCAGCCGACGAGGGTCGCCCACCAGCGCGGGTCGATCTCGCCGCCCGCCACGATCACCGCGGGCCCGGTCATGTCGATCCGGCCGTCCGGGTGCTCGGTGACGACCACCCGGCCGCCCGGCACGTCCACGGTGTAGGTGGCGGGCTCCCCGGTGACCGCCGGGTCGACGCCGTCCCGACGGATGGCGGCCACCGCGACGGCGCAGGTGCCGGTGCCGCAGGAGCGGGTCTCCCCGGAGCCGCGCTCGTGCACCCGCATGGCGACGTGCCGCGGACCGCGGTCCACCACGAACTCGACGTTGACGCCCTCCGGGTACACGCCGTCGGGGCTGGTGAGCGGGGCGGTGTACAGGTTCCCCGCGTGCTCCAGGCTCTCGACGAAGGCCACCGCGTGCGGGTTGCCCATGTTCACGTTCAGCGCGGGCCAGCGCCGGGCGCCGACCGCGACCTCGACGCCGTCCGGCCCGGGCAGCCGCGCCCGGCCCATGTCGACGGTGACCTCGCCGAGCGTGCCGTCCGCGGCGTCCTCGGCGACCCTCGCCCGCCGCACCCCGGCGCGGGTGGCGATCGCCAGCTCGCCCGGCTTCGCCAGCCCTGACTCGACCAGGAAGCGGGCGAAGACCCGCACGCCGTTGCCGCACATCTCGGCGATGCTGCCGTCGGCGTTGCGGTAGTCCATGAACCACTCGGCCCGGTCGGCCTGGTCCACCGAGGCCGGGTCGGCGGCGGAGCGCACCACGCGCAGCAGCCCGTCCCCGCCGATGCCGGCCCGCCGGTCGCACAGGGCGACGACGGCCTGCGGGCCGAGCGCCAGTGCGCCGTCCGGGTCCGGGATGATGACGAAGTCGTTCTCGGTGCCGTGCCCCTTGAAGAAGCGGGGGCCGGCCTGCTGCGGGGAGGATGCGCTCACCCTCCCGATGGTACTGAGTCGCCGGGCCGGGGCCCGGGCCCGGTCACCGCAGGTAGGCGACCCGCCAGACGGCCAGCGCGCAGGCCGCCAGCGCGATCAGGGTGTAGACCACGATCGCCTTCCAGCCGGCCCGCTGCCCGGAGCCGCGGCGCGGCAGGCCGGGCCACTTGTAGCCGGCGTGCCGGGCGGCCATGGCGCCCCAGCCGACGGAGGCGGCGGTGAGCAGCAGCCCGAGCATGCCGACCATGGTCGCGCGGGCCCCGGCGGAGCCGAAGGCGAGCGGGAAGGCGAACATCAGCGAGCCGAGGGTGCCCAGCAGGGCGATCGGCAGGGTCTGCCACCAGCGGAGCCGGCGCAGCGGCCGGATCTCCCGCTCGTGCACCGCGCCCGCCGGGGTGCGGGTGTCCAGGGCGGGCAGCGCGGTGGCGTAGGAGGTGGGTGCGCCCAGGCCGGTCAGCACGGGCAGGTCGCCCATCGTGGACTCGTCGAACGCCTCGGCCGGCGCGGTGACGCTCCCGCTCTGGCCGGATTCGGGGCCGGTACCCGTTGACACACGGCCTCCCCTGACTGTTCGACACGAGCGGACTCGCGGCCGGGCACGGTCGGCCCGCGCGGGCCGATCCCTATGGCATCGATGATGGCATGTCCAGAGGTGCGTTCCGGGCCTGACCGGGGTCGACAAGTGATCCGTGGCCATCACGTGATCGGCCCGTGACCGCCGGTTCGTCCTGCACGGCCACCTGCGCGCGCACCTGCACCCGCCGGGTGGCCGGAACCCGCCTACACGGCCGGAACCCCCTGACGGCCGATCAGTTCGAGGGATCGTTCCAGCAGCTCGACCGGGTCGGTCCCGGCCGGGCGGGAGAGCCAGTGGATCCGGTCGTCGCGGCGGAACCAGGACTCCTGGCGGCGGGCGAAGCGCTTGGTGGCCCGGACGGTCTCGGCCCGCGCCTCGTCCTCCGTGCACTCCCCGGCGAAGTGGTCCAGCACCTGCTGGTAGCCGAGCGCCCGGGAGGCGGTGCGGCCCTCCCGCAGTCCGGCGCCCTCCAGCTCCCGCACCTCGTCCAGCAGCCCGGCCCGCCACATCCGGTCGACCCGCAGCGTGATCCGCTCGTCGAGTTCGGGGCGCGGCACGGCGACGCCGATCTGCACCGCGTCGTAGACGGCGGTGTTGCTCGGGAGGTTGGCGGTGAACGGCCGGCCGGTGATCTCGATGACCTCCAGGGCACGGACGATCCGCCGCCCGTTGCCGGTCAGGATCGCCTCGGCGGCGGCCGGGTCCAGCTCGGCCAGCCGCCGGTGCAGGGCGTACGGGCCGTCCCGGTCGAGCTCGGCCTCCAGCCGGGCGCGGACCTCCGGGTCGGTGCCGGGGAACTCCATCTCGTCGATCGCCGCCCGGACGTACAGCCCGGAGCCGCCGACCAGGACGGGCGTGCGCCCGGCGGCGAGCAGCCGGTCGATCTCGGCCCTGGCCAGCCGCTGGTACTCGGCGACGCTGGCGGCCTCGGTGACGTCCCAGACGTCCATCAGGTGGTGCGGCACTCCCCCGCGCTCGGGCAGGGTGAGCTTGGCGGTGCCGATGTCCATGCCCCGGTACAGCTGCATCGAGTCGGTGTTGATCACCTCGCCGTCGAGGGTGCGGGCGATGGCGACGGCCAGGTCGGATTTGCCGGCGGCGGTCGCGCCGACGACGGAGACCACGCGGGGCTGGGAGCTGCTCACCGCTCCAGTCTCGCAAAACCGGCGGGGTTGCCGTGACCGCGCTGCCCGACCGCCACCGGTGCGCGACGATATGACTGTTTCCGGCCGTTTCGGCGGTCGCGAACGCTTCGACCCCCCGGGACGTTGGTCAGGACACGGAGAGGAAGGGTGACGACACCATGGGTCTGATGGACAACCTCAAGGGCAAGGCCGGGGAGCTCAAGGAGCGGGCCAGCGAGCTCGCGGGAAAGCACGGCGACCAGATCGACCACGCGGTGGACCGGGCCGGCGGGGCGATCGACCGGGCCACCAAGGGCAAGTACAGCGAGAAGATCGAGCACGGCGCCAGCCGGGCCAAGGGTGCGGTGGACGACTTCGCCACCAGGCCCGGGCCCGCCACGGGCGACGGCCCCGGCCCGGCCCCGCGGGGCTGAGGCTCCCGGCCGCCGCCCCGCACCGGGGCGCTCAGCTCCAGGACGCCACCAGGTACCCGACGCCGTACGGGGCGTCCTGGTAGCCGAGCCGTGCGGTGAGGCCGGCGCCCTCGGCGGCGCCGGCCAGCACCTGCCAGGGCGCCCGGCCCTCGGCCTGGAGCTCGGCGGCCAGCGCGGCGTCCAGCGCGGCGAGGGCGGCCAGGTCGGCGGAGCCCAGGGCGGCGGCCAGCGCGGCGTCGAAGCCCTCGGCCCGCTCGTCCAGGTAGCCGGGGGCCTTCAGCGAGCGGCACGCGCTGCCGTCCCCCAGCACCAGCAGGGCGACCCGGTCGGCGAGCCCGGCCAGGCCCTGGCCGAGGCCGAGCATCCGGTCGGCGGGGGCGTCGGCCGGCACGGCGCAGGCGTGCGTCGGGACGTCCACGCCGGCGCGCTGCAGCAGCCAGGCGCCGATGGTCAGCGAGGGCGCCAGCTCCGGCCCCTCCACCCGGTCGCCGGGCAGCTTGGCCACCAGCGGCACCCCGTAGCGGTGCAGGGAGCCGGCCCCGCCCTCGGTCCACACCTCGGCCTGCGGGCCGGTGCCGACCACCACGACCAGCTGCGGCGCGGCCGCGACCAGCGCAGCCAGCGCCTCGTCGCAGGCGGCCCGCAGCCCGTCCAGCTCGGCGGCCGCCCCGGCGGCGACCTCCGGGACGAGCAGCGGCGGACAGGGGCACACGGCGGCGGCTACCAGCATGTGGATCACTCTAGGCCCTCTCCCGCCGGGAGGAGGGGGGCCGAAGCGGCCCGTCCGCACACGGACCCCGACGGGGAACGGACCCCGACGGGGAACGGGAGCCCGGCCGGAGAACGGGACCCAGGCCGGAGAACGCGCCGGGCGGGAAGCGCGACGGCCCGGCGGGACGCGGGTCCCACCGGGCCGTCGTGCGCGGCGCGGCGTCAGTCGCCGCAGCAGCCACCCGCCGGGGCGGCCGACGGCAGCGCGGCCGGAGCGCCGATGGTCGGCAGGCCGAGCATCACCCCGGCCGGCTTGGCCGCGGGCTTGGCCTGGCGCTTCTCCCAGGCGTCACCGGCCCGGGTGCGGCGCACCGCGAGGGTCGGCCCCTCGGCGAGCAGGTGGTGCGGGGCGGCGTAGGTGATCTCGACGGTCACCATGTCGCCCGGGCGCACCGGCTCGGCGGGCCGGGTGAAGTGCACCAGCCGGTTGTCGGGGGCGCGGCCGGAGAGCCGGTCGGTCTTGTCGTCCTTCTTGCCCTCGCCCTCGGCGACCAGGATCTCCAGGGTGCGGCCGACCTGCTTCTTGTTCTCGTCCCAGGAGATCTCCTCCTGGAGCGCGATCAGCCGGTCGTAGCGGGCCTGGACGACGGCCTTCGGCACCTGGTCCGCCATGTCCGCGGCCGGGGTGCCGGGGCGCTTGGAGTACTGGAAGGTGAAGGCGCTGGTGAAGCGGGCCTCGCGGACGACGTGCATCGTCTCCTCGAAGTCCTCCTCGGTCTCGCCGGGGAAGCCCACGATGATGTCGGTGGAGATCGCCGCGTCGGGCATCGCCTCGCGGACCTTCCGGATGATCCCCAGGAAGCGGTCCTGCCGGTAGGAGCGGCGCATCGCCTTGAGCACCCGGTCCGACCCGGACTGCAGCGGCATGTGCAGCTGGTGCATCACGTTCGGGGTCTCGGCCATCGCGGCGATCACGTCGTCGGTGAAGTCGCGCGGGTGCGGCGAGGTGAAGCGGATCCGCTCCAGGCCCTCGACCTGGCCGGCCGCCCGGAGCAGCTTGGAGAAGGCCTCGCGGTCGCCCAGGTCGGAGCCGTAGGCGTTGACGTTCTGGCCGAGCAGGGTCACCTCGATGACGCCCTCGTCCACCAGCGCCTCGATCTCGGCGAGGACGTCGCCGGGGCGGCGGTCCTCCTCCTTGCCGCGCAGCGCCGGGACGATGCAGAAGGTGCAGGTGTTGTTGCAGCCGACCGAGATGGCGACCCAGGCCGCGTACGCCGACTCGCGGCGGGTCGGCAGGGTGGAGGGGAAGGTCTCCAGCGACTCCAGGATCTCCACCTGGGCCTTGCGCTCGACCGCGGCCCGCTCCAGCAGCGCCGGCAGGTGGCCGATGTTGTGGGTGCCGAACACCACGTCGACCCAGGGGGCCTTCCGCACGATGGTGTCGCGGTCCTTCTGCGCCAGGCAGCCGCCGACGGCGATCTGCATGCCCTTGTGGCGGGTCTTGACCGGCGCCAGCTGCCCGAGGTTGCCGTACAGCTTGTTGTCGGCGTTCTCGCGCACCGCGCACGTGTTGAACACGACCAGGTCCGGGTCGCCGTCCTGGCCGGCCTTGACGTAGCCGGCGTCCTCCAGCAGGCCGGACAGCCGCTCGGAGTCGTGGACGTTCATCTGGCAGCCGTACGTGACGACCTTGTAGCTCTTCAATCCGCTCTCACCGCTCACCAGACCAGGGTACGGGCAGCCGCGAAGCGCTTTTCCCGGTCCCGCCCCGCCCGTGCTCCCGCCGTCCCGCCCACCGCCCCCGCCGTCCCGCCCACCGCCCACCGGGCAGGCGCTCCGGTCCGGCCGGGAGCACGGGTGCCGGGCCGGCCCCGCGGTTCCCGTACCCCGTTCCCCCTCCCGTTCGGCCGGGGCGCCTGGCAGTATCCCTGCATGGCCCCCACCACTCCTCCACGCCTCGGCGCCGCCGCCCGCACCGCGGCCCGCAGCCCGCTGTGGCGGACGCTGCTGGCCCTGGTGCTGGTGCTCGCGGCGCTGGGCGGCTGGTGGCTGTCGGCGGGCCGCTCGCCCGGCTACCCGCTCGGCGAGACCCGCTTCGCCACCGGGGTCGAGCGCGGCGTGTACGACCGGTACGGGCAGCTGCTGGAGACCCACGTCGCCAAGGCGATGCCCGGTGTGCGGCTGGCCCTGGACAACTCCCAGGGCTCGATAGAGAACCTCACCCGGGTGACCGGCGGCCAGGACTCCTTCGCGATCGCCACGGCCGACGCGGTCGCCGACTACAGCGGACCGGGGAAGGACCGGCTGCGGGCGATCGCCCGGCTCTACGACGACTACCTGCAGCTGATCGTCCCCGCGTCCTCGCCGGTGCACCGCACCGCCGACCTCAAGGGCCTGAGGGTCGGCGTGGGGCTGCCGCAGTCCGGGGTGAACCTGGTGACCAGGCGGCTGCTGACCGCGGCCGGACTGGACCTCGACCGCGACATCGTCCCGGTGCCGGACGGTGTCGGCGCCGCCGCGGACGACCTGCGCGCGGGCAAGCTGGACGCCTTCTTCTGGTCCGGCGGCCTGCCGACCAGCGCCCTCACCGACCTCTCCGACCACGTGCGGATCCGGGTCGTGCCGCTGGGGGACCTCGCCGAGGCGATCCACAAGATGGAGGGCGGCGGCACCGACGCCTACCGGGCGGCCACCATGCCGAAGGGCACCTACCCGAACGCCGAGCCCACGGAGGCCGTCGCCACGGTGGCGGTGCCCAACCTGCTGATCACCCGGGACGACGTGGACCCGGGCCTGGTCGAGGGGATGACCCGGGCGGTGATCGACAGCCGCGACCAGATCGGCGCCCAGGTGCACGCGGCCCAGCTGGTCGACCTGCGCACCGCCGTCTACACCGACCCGCTCCCGCTGCACGAGGGCGCCATGCGCTACTACCGCTCCGTGAAGCCCTGAGGAGCCTGCGCTCCGCCCGTCGGCCGGCCCGCGGGGTCGCGCGGGCCGGCCCTCAGGCCTTCGCCGGCCTGGGCACGGCCAGCGTCACCGCGAGCCCGGTCGGCTTGACCGGCGCGAAGCCGAGCGAGCCGCCGCCGGCCGCCAGCAGGGTGCGGGCGATCGACAGGCCCAGCCCGGAGCCGTCCACGTTCTGGTGGCGCGGGCTGCGCCAGAACCGGTCCCCGGCGCGGGACAGCTCGTCCTCGGTGAGGCCGGGCCCGGCGTCCGTGACGGTCACCGCGACCTCGTCCTTGCGCACCGCGACCCGCAGCCGCACCCGGCTGTCGGCCGGGCTGAACTTGAGCGCGTTGTCGAGCACGGCGTCGAGGGCGGAGCCGAAGCCGATCGGGTCGGCCATGCCGAGCGCGAGCGCCGGGCCGTCCCAGCGCAGCTCGATGCCGCGCTGTTCGGCGACCGGCCGCCAGGCGTCCACCCGGGCCAGGGTGAGCGCGGCGAGGTCGGTCTGCTCGGGTTCGGGGCGGGCGTGCTCGGCGGTGGCCAGGCCGAGCAGGTCGTCGAGCACCCGGGCCAGCCGGACGCCCTCCTCCCGGACGCCGCCGAGCTCCTCCTCGTGCCCCTCGGGCAGTTCCAGGCCGAGCACCTCGACCCGCAGCAGCAGCGCCGCCAGCGGGTTGCGCAGCTGGTGCGAGGCGTCGGCGACGAAGGCCTTCTGCTGGTCCATGGCGAGCACCACGTGGTCGGCCATCTCGTTGAAGGAGCGGGCCAGCCGCTGCAGCTCGGGCGGCCCGCCGCCGGGCGCGACCCGGGCGGCCATCCGGCCGGTGGCGATGTCGTGGGTGGCCCGGTCGAGGGTACGGACCGGACGCAGCACCCACTCGGTGAGCCGGACGGCCAGCAGCACGGCGACGATCATGGCGGCGGCCTCGCCCGCGCCGATCACCAGCCAGCTGTGCAGCATCCGGGTGCGCAGCGCCCCGGTCGGCGACTCGCTGAGCACCACCGCGACCACGTCGCCGTCGCGCACCACCGGGGTGGCGACGGTGAGGGTGCGGTCGCCGGTCCACGGCCACACCTGCGGCGGGTTGTGGCTGCGCCGCCCGTCCAGCGCCTCCTGGAAGGCCTGTGCGCCCCAGCCGCCGGCCGGCACCCGCCAGTCGGCGGGCGCGGCGGCTATCGGCTGGCCGTCGCGCTGGAAGATGCCCAGCCGGACGCCGTAGAGGTCGTGATAGCGGCTGACCTCGGCGTCGATGGCGTGCCGGCGGCTGACGTCACCGGGGGCGGGTTCGAGGTCCCCCTTGAGCGCGGACTCCACCCCGGAGGCCCCGGAGGTGGGCAGGTCCTGGGCGAAGCGGGCGGCGTCGTCGAGCCGGTCCACGACCACCTTGCTCTGCTGGGCCGCCGCGACCGCCGCCGCGAGCGGCAGCCCCAGGGCGGCCAGGACGCAGAGCATGAGGGCGATCAGGATGCCGAGCAGGCGGGTGCGCACGTGCGGTCAGTGCTCCGCGGGTGCGGACGACGGGGCCTGGTCCGCGGCGGGCGCCGGGGACTCCGGGATCAGCCGGTAGCCGACGCCGCGGACGGCCTCGACCAGGCCGGGCAGGGCGAGCTTGTTGCGCAGCGAGCCGATGTGCACCTCCAGGGTGCGCCCGTTGCCCTCCCAGCCGCTGCGCCAGACCTCGCTGAAGATCTGCTCGCGCCGGTAGACCACACCGGGGCTCTGTGCGAGCAGGGCGAGCAGGTCGAACTCCTTGCGGGTGAGCGGCACGTCCCGGCCGTCCACGCTGACCCGGCGGCGTTCCCGGTCGATCCGGATGCCGCGGGACTCCAGCGGGCCGCGCTGCTGCGGGACGGCGTCGGGCGCGGGCGCGGCGACCGCGGCGGGGGCGGCGCCGCGGCGGGCCACCGCGTGGATGCGGGCGAGCAGCTCGCCCATGTCGTAGGGCTTGGTGACGTAGTCGTCGGCGCCCAGGTTGAGGCCGTGGATCCGGGAGCGGATGTCGGCGCGGGCGGTGACCATGATCACCGGCACGCCGCTGCCGGCCCGGATCCGGCTGCACACCTCGAAGCCGTCGCGGTCGGGCAGTCCGAGGTCGAGCAGCACCACCCGGTACGGGTCGTTGCCGTCCGGCACCAGGGCGTCCAGCGCCTCGTGCCCGCTGCGGGCGTGCCGGACCTGGAAGCCGTGCCGGCCCAGTACCGCGACCAGCGCGGCGGCCACCCGTTCGTCGTCCTCGACGAGCAGCAGTCGCATCCTGTTCTCCTCCTTCCCCCACGTGATCACCGGACCGATCGGTCGGGTCCCGGTCCTGCGCAGTATGAGCCAGCGGACGGCCCGGCGCCAGGCTCGGCCGTCCACCGGGCTCCGGGGGGACGGGGAGCACCGGCGCGAACGCCCGATGTGACATGCCCCGTTGACGCACTCGCGAACAGTCCGCGAGCACCGTGTGGCCGTTTCGTGATCCTCAAGTTCCGCTCAGATCGGCTGACGGCGGCTCGTCATCGCTCCTATGGTCGGCCCACCGGGGGCTGCGGCTCCGCCGGTCGCGGCTCCCGGATTCGTACCACCATTGCCGCCCAAGGGAGTTCGGACTCCCGAGGGCCGACACAGAGGGAGCAGGCGCGATGACCGAGAACCCGGTCGCGGACTCCACCCCCGCAGCCGCCCCCCTGGTCGTGCTGAACGGTGTGAACAAGCACTACGGCGCCCTGCACGTGCTGCAGGACGTCGACCTGGAGATCGTCCAGGGCGAGGTGGTGGTCCTGATCGGGCCGTCCGGCTCGGGCAAGTCCACGCTGTGCCGGACGATCAACCGACTGGAGACCATCGACTCCGGCTCGATCACCATCGACGGCCGCCCGCTGCCCGCCGAGGGCCGGGAGCTGGCCCGGCTGCGCGCCGAGGTCGGCATGGTGTTCCAGTCCTTCAACCTCTTCGCGCACAAGACCGTGCTGGAGAACGTGGTGATGGGCCAGGTCAAGGTGCGCCGGGTCCCCCGGGCCGAGGCCGAGCGCACCGCCCGCGAGCTGCTGGACCGGGTCGGCGTGGGCGCCCAGGCGGACAAGTTCCCCGCCCAGCTCTCCGGCGGCCAGCAGCAGCGCGTGGCGATCGCCAGGGCGCTGGCCATGAAGCCCAAGGTGATGCTGTTCGACGAGCCCACCTCGGCCCTCGACCCCGAGATGGTCAACGAGGTGCTGGAGGTCATGCGCCGGCTGGCCGCCGAGGGCATGACGATGGTCGTGGTCACCCACGAGATGGGCTTCGCGCGCTCCGCCGCCAACCGCGTGCTGTTCATGGCCGACGGCCGGATCGTCGAGCAGAACACCCCGGACGCCTTCTTCACCGCGCCGCGCTCCGAGCGCGCCAAGGACTTCCTCTCGAAGATCCTGCACCACTGACGCTTCGGGACCACGCGGGGCCGCCGCCGGCAAGGGCGCCGGACGGCCCTGCCCGTGTACACAACTTCCAGACGCCAGAGCCCGGTTGAACCGTGGCCAAGCTCCCAGGAGAACACCCTCATGAGGACTCGTCGCACCCTCGCCGTCGCGCTCTGTGCCGTCGCGCTCACCGCCACCGCCGCCTGCGGCAAGGACGGCTCGCCCGGCTCCGCCGCGAGCTCCGGCAACGCGCCGGCGCTGCCGACCTACACGGTCAAGACCGACGTCAAGATCGACTCCGCGATCCTCGCCGAGGCCAGGAAGCGCGGCCAGCTGATCATCGGCGCCAAGGCCGACCAGCCGTTCCTGGGCTTCGAGGACGTCGCCAGCGGCGACCGCAGCGGCTTCGACATCGAGATCGCCAAGATGATCGCCGCCGACCTCGGCTTCACCCCGCAGCAGATCAAGTGGCAGACCCTGGTCTCCTCGCAGCGCGAGCCGGCCATCGCCAAGGGCCAGATCGACTTCTACGTCGGCACCTACAGCATCAACGACGAGCGCAAAAAGACGGTCTCCTTCGCCGGCCCGTACTACATCGCCGGCCAGGACCTGCTGGTGAAGAAGGACAACACCTCGATCACCGGCCCGGAGAGCGTCAGCGGCAAGAACGTCTGCACCGCCACCGGCTCGACCTCGATCAAGAACATCCAGCAGTACAACCCGAAGATCACCCAGTTCGACACCTACTCGGCCTGCGTCGAGAAGCTGCTCGCCGGCGAGGTCGACGCGGTCACCACCGACGACGCGATCCTCAAGGGCTACGCCTCCAAGTTCGCCGGCAAGCTCCAGGTGGTCGGCAAGCCGTTCACCAAGGAGAACTACGGCGTCGGCCTCAACAAGGACGACGCGGCCCTGCGCGGCGCCATCACCGACGCCCTCAAGGCCCACGAGGAGAACGGCGACTGGAAGAAGGCCTACGACGCGACGCTCGGCCTGTCCGGCTCCGCCGCGCCCGCCGTGCCCACCCTCGACCGCTACTGATCCGCACGCGGCGAACCGCCGCGGCCACACGTTCCCGACCCGACATCCTGAGAGGAGGGCCGCCGGATGGGGTTCCTGTTCGAGGACGACAACTTCGCGTTGTTCCGCGACGGCTTCCTGCAGACGATCGAGCTGAGCGCGCTCAGCGCCCTGCTCGCCCTGCTGCTGGGCACCCTGCTGGCGGCCTTCCGGGTCTCCCCGGTACCGGTGCTGCGCGCCTTCGGCACCACCTGGGTGACGCTGTTCCGCAACACCCCGCTGACGCTGCTGTTCTTCGCGGTCACCTTCGGGCTGCCGGCGCTGGGCGTGCACTTCAGCCACCTCGCCTTCGCCGTGCTGGCGCTCGGCGGATACACCGCCTCGTTCGTCTGCGAGGTGATCCGCTCCGGCATCAACACCGTGCCGCTCGGCCAGGCGGAGGCCGCCCGCAGCCTCGGCATGGGCTTCGGCCAGACGCTCACCCTGGTCGTCCTGCCGCAGGCCGCCCGGACCGTCCTGGCCCCGCTGAGCAGCGTGTTCATCGCGCTGCCGAGGAACTCGGCGATCGCCGGCGCGTTCAGCGTCAGCGAGCTGTACAGCGCCCAGCAGACCTTCTCCGAGAAGGGCTACTCCATCTTCTCGATCTTCTTCTGGATCGCCTGCGCCTACCTGGTGATCAGCGCCACGGTCGCCGCGCTGTTCCGCTTCCTGGAGTCCCGACTGGCGGTGGCCCGATGAGCAAGACCTCCACCCGCGTCCCGACGGCCAGCGTCCTCTACGACGCCCCCGGCCCGCGCGCCCGCAACCGGTACCGCCTCTTCGGGGTGCTGTCGCTGCTCGGCGTCGCCGGACTGCTCTGGTACGCCTTCACCGCGCTCGACGACAACGGGCAGTTCGACCCCCAGCTGTGGGACGCCTTCCAGTACAACACCGTCCAGCAGTGGATCCTGGAGGGCCTGCTCGCCACCCTCAAGGCCTTCGGGCTGGCGGCGCTGTTCTCGCTCACGCTGGGCTCGCTGCTGGCCACCGGCCAGCTCTCCGACCACCGGCCGGTCCGCTGGCTCTGCGTCAGCTTCGTCCAGTTCTTCCGGGCGATGCCGCTGCTGATCCTGATCGTCGCGCTCTACTACGCGTTCTTCGCGAAGGAGCCGATGTGGGCGCTGGTGCTCGGGCTCACCCTCTACAACGGCTCGGTCCAGGCCGAGATCATCCGCAGCGGCGTCAACGCCGTCCCGCGCGGCCAGGCCGAGGCCGCCTACGCGCTGGGCATGCGCAAGACCCAGGTGATGGCCGGCATCCTGGTGCCGCAGGCCGTCCGCTCGATGCTGCCCTCGATGATCGGCCAGCTGGTCGTCACCCTCAAGGACACCTCGCTCGGCTTCATCATCACCTACCAGGAGCTGCTGTTCATCGGCAAGAAGATCGCCAGCCAGCCGCTGAACGCCGCGGGCTTCCCCTACATCCCCGTGGTGCTGGTGATCGGCCCGATCTACATCCTGCTTTGCCTGCTGCTGACCGCGCTCGCCCGGTGGATCGAAGCACGCGGCCGTCGCGGCGCGAACCGGCGCACTTCGGCTGCTGCTTGACGGACACGCAGGTGAACTGTTGCATTGCTCTTCGTGACACCTCCCGGGAGCATCCACGCGGCATATGCGGCAGCGGTAACTGACGCCGGCCCATCGGCCGGTTCGTGCCCGGAGGTCACCGCATGGACCCGGTGATCGTGGTCGGGGCCGGACCGGTCGGTCTGGCCCTGGCCCTCGCCCTGGCCCGGCACGAGGTGCCGACCGTCGTCCTGGACGAGGGCTCCGGCCTCTGCCCCGAAGGCCCGCGCAGCGTCGTCCTCGGGGCCGACACCGCCGCCTTCCTCACCCGGATCGGCTACTCCCGGGCCGTCTCGGACTCCGCCCTATGGGACTCCTTCGCCGTCTGGCGGCGCCGCCAGGAGGTGCTGCGGATCGACCTCACCGACTCCCCCACCTTCCACCTGCCCCAGCACCGGCTCCAGCGCGGCCTGCGGGACGCCCTGACCGGCACCCCGCTGGTGAGACTCGTCCCGCTGAGCCGGGTCGTCGAACTCGAACAGGACCGCGACGGCGTCAGCGTCCGCACCCACGGCACCCAGGACGGCTCCAGCACCTGGTGGCGCGGCAGCCACCTGGTCGGCTGCGACGGAGCCCGCTCCGCCGTCCGCAAGCTCCTGAAGATCCGCTTCCCCGGCCGCCCGGCCGTCGACCGCAACGCCATCGCCACCGTCCGCGTCGACCTGCCGTTCCACGAGGCCAGACTCCACCGCGAGCCCCCGTGGCGCGGCGACCGCGAGGCCTCCGCCCGCCCCCTGCCGGACGGCGTCTGGCGGCTCGACTGGCGGCTGCCCCCCGGACGGCCCGCCCCCACCGAGCCCGTCGACCCGCACGCCACCTGGCCCGGCATCGTCACCGGCGACACCCTGCTCACCCGGGTCACCGCCACCCTGACCGGCTGGTGCGGCGAACTGCCGCGCTTCGACCTGCTGGCCGCCGCCGACCACACCGCCCAGCAGCGCCTCGCCGCCCGCTTCCGCAGCGGCCGCTGCTTCCTCGCCGGCGACGCCGCCCACCTGCACGGCGCACTCGGCATGCAGAACCTCGCCGACGGGCTGCGCGACGCCGACAACCTCGCCTGGCGGCTCGCCCTCGCCTGGCACCTCCACTCCGGCGGCCCGCAGCCCGGCGGCTCCCTGCTGGACGGCTACGAGGCGGAGCGGCGCGGCGCGGTCGGCGCCCGGCTGCGCGCCGTCGACCAGGCCATGCCGCTGCTGCGCCCGTTGCGCGGCTGGCAGCAGACCAGGCGTTCGCTGCTGGTCGGGGGGTTCCGCAAGCACGCCCCGCTGCTCGCCGACGGACAGCTCGGCACCGGCCGCTTCGGCGGCGCGCCCGCCTACCCGGCGGCGCCCTCCGGCGTCCCCGGCCGGGTGCCGGTCCAGCGCGGTGCCCGCAGCACCACCTCGCTCAGCGAACTGCTGCCCGCCACCGCGCCCGGCGTGCTCGTCCCGGACCTGCCGGTGCTGGCCGCCGACGGCACCCCCGACCACCTGCACGCCCGGCTCGGCGTCGCCTTCCTGCTGCTGCTGGTCGCCCCCGGCACCGCCGTCTGGTCCTCCGAGCACTGGCTGGGCGCCGGTCTGATGCCCCGGCTGGCCGAGGTCGCCGCCGCGCTGCCGGTGCCGGCCGAGGTGCTGGTCACCGAGGAGTACCCGGAGGCCGGGCCGCACACCGTGCTGCTGATCCGGCCGGACGGGCACCTGGTCGGCGTCACCCAGGGCGCCGCCGCCGAGGACCTGCTGGCACTGGCCGACCGGGCCCGCGGGGGGCCGGCCCCGCTGGCCGGGGCCGCGGACGCCGAGCCGGCCCGGGACCGCCCCGCCGAGGACAGCCCCGCCGAGGACAGCCCCGCCCAGGACCACCCCGCCCCCGAGCAGGTGGACTCGCCGAGCGTCTGAGCCCTCCCGGGCCCGCCCTCCCGGGGCGCGCGGCTACGTTGCGTCCTGCTCCTCCGACTCCAGCGCGCCGCGCACCACCCGGAACGCCAGCCCCTCGGAGTAGCCGCGGCGGGCCAGCATGCCGACCAGCCGGCGGGTGCGCACCTGGGCGTCCAGCCCCCGGGTGGCCCGCAGCTTGCGGTCGACGAGGGCCCTGGCGGCCTCGGTCTCGTCGTCGTGGTCGACCTGGGCGACGGCCTGCTCGACCAGGTCGGCGGCCACCCCCTTGGTGCGCAGCTCCTGGGTGAGCGCCCGCCGGGACAGGCCTCGGACGGCGTGCCGGGACTCCACCCAGGCCGCGGCGAAGGCCGCGTCGTCGATCAGCCCGACCTCTTCGAGCCGGGTGAGCACCTCGTCGGCGACGTCCTCCGGGATCTCCCGCTTGCGCAGGGCGTCGGCGAGCTGCTTGCGACTCTTGGCGGCGCCGGTGAGCAGCCGCAGGCAGATGTCGCGGGCGCGGGTCTGCGGGTCGGCCGAATCCTCGGCCCCCGCCCGTCTACGGGCGCCGGGCGCACGCCCCTCCTCCGGCTCCCCGCCCTCGGACCGCTCCGCCGCGCGCCGGGCCCGGCGCGTGCCCGTGCCGCCGCGCGGACCGGTGGCCGCTCCCCGGGGGCCTTCGGCCGGGGATCCGCCCGGCTCGTCGTCCGTCACGGCGCCGGTCGCGTCGGCCCGCTCGGCCACCAGGGCCGAGCGGCGCCGACGCCGGCCGGTGGGCAGCTCGGAGGCGGAGACGAGCCCCAGCTCGTCGACCGAGGGCTCCGCCGGTGCCGGCCCGGGCGCCGCGCCGCGCACCGCCCGGGCCGGCGCCCGGTCGAACTCCGGCTCCGAACCGGATGCCCACCGCGCGGCGGAGGACCGCTCCCGCCGCTGCCCCTTCCGGGGCCGTGACCGGGGCAGCGCCGCGGACGGCGGCTCCGGTTGCTCCGCGGGCGGCGGCTCCTCCGCGACCGCGGCGAACCAGTCCGGTGGTCCGTGGTCGTCGTCCGGGCCGCTGCCCGCCGCGTCGTGCTGTGTCAACGGCTCAGGCCTTGGCGGCCGCCGCCGTCTTCTTCGCCGCGGCCGTCTTGGCGGCGGTCGCGGTGATCGGCTTGGCCGCGCCGTCGGAGGCGGGGGCCGCCGCGTCACCCTCGGCCGGCTCCTCGACCTTGGGGCCGATGCCGAGCTTGCCCTTGATCTTCCGCTCGATCTCGTCCGCGAGCTGCGGGTTGTCCCGCAGGAAGTTGCGGGCGTTCTCCTTGCCCTGGCCGAGCTGGTCGCCCTCGTAGGTGTACCAGGCACCCGACTTGCGGATGAAGCCGTGCTCGACGCCCATGTCGATCAGGCCGCCCTCGCGGCTGATGCCGATGCCGTAGAGGATGTCGAACTCGGCCTGCTTGAACGGCGCGGCGACCTTGTTCTTGACGACCTTGACGCGGGTGCGGTTGCCGACCGCCTCGGTGCCGTCCTTCAGGGTCTCGATCCGGCGGATGTCCAGACGGACCGAGGCGTAGAACTTCAGGGCCCGGCCACCGGTCGTGGTCTCCGGCGAGCCGAACATGACGCCGATCTTCTCGCGGAGCTGGTTGATGAAGATCGCGGTGGTGTTCGACTGGTTCAGCGCACCGGCGATCTTGCGCAGCGCCTGGCTCATCAGACGGGCCTGCAGACCGACGTGCGAGTCGCCCATCTCGCCCTCGATCTCGGCGCGCGGGACGAGGGCCGCGACCGAGTCGATGATCACCAGGTCGATCGCGCCGGAGCGGATCAGCATGTCGGTGATCTCCAGGGCCTGCTCACCGGTGTCCGGCTGGCTGACCAGCAGGGCGTCGGTGTCCACGCCGAGCTTCTTGGCGTACTCCGGGTCGAGCGCGTGCTCCGCGTCGACGAAGGCGACCGTGCCGCCGGCCCGCTGGGCGTTGGCCGCCAGGTGCAGGGTCAGCGTGGTCTTGCCGGAGGACTCGGGGCCGTAGATCTCGATCACCCGGCCGCGCGGGATGCCGCCGACGCCGAGGGCGACGTCCAGGGCGGTGGACCCGGTGGAGATCACCTCGACCGGCTCGTTGGCCTTCTCACCGAGGCGCATCACCGAGCCCTTGCCGAACTGCCGCTCGATCTGGGCGAGGGCGGTCTCAAGGGCCTTCTCGCGATCCGTACCTGCCATGGCTTCCACCCTCGGGTTCTGTGCTGTGCGCTTCATCGTCCTCGACGCTAGCGCGTCCCACTGACAAACGAGCCCGACCCGGCTCCGCCTGTGGAGAACTCTTCGCCGGAGAGTACAAAGAACAACTGTTCGATTCAAGCTTCGCACGTCGGCCCGGCGGCCGGGTCACCCCCGCCGCGGCCCGGCCGCCGGATCACTCCCCGTCGCCGCCGACGATCCGCCGCAGCCGCCGCGCCGCCTCCCGGCGCAGCTCCCGCCGGGCCCGCCGCTGCTCGCCCCGGTCGATCCGCGGGTCGGTGGCCACCTCGTAGCGCCGCACGTACGTCCCGACGAAGCCCTGCAGGGTGGCCGCCGCCGGGATGGCGATCAGCGCGCCGACCGCCCCGAGCAGCGCCGCGCCCGCGATCACCGAGCCGAACGCCACCGCCGGGTGCACGTCCACCGTCCGCGCGGTGATCCTCGGGTGCAGCAGGTAGTTCTCGACCTGCTGGTAGACCACCACGAAAACCAGCACCCAGAGCGCGTCCACCGGCTCCACGGTGAGCGCCACCAGCACCGGCAGCGCGCCGGCGAGGTACGTCCCGATGGTGGGCACGAACTGCGACATGACGCCGACCCAGACCGCCAGCGCGGCCGAGTACGGCAGGTCCAGCAGCGCGAACATCACCCAGTGGCCGGCGGCCGAGACCACCGCCAGCAGCGCCCGGGAGTAGAGGTAGCCGCCGGTCTTGGCCAGGGCGATCTCCCAGGCCCGGAGCACCTCGGCCTGCTTGGCCGGCGGCAGCACCGAACAGACCGTCCGGCGCACCCGGGGGCCCTCGGCGGTGAAGTAGAAGGTGAACAGCCCGACCGTGAAGGCCTGGAAGAGCCCGCCGATCACGGTGGAGGAGACGCCCCAGACGTTGTCGGCGGCCTGCTGGGCGTAGCTCTCGATCGCCCCGGAGTCCTTGAGCAGCTTCTTCTGCAGCTCGCCCAGCGACAGGTCCTGGTGGAACGTCCGGTTGATCCAGCCGATCAGGTTGTCGACCAGGTGCGGGAGGTCTCCGGCGATCTTCGCCACCTGGTCGACCAGCAGCGTGCCGAGCGCCGCGAGGAACCCGGCCACCGCGACCCCGACGGCCACGAAGACCAGGAAGGTGCCCACCCCGCGGCGCACCCCGCGCGCCGCCATCCGGTCGACGGCCGGCTCCAGCGCCAGCGAGAGGAAGAAGGCCACCAGCAGCATCACGAAGAGGTCGATCAGCTGGTGGAAGGCCCAGTCGGCGAGCTTGAACACCCCGACCAGCACGAGGGCCAGCACCATCGCCCGGGGAAGCCAACGCGGCATCCCGCCGCTCCATTCGATCCCCCGGCCCGGCGGCCGCGCGGGTGCGGGCGGCTGGCCCGCGGCATCGTCGACGGCCTGCGCCGACCTGTCCGGTTCCGGTGCTCCTGCGCTGCTTGCCACCCCGACAGTCTCACCCATGCCCCGGGCCCGCCCGGGCGCGGGCACCCGTTCGGCCCACCGCCGGACGGGCCCGGCTCAGCGCAGCGCGCCGGAGACGCCCTGGGTCCGACAGACCACCCGCCAGACGTCCTTGGCCTCCCAGCCGGACTCCAGCGCCTGCCGCACCGTCCGCCCGCCGAGTTCGCTCATCACGTGGTCGGAGGCGAAGGACTCCGCGTACGCCTCGCCGAAGTGCGCGTACATCCGTCGCCAGAACTCCGTCAGCCTCATGCCCCCCAGTATCCCGGACCGCGCCCGCCCGCCCCGGCCGGTCCGGGGCCGGCTCACTTCGGCAGCGCGAGCAGCCCCGCACCGGCGTACTGCCGCTCCCCGCAGGCGTAGGGCCCCGGCGGGCAGGCGGCGGCCGCCGTGCCGGCCAGCAGCGCGGCGAGCGCCCCCGAGCCGTAGTCCGGGTGCAGTGCGGCGGCCACCGCGACCGCCCCGGTGACGTGCGCCGCCGCCATCGAGGTGCCCGCGAGCGCCGCGTACTGCCCGCCGGGCCAGTCGGAGACGATCGCGCCCTGCGGGCCGCCGTCCGGGTCCCCGCCGGGTGCGGCCAGCGACACCCGGCCGCGCCCGTAGTTGGAGTAGCCCGACGGGTGGCCGTCCCGGTCGACGGCGGTGACGGTGACCACCCCGGGCAGCTCGCCGGGCAGCCGGATGCACTCCGTCCCGAGGTGGCGGGTGCGGGCCGGGCCGGCGGTGCGGTCGTTGGGGCTGCGGTCGTCGGTCCGGGCCGCGCCGAGGTCCTGCCCGTCGTTGCCCGCCGAGGCGACCACCACGGCGCCCCTGCGCTGCGCGTAGCCGGCGGCGCGGCCGACGGCGGCGACCAGCGCGGCCTGGTCCCGGTCCTCCGGGCAGTTGTACTTCCACGGGTCGGCGAAGTAGCTGTTGTTGATCGCCCTGGCGCCGTGGTCGGCGGCCCAGAGCATCCCGCAGACGATGTTCTCGGCGTAGTACTGGCCGAGCGGCCCGAGCAGCCGGACGGCGGCGATCCGCACGCCGGGCGCGACCCCGGTGACGCCGTGACCGTCCCGGGCGGCGCCGACGATGCCGGCGACGTGGGTGCCGTGGCCGCTCTCGCCGACGCCCGGGTCGGGCCGCCAGGCACCGGAGCGGGCGTCCGGGCGCCCGTCGGCACAGGAGGCGGAGGCCTTCGGGTCGACGGCGGCCCGCAGGTCCGGGTGGGTGTCGTCGACGCCGGAGTCGAGCACCGCGACCAGCACCCGGTTCAGCGCCCCCGCGGTGGGCGCGGCGCCGGCCGCGGGGCCGCGCGGTGCGGCGGAGGCGTCGCCGCCCGGCGCGGGGGCGGCACCCACCAGGGCGAGGTTCCACGGGTCGCCCTCGGCCGGGTCGGGCACGGTGGGGGTGCCGCCGTCCGCCCGGTCGGCGCCGCCGCGGGCGGCCGGGCCGGCGCCGGCCGCGAAGTCCCCGGCGCCGTCGAGCAGCCGGGGCGGGCTCACCACCGGCGTGGTGCGGGTGGCGCCGACCGCGGCGATCCCGGGGCGGGTGCGCAGCCGGTCGGCGAAGCCGCCGGTGGCGTACGCCAGGACGGCCCCGATCTGCGGGTACTCCTGGACCACCTGACCGCCCGCCGCCCGGCTCTCCGCCCCGGCCCGGGCGGCGCCGGCGGCGTCCTCCTGCTCGGCCAGGACCAGGTAGCTGAGGTAGGAGCGGCCGGCCCCCGAGACGGAGGGGACGGCGCCGCCGACCACCAGCGCGGTGAGCAGCATGGCGAGCAGCGCCCGGGCGGGCCCGCCGACCCGGCGCCGGGCGGCACGGACGGGCCCGCCGCACGGGTGCACCTGCGCCATCGCACGCTCTCCGCTCGTCGGTCCGGTGGGTCACGGGTCGATCACGGTCCTGAATCATCACCATATGAGCGGATTGCCCTTTTTGCTCCTCCACGGACACCCGCGCCCGCCGGCCCCCGGTTGTCGGTGCCACCCGGCACCATGGGGGCATGGCGCCCCAGCACCCGACCCCGCCCGACGACGACCCCCTGGCCGGCTTCGCCCCGACCACCCGGGCCTGGTTCACCGGCGCCTTCTCCGCCCCCACCACCGCCCAGTCCGAGGCCTGGCGCGCCATCCGGCGCGGCACCGACGTCCTGGTGGTCGCCCCGACCGGCTCCGGCAAGACGCTCGCCGCCTTCCTCTCCGCCCTGGACCGGCTGAGCAGCACCCCGCCCCCGGCCGAACCGGCCCGCCGCTGCCGGGTCCTCTACGTCTCACCGCTCAAGGCGCTCGCGGTGGACGTCGAACGCAACCTGCGCGCCCCGCTGACCGGCCTGCGCCAGGCCGCCGTCCGGCTCGGCCTGCCCGAACCCGAGGTCCAGGTCGCCATCCGCTCCGGCGACACCCCCGCCGCCGACCGGCGACGCTTCGCGACCCACCCGCCGGACATCCTGATCACCACCCCCGAGTCGCTGTTCCTGCTGCTCACCTCCGCCTCCCGGGACGCGCTGCGCGGCGTCGACACGGTGATCCTCGACGAGGTGCACGCGGTCGCCGGCACCAAGCGCGGCGCCCACCTCGCACTCAGCCTGGAGCGGCTGGACGAACTGCTGGAGCGCCCGGCCCGCCGGATCGGCCTGTCCGCGACCGTCCGCCCGGTCGACGAGGTGGCGCGCTTCCTCAGCCCGCAGCGCGGCGCCGCCGTCGTCCAGCCCGCCACCGCCAAGGAGTTCGACCTGTCGGTGGTCGTCCCCGTCCCCGACCTGGACGACCTGCCCGCCGCCCCGGCCACCGGCGGTGCGTCCGACGCCGACCCGCAGCGCCAGACCTCGATCTGGCCGCACGTCGAGGAACGGATCGTCGACCTCGTCGAGGCGCACCGCTCGACCATCGTGTTCGCCAACTCCCGCCGCCTCGCCGAGCGCCTGTGCAACCGGCTGAACGAGATCGCCCACGAGCGCGCCACCGGCACCGCCGCCCCCGAGGCGCACGCCCCGGCCCAGCTGATGGGCGGCTCGGGGGCCGCCAAGGGGATCCCCCCGGTCATCGCCCGGGCGCACCACGGCTCCGTCTCCAAGGAGCAGCGGTCCCTGGTCGAGGAGGAGCTGAAGGCGGGTCGGCTGCCCGCCGTCGTCGCCACCTCCAGCCTGGAACTGGGCATCGACATGGGCGCCGTCGAGCTGGTCGTCCAGGTGGAGTCACCGCCCTCGGTCGCCTCCGGCCTGCAGCGGGTCGGCCGGGCCGGCCACCAGGTCGGGGCCGTCTCCACCGGCGTCTTCTTCCCCAAGTACCGGGGGGACCTCGTGCAGTCCGCCGTGGTCACCGAGCGGATGCGGGCCGGGCGGATCGAGGCGCTGCGCGTCCCGCGCAACCCGCTGGACGTCCTCGCCCAGCAGCTGGTCGCGATGACGGCACTGGACGCCTGGCCGGTGGACGAGCTGCTCACCGTGGTCCGCCGCGCCGCCCCGTTCGCCACCCTCCCGCAGTCCGCCTTCGAGGCCGTGCTCGACATGCTGGCCGGCCGCTACCCCTCGGACGCCTTCGCCGAGCTGCGCCCCCGGGTGGTCTGGGACCGCGTGGCCGGCACCGTGACGGGCCGTCCGGGCGCCCAGCGGCTCGCCGTCACCTCCGGCGGCACCATCCCCGACCGCGGCCTGTTCGGCGTCTTCATCGCCGGCACCGACCCGAAGAAGGGCGGCGGCGGGCGGCGGGTGGGCGAGCTCGACGAGGAGATGGTCTACGAGTCCCGCGTGGGCGACGTCTTCACCCTCGGCACCACCTCCTGGCGGATCGAGGACATCACCCACGACAAGGTGCTGGTCACCCCCGCTCCCGGCGTCCCCGGCCGGCTCCCGTTCTGGAAGGGCGACACCCTCGGCCGCCCGCTCGAACTCGGCCGCGCCCTCGGCGCGTTCACCCGCGAGCTGGGTGCCATGCCACCCGCCGACGCCACCGCCCGGCTCCGGCAGGCCGGCCTGGACGACTGGGCCGCCGCCAACCTGCTCGACTACCTGGCCGAGCAGCGCGCCGCCTGCGGTCACCTGCCGGACGACCGCACCATCGTGGTCGAACGCTTCCGCGACGAGCTGGGCGACTGGCGGATCGTCGTCCACTCCCCCTTCGGCGCCCAGGTGCACGCCCCCTGGGCGCTCGCCCTCGGCGCCCGGCTGCGCGAGAAGCACGGCCTCGACCCGCAGGTCATGCACGCCGACGACGGCATCGTGCTCCGGCTGCCGGACGCCGACCTGCTGTCCCCCGACTTCGACTTCGCGGGCCCCGCGGAGCCCTCCCCGGCGGACGAGGCCCCGGTCGGCGCCGACGCCGCCCTGTTCGACCCCGGCGAGATCGAGCAGCTGGTCACCGACCAGGTCGGCGGCTCGGCCCTGTTCGCCTCCCGCTTCCGCGAGTGCGCCGGCCGCGCCCTGCTGCTCCCGCGCCGCAGCCCCGGCCGCCGCACCCCGCTCTGGCAGCAGCGCCAGCGCGCCGCCCAACTCCTCGAGGTCGCCTCCGAGTACGGCTCGTTCCCGATCGTCCTGGAGGCCGTCCGCGAGTGCCTGCAGGACGTCTTCGACGTACCCGGCCTGGTCGAGCTGATGGGGGACCTCGAGTCCCGCGCCGTCCGCCTGGTCGAGGTCACCACCCCGGAGCCGTCCCCCTTCGCCCGCTCACTGCTGTTCGGCTACGTCGCCCAGTTCCTCTACGAGGGCGACTCCCCGCTCGCCGAGCGCCGCGCCGCCGCCCTCTCGCTCGACTCCCGGCTGCTCTCCGAACTCCTCGGCCAGGCCGAACTGAGCGAGCTGCTCGACCCGCAGGTGCTCGCCGAGCTGGAGGCCGAGCTCCAGCGCCTCACCCCGGAGCGCCGGGTCAGGGACGCCGAGGGCGTCGCCGACGCGCTGCGCCTGCTCGGCCCGCTCAGCGAGGCCGAGCTGACGGTGCGCGGCGCCGAGCCGCTCTGGGCGCTGGAGCTGGAGGCCGCCCGCCGGGTGATCCAGGTCCGGATCGCCGGCGAGCAGCGCTGGGCCGCGGTCGAGGACGCCGGTCGGCTGCGCGACGCGCTCGGCACCCCGCTGCCGGTCGGCGTCCCGGAGGCGTTCACCGAGCCGGTCAAGGACCCGCTGGGCGACCTCCTCGCCCGGCACGCCCGCACCCACGGCCCGTTCACCGCCGCCGAGGCCGCCGCCCGGTTCGGCCTCGGCACCGCCGTCGTCACCGGCACCCTGCACCGCCTCACCTCCGCCGGGCGCCTGGTGCAGGGCCAGTTCCGGCCGGTGGAGAGCCACACCGCCGGCGTCGAGTGGTGCGACGCCGAGGTGCTGCGCCGGCTGCGCCGCCGCTCGCTCGCCGCTCTGCGCCAGGAGGTCGAGCCCGTCCCGCCCCGGGCGCTGGCCGCCTTCCTCCCACAGTGGCAGCACCTGGCCGGCCACCGGCTGCGCGGCCCCGACGGCCTGCTCCGGGTGGTCGAGCAGCTCCAGGGCACCGCCCTGCCCGCCTCCGCCCTGGAGAAGCTGATCCTGCCGGCCCGGCTCGCCGACTACTCCCCCGGCCTGCTGGACGAACTGACGGCCGCCGGCGAGATCGGCTGGTGCGGGGCCGGCGCCCTGCCCGGCAAGGACGGCTGGCTCAGCCTGCACCTGACCGAGAACGCCCACCTGCTGCGCCCCGACGCCGTCCCGCCCGCGCTGACGCCCGTGCACGACGCCCTGCTGCGGGCGCTGGCCGGCGGCTACGGCCTGTTCTTCCGCCAGCTCGTCCAGCAGCTCCCGGAGGACGTCCCCGAGCCGGAGGCGGTGGCGGCCCTCTGGGACCTCGTCTGGGCCGGTTACGTCACCAACGACACCCTGGCCCCGCTGCGCGCCCTGCTCGGCTCCGGCCGGACGGCCGGGGCCACCGCCCACCGCGCCCCCCGGGCGACGCCGCGCGGCCGCTACGGCGGCGCCGGCCGCTCCTTCGGCCGGGCCGGCGGCGCCCTGCGCAGCGGCCCGCCGACGGTGGCCGGCCGCTGGTCGCTGCTGCCCGCCCCGGCGGCCGACCCGACGCTGCGGGCCACCAGCCGGGCCCAGAGCCTGCTGGACCGGCACGGTCTGCTCACCCGGGGCGCGGTGGCGGCGGAGCGGGTGCCCGGCGGCTTCGCCGGGGTGTACCGGGTGCTCGCCGCGATGGAGGAGCGCGGCCGGGCCCGCCGGGGCTACTTCGTCGAGGGGCTGGGCGGGGCCCAGTTCGCCATGGACGGCGCGGCCGACCGGCTGCGCTCGGTGCACTCCCGACTGGAGCGGGCCCGGGGGGTCGAGTGGCCGGCCGCGCCGGCCGCGGAGCCCCCGCAGGTGCTGGTGCTCGCCGCCGCCGACCCGGCGAACGCCTACGGCGCGGCGCTGCCCTGGCCGGAGCCGCCGACCGGCTCCGGGGCGAAGGAGGCCACGGGTGCCGGGGGCACCGGGGAGGCGAAGGAGGTCCGGGCGCACCGCCCCGGCCGCAAGGCGGGCGCCCTGGTGGTGCTGGTGGACGGCGAGCTGGCGCTGTACGTCGAGCGGGGCGGCAAGTCGCTGCTGGCCTGGCCGGAGGACGCGGCCACCCGGGCGCTGGCGGCGGGCGCGCTGGCGGGCGCGGTCCGCGAGGGCGCCCTGGGCAGCGTCACGGTGGAGCGGGCGAACGGCGAGCCGGCCCTCGGCTCGGAGCTCGGTGCGGCACTGGAGGAGGCCGGCTTCCACGCGACCCCGCGCGGTCTGCGCCTGCGGCCCTGACGGTGCCGTCGGCCCGGGGCCCGGCCCCCGTCGGAGCAGCAGAAGGCCGCGAGTCCACCGGACCCGCGGCCTTCCCGTCCACTCGTCGCGCCGGTACGACCGGGCTCACCCGTACGGGTGAATCAGCCGGTCGGCGGCGGTTGCGTCTCCACCCGGCCCGCGGCCCGTGCGGCCCGCGCCCGCGGGCGCCGCTGCGGTCCGGTCGCGCTCCGGTCTGCGTGCACCGGGATCAGACCGAGCCCCCAGCCTCCGGCCGCGAGCAACCCGAGGGCCGCGCCGTCCGCCAGCTGGCCCCGGATCACCAGGAGCCAACAGAGGAGGCCGGCGGTGAGGACCGCCAGGACCCGGCGGGCCGACCAGGACACCACGTGCCGCAGCCGTATTCGGGCCTCCGTGCACACCGTCGACGCTCTTCGCACGACCGCCCTCCTTCGCTCGCCCCGGGCACCAGGAGCCCAGGAGTCGAGGCCGGGTTCAGGCGGCGACCACGTCCATCGCGGCGGCCTTGGGCGACATGTTCGCCCGGTCGGCGCCGGGGGCGGGCAGCGGTACCGGTTCGAGCACCGGCCTCAGCAGATCACCTTCGGAGAGGGTGGCCATCGCCGCAAGTTCGGCGAGCGAGAGTTCGTCGCTGACCTCGCGCATGACCTCGGACATCCGGACGTCGAGTGCGTCGCAGATGGCGGAGAGCAGCTCCGAGGAGGCCTCCTTCTGTCCCCGCTCGACCTCGGAGAGGTAACCGAGCGAAACCCGTGCGGCCGCCGACACCTCGCGGAGTGTGCGGCCCTGGCGCTGGCGCTGCCGACGCAGTACATCGCCCAGTAGGCGACGGAGCAGGATCATCGGTGCCTCCCTCCTCGGACTGCGGATCGAGATGTCACGCCCCCACCGTACCGCCTTGCCCGCTTCGCGTGCGGGGACCCTGGTCGTGTTCACTCTGGGCTGCAAGGCCGTCCCCCTCCTCGCGGCGGTGTCGTACCCGGGTCCGCGGGCCCCTCGTGGTACCCGTCGCGGCCCGCCCGGCCACCGTCACGCAACTCGTTCGCCACCTGGTTTCTGCCCAACCAGGGCCTTGGATGTAACACGATCCTCCAGCTGTCCCATACCCGTGCGCCGGATCGACGGATCCCGGTCGGGTGGAGTTCTCCGCGACCGCGGCTCCACCAGGACTCCACCGGCGCCCGAGGCGCGGGGGCCGGGCCCACGAGGTCAGGTCGTGGGCGCACCGGCCGGGAGGCTCCCGACGAGCAGTTCCAGGGCGGTGGTCACCGCCCCGTGACGGATTGTGGCACGGTCCCCCGACAGCCGGGGCGAACTGACCAGAGTTCCCCCCGGGCCGGCCACCGCGAGGTGTACGGTGCCCACCGGCCGGCCGTCCTGCGGGTCCGGTCCGGCGACCCCGGTCGTCGCGAGGCCGTAGGTCGCCCCCAGCAGCCGGCGCACGCCCTCGGCCATCTGCCGGGCCACCACCGGGTGCACCGGCCCGTGGACGGCCAGCAGCCCCTCGTCCACGCCGAGCACCGAGGCCTTGAGGTCGGTGGCGTACGCGGTGACGGAGCCGCGGAAGGTCGCGGACGCCCCGGGGACGTCCACCAGCGCGGCCGCCAGCAGCCCGCCGGTCAGCGACTCGGCGACGGCCAGCGAGGCGCCCCCGGCGCGCAGCGCGGCGTGCGCCCGCGCCGCCAGGTCGTGCTGAGCCGGGTCGTGCTGAGCCAAGTCGTGCTGAGCCGGATCGCACCGGACCGGGTCGCGCCGAGCCGGCTCGTGCCCCGCCGTGTCCTGCCGCGCCACCCGCGCTCCCCCCTCGTTCACCGGCCCGCGCGCTCCGCGGCCAGTCCCTCGCGGCGCAGGCGCAGCGCCTGTCCGACGTAGTCCAGTGCGGTGCCGACGGTCAGCAGCACCGCCAGGGCCATCAGCACGGCCCGCGCGGTGGCGAGCCAGCCGGTCAGCTCCAGGACGTACATGCCGACGGCGATGCCCTGGGTGAGCGTCTTGAGCTTGCCGCCGCGGCTGGCCGGGATGACCCCGTAGCGGATGACCCAGAAGCGCATCAGGGTGATGCCGAGTTCGCGGGCCAGGATCACCACGGTGACCCACCAGGGCAGGTCGCCGAGCAGCGAGAGGCCGATCAGGGCCGCGCCCATGATCGCCTTGTCGGCGATCGGGTCGGCGATCTTCCCGAAGTCGGTGACCAGGCCCTTGCGCCGGGCCAGCTCGCCGTCGAACAGGTCGGTGATCATCGCGACGGCGAACGAGGCCCAGGCGACGGAGCGCCACTTGGGGTCGTGCCCGCCGTCGGCGAACAGCAGCGTCACGAAGACCGGCACCAGCAGCAGCCGGAGCATCGTGAGCATGTTGGCGATGTTCCAGACACCCGGCGGCGGCGGTACCGCGGCCACCGGTCTGTCCGGGTGGGCCGCGGCCGGGGCGCCGGGCCCCTTGGTCATTCCCCGGCTCCCGGGGCCTTGGGGGCCCGCACCTGCTCCAGCGCCTCGGCGATCAGGTCGACGCCCTCGCTGGCCACCACGGTGGCCCGGTGGAACTGCCCCACCGCGGGGTCCTCGACGCCGAGCAGGGTGGTCAGGCCGTCGGTCTCGGGCGCCTGGTGGGCGGCCCGGCCCTCGACCACCCCGTCCTCGACCGACTCGATCAGCACCTCGACCTCGGTGCCGATCCGCTGTTCGGCCCGCTGGGCGGTCATCTCCTCGGCCAGTCGGCTCAGCCGGCTCAGGCGGTCGGCGATGACGTCCTCGGGCAGCTTGCCGTCGTAGGTGGCGGCCTCGGTGCCGTCCTCGTCCGAGTAGCCGAAGACGCCGATCGCGTCGAGCCCGGCGTGGGTGACGAAGCGTTCCAGCTCGGCGAAGTCCTCCTCGGTCTCACCGGGGAAGCCGACGATGAAGTTGGACCGGGCGCCGGCCTGCGGGGCCCGGTCGCGGATGGTCTTCAGCAGCTCCAGGAACTGGTCGGTGGAGCCGAAGCGCCGCATCCGGCGCAGCACGGCCGGCGCCGAGTGCTGGAAGGAGAGGTCGAAGTAGGGCACCACGTCGGTGATCCCGGTCATCGCGTCGATCAGGCCGGGGCGCATCTCGGCCGGCTGCAGGTAGGAGACCCGGACCCGCTCGACGCCCTCGATCGAGGAGATCTCGCCGAGCAGCGTCTCCAGCAGGCGGATGTCGCCGAGGTCCTTGCCGTACGAGGTGTTGTTCTCGCTCACCAGGACGATCTCGCGCACGCCCTGCCCGGCCAGCCACTGGGCCTCGTGCAGCACGTCGGAGGGGCGGCGGGAGATGAACGAGCCGCGGAAGGCGGGGATGGCGCAGAACGAACAGCGCCGGTCGCAGCCGGAGGCGAGCTTGACGGAGGCGACCGGGTTGTCGTCGAGCCGCTTGCGCAGGGTGCGCGGGCCGGAGGCCGGGGCGAGGCCGTCGGGCAGGTCGGCGATCGGTTCGGCGGGGGCCTCGGCGGCGCCGTGGCCGGGCAGCGCGACGGCCTCGGCGGCGGCCTGCCGTTCGGCCGGGCTGATCGGCAGGAGCTTGCGGCGGTCGCGCGGGAGGTGCGGGGCGTGGTGGCCGCCGGAGAGGATCGTCTGGAGCCGGTCGGAGATGTCGGCGTAGTCGTCGAAGCCGAGCACCCCGTCGGCCTCGGGCAGCGCGTCGGCGAGCTCCTTGCCGTACCGCTCGGCCATGCAGCCGACCGCGACGACGGCCTGGGTGCGGCCGTGTCCCTTCAGGTCGTTGGCCTCCAGCAGGGCGTCCACGGAGTCCTTCTTGGCGGCTTCGACGAAGCCGCAGGTGTTGACGACGGCGACGTCCGCGGCGGCGGCGTCGTCGACGAGCAACCAGCCGTCGGCCTCCAGTCGCCCGGCGAGTTCCTCGGAGTCCACCTCGTTGCGGGCGCATCCGAGCGTGACAAGGGCGACAGTGCGGCGTTCAGGCATAGGCCCAAGATTAACGCGCGGCCTCCGGTGCCGTTCGCCCCGGAGGCCGCGCGCCTCGGATTACCAGATCTTCACCAGGTCTCCGACCCCTCCACAGGCCTGCTCTGGTCAGCCCGCCTGCGGGTCGCCGGGGGTGTACGTGACGTGCACCACCTGGCCGTCCTTGCCGAGGAGACCGAGGTCCTTCCCGTTGACGTACGCGTGCACGGCCCCGCCGTTGCCGAGCACCAACTTGATCTGCTTCCCGTCGGTGAACGTCTGGTCCTGGCCGTCGCTGATGTTGTTCTGGAACAGCGACTTCCCGGTGCCGTCCACCGCGGACACCCAGCTGGTGCCCTCGGCGACCAGCTTCACGGTCACCTTGTCGGCCGGCACGGCGGCGATCGCGGCGGCGCTGGGAGCGGGTGCCGGGGGCTGCACGGTGGGCGAGGGGGCCGGGGCGAGGGAGCCGGTGCCGGAGCCGCTGGGCAGCGGCGCGCTGGCGGAGCCGGTCCCGGTGTGGCCGGTCTTGCCGTTCACCAGGTTGAAGCCGATCAGGGCGACCACGGCGACGATCGCGGCGACCATCGCCGCCGCCCAGTTCGGCCGACCGCGGCCGGGCACCTTGATCGGCCCGCTGTCGATCAGCTGGGTGGGGCGCTTGGAGGCGGGCGAGCCGCCGTGCGCGTCGTCGTAGCGGGCGACCAGCTCCTCGCCGTCCACGCCGACGGCGCGGGCGATCGAGCGGATGTGTCCGCGGGCGTAGAAGTCGCCGCCGCAGCGGCCGAAGTCGTCCTCCTCGATGGCATGGACGATCGGCACCCGTACCCGGGTCGCCGTACTCACCTGGTCCACCGTGAGCCCGGCCTCGATCCGGGCGGCGGACAGCACCCGGCCGATGCTCGGGGCATCGGCCGCCTGAACCGCGGCGTCGGACGGCTGCGCGGACGACGGGGCGTTCTCGCGGTCGGGGGACTTGCCGATGGTCACGGGGCACGCCTTTCGAGCGGATGGCCACCTGCTGGGGAACAGTCTAGGGGCGCGGGCGGATCGTTTCTCAAGCGGAACAGGACCGAATGCGCACACCCGCCCCGACCGGGGCCCCGCACCCCGCTGACCCGCTGTCAGCGGGCCCGCGCGGGGAACCCCGGGCTTCGCTTTCCGGCCTGTGACGCGGTGTACGCACGTTCGGTTCCCACCACGGCGCCTACCCCCCTCCGAACGAGTGACACCTCCCCGGGGGCACGGGTCCCGAGGGGCACCGGCCCCCAGGGGCGCCGGTCCGGGGGAGCGCCGGTCCCGGGGAACGCGGGTCCGCCGAAGAGACGCGTCCAGCGGGGGGAACGGGCCCGACGGGGGGACGGGCCGACGGAGGGACGGGCCGTCACCCGCGCAGGGTCACCAGTACCCCGTCCAGCTCGTCCGGCTTCACCAGCACGTCACGGGCCTTGGAGCCCTCGCTCGGCCCGACGATCCCCCGCGACTCCATCAGGTCCATCAGCCGGCCGGCCTTGGCGAAGCCGACCCGGAGCTTGCGCTGGAGCATCGAGGTCGAGCCGAACTGGGTGGAGACCACCAGTTCGGCCGCCTGGATCAGCAGGTCCAGGTCGTCGCCGATCTCCTCGTCGATCTCCTTCTTCGGCCCGCCGCCGACCGTCACGTCGTCCCGGTAGACGGCGGTGAGCTGGTCCTTGCAGTGCTGGACGACCGCGGCGATCTCCGCCTCGGTGACGAACGCGCCCTGCATGCGGATCGGCTTGCTGGCACCCATCGGGAGGAAGAGCGCGTCGCCCTTGCCGATCAGCTTCTCGGCGCCGGGCTGGTCCAGGATGACCCGGGAGTCGGCCATCGCGGAGGTCGCGAAGGCCAGCCGGGACGGCACGTTGGCCTTGATCAGACCGGTCACCACGTCCACCGAGGGCCGCTGGGTCGCCAGCACCAGGTGGATGCCGGCCGCACGGGCCAGCTGGGTGATCCGGACCACCGAGTCCTCGACGTCGCGCGGCGCGACCATCATCAGGTCGGCCAGCTCGTCGACGATCACCAGCAGGTACGGGTACGGCGTCAGTTCCCGCTCGCTGCCGAGCGGCGGGGTGACCTTGCCGGCCCGCACCGCGGCGTTGAAGTCGTCCACGTGCCGGAAGCCGAAGGCCGCCAGGTCGTCGTAGCGCAGGTCCATCTCGCGCACCACCCACTGGAGGGCCTCCGCGGCCTTCTTGGGGTTGGTGATGATCGGCGTGATCAGGTGCGGGATGCCCTCGTAGGCGGTCAGCTCGACCCGCTTGGGGTCGACCAGCACCATCCGCACCTCGTCCGGGGTGGCCCGGGCGAGCACCGAGGTGATCAGGCAGTTGATGCAGGACGACTTGCCCGCGCCGGTGGCGCCGGCCACCAGGATGTGCGGCATCTTGGCGAGGTTGGCCATCACGGTGTGGCCCTCGACGTCCTTGCCCATGCCGACGACCATCGGGTGGGTGTCCTCGGCCGCCGTGCGCGAGCGCAGCAGGTCGCCGAGGTTGACCATCTCGCGGTCCCGGTTGGGGATCTCGATGCCGACCGCGGACTTGCCCGGGATCGGGCTGATGATCCGCACGTCCGGGCTGGCCACCGCGTACGCGATGTTCTTGGCGAGCGCGGTGATCCGCTCCACCTTGACGGCCGGGCCGAGCTCGACCTCGTAGCGGGTGACCGTCGGGCCGCGGGTGAAGCCGGTGACCCTGGCGTCCACCTTGAACTCGGAGAAGGTGCCGGTGAGCTGGGCCACCACCTCGTCGTTGAGGGCGCTGCGGGCCTTGGCCGGGCCGCCGCGCTCCAGCAGGTCGAGCGGGGGGAGCGCGTAGGTGATGTCGCCGGAGAGCTGGAGCTGCTCCATGCGCACCGGCGCCGCGCCGTGCTCCTCGGGTGCGCCGGGGCCGCCGCTGCGGGCGGCCGGGACGGCCGCCTCCTCGGGCGGGGCGGTGCGGTCCTGCACCTGGTGCATCATGTCCGCCACCGCCGAGGAGGCGGGCACCCCGTAGACCAGCGCGCCGTCCAGGTCGGCGGCGGCGCCGGCGGCGAGGTTGCGGGTGGCGTACGGGTCCAGCGGCTCCTTGTCCAGGGAGACCCGGACGGCCTCCGGCCCGTCCTGCTCGGCCGGGTCCGGCTTGCGCCGGCGGCGGCGCCGGCGGGCGGCCACCTCGTCGCGCGGGTCCTCGCCGCCGGCGTCCACGGTGAACGGCAGCGCCGAGGGGTCGGCGTCCTCCGGCGGCTCGGTGGACAGCTCGCGCTCCGGCGCGCGCCCGTCGCGCGTCCCGTCCCCGGGCCGGGGCTCGACCACGCCGAGCCGGACGCCGGCCGAGCGCAGCCGCTCGAAGATGCGGTTGACCGGGGTGGCGGTGATCACCAGCACCCCGAAGAAGGCCAGCAGCAGGAGCAGCGGCACGGCCAGCGTAGGGCCGGCGGCGGCCATCATCGGGGTGGAGGCGGCCCAGCCGATGATCCCGCCGGCCGCCCTTATCCGCGAGGCGCCGCTGCCCATCGTGGGGGCGCCGCAGCCGATGTGGACCAGGCCGAGGACGCCGACCAGCAGCGCGCTCAGCCCGATCATGATCCGCCCGTTGGCCTCCGGCAGCTCCGGGTGGCGCCAGAGCCGGATGGCGATCGCGGCGAGCAGGAAGGGCACCAGCACGTCGAGCCGGCCGAACAGCCCGGACACCACCGCGGTGGCCCCCTCCCCCAGCCAGCCCTCCGGGCTGAACCAGGTGCCGGCCGCGGTCACCAGGGCGAGCGCGAACAGCAACAGGCCCACGCCGTCCTTGCGGTGGGCCGGGTGGAGGTTCTTGGCGCCGTCGCCGAAGCCGCGGAAGACCGCGGCGACCGCGTTCGCCAGGCCGAGCCAGACGGCCCGCACGGCGCGGAAGAGGATCGGCCTGGGCGGGGGCGGCGGGGCGGGCTTGGCCGCCGTCGCCTTCTTCGCGGGGGCCGCCTTCTTGGTCGCCGCCTTCTTCGCGGGCGGCTTGCCCGGGGCCTTCGCCGCGGCCTTCTTGGACGGTCCCGGACCGGGGTTGCGTGCCGCGCTGCCGGGCGTACGTGTGGCCATGGGTCAGCAGCCTACCGGGGCGGGCGACCCCGGGACATGCGGCCGAGCCGGGCACGGGGACGTGTCGCAGACACACCGTCACGCTGATCCGGTTTCACCCGGCCGCCGCAGGAATTCACCCGGGGAGGTGAACCGGACCGGCGGTCACGGGCTCCCCGGCCGCAGGGCGTCCAGGGCCCGGCGCAGCCCGGCCAGCTTGCGCTCCAGGTGCCCCGCGGTGGCGGCCACCCCCGGGTCCTCGACGGCGTCCAGCTGCTTGCCCAGCGCCTCCGCCTGCTCCTCGACCGCAGCGAGCCGCGCGGACAGCTCGCCGAGCAGCGCGCCGCCGAGGGCCGGCTCGCCGCCGCCCGCCTCCAGCTGCAGCCGCAGCAGCGAGGCCTGCTCCTTCAGCTGGCAGTTCTTGACGTACAGGTCGACGAAGACCGAGACCTTGGCGCGCAGCACCCACGGGTCGAACGGCTTGGAGATGTAGTCCACGGCCCCGGCCGCGTAGCCGCGGAAGGTGTGGTGCGGGCCGTGGTTGAGCGCGGTCAGGAAGATGATCGGGATGTCCCGGGTGCGCTCGCGCCGCTTGATGTGGGCGGCGGTCTCGAAGCCGTCCATCCCGGGCATCTGGACGTCCAGCAGGATCACCGCGAAGTCGTCGGTGAGCAGCGCCTTGAGCGCCTCCTCGCCGGACGCGGCGCGCACGAGCGTCTGGTCCAGCGCCGAGAGGATGGCCTCCAGCGCCAGCAGGTTCTCCGGCCGGTCGTCGACCAGGAGGATCTTCGCCTTCTGCATCAGGGCCCGCCCTCCTGTCGCCTGCCTGCCGCCCGGTGACGGCAACCGCGTACTGCCCACCGCTACCCCGGTCATGCTAGCCGCACCCCCTCGCCCGGCACATCGCCCCGTCGGGACCCGATCCGGAGCGGCGTGCGGACAGTGCTCCGGCGCACGCTCACCAGCGTGTCGTCGTCCGGTCACTGTTCGCAACGATCGGTGACCCTACCGGGTTCCCGGGCCCGACCGCCAGCAAACCGGTCCACCGGACGGCGCGAACCCCGGGGCGGGCCCCGGGGTTCGCGCCGTCCCGGGCGGCTACGCGCGGCCCGGGCGCAGCCATTCGCGCATCACCGACAGCAGGTGGTCGGTCTCCACCGGCTTGGTGATGTGGTCGGTGGCCCCGGCCTCCAGGGACTTCTCGCGGTCGCCCTTCATGGCCTTGGCGGTCAGGGCGATGATCGGCAGGCCGGAGAACTGGGGCATCCGGCGGATCGCCTCGGTGGTCGCGTAGCCGTCCATCTCCGGCATCATGATGTCCATCAGGACCAGCGCGACGTTCTCGTGCTGCTCCAGCATCTCGATGCCCTCGCGGCCGTTCTCGGCGTACAGCACCGTCAGGCCGTGCTGCTCCAGGACGCTGGTGAGGGCGAACACGTTGCGCACGTCGTCGTCCACGATCAGCACCTGCTGGCCGTCGAAGCGCGCGTCGACGCGGCCGGGCCGCGGCGGGGCGGGCTCCACCTGGCGGCTCGCGACGGTGGTGTCCAGCGCGGCGGTGCGCCGGCGCTCCACCGCGCCGCGGCGGCGCTCCTCGGCCAGCTCGCGGACCTCCTGGGCCCAGTGGTCGGCCGGGTTCTCGCCGACCGGCACCGGCGTCCCGACCGAGGCGCGCAGCGCCGGGGCGTGCGGCGCGGCCTGGCGTTCGGTCGCGGCCGCGTCCGGCGCCTCGGTGCGCAGCGGCAGGTAGAGCGTGAACGTGGAGCCCTCGCCCAGCTCGCTCTCGGCGTGGATCTCGCCGCCGAGCAGCCGGGCGATCTCCCGGCTGATCGACAGCCCGAGGCCGGTGCCGCCGTACTTGCGGCTGGTCGTGCCGTCGGCCTGCCGGAACGGCTCGAAGATCTCCCGCAGCTTGTTGCCGGGGATGCCGATGCCGGTGTCGGAGACCGAGAAGGCGATCAGCTCGTCGTCCGGGCCCTGGATCGAGCCGGCCTCCAGCAGCCGCTCCCGGACGTGCTGCGGGACCTCCGGGCCGGCCGGGGCGATGGAGAAGTCGACGGCGCCGGTGTCGGTGAACTTGACCGCGTTGGAGATCAGGTTGCGCAGCACCTGCTGGAGCCGCTGCTCGTCGGTGTGCAGGGTGACCGGCAGGGCCGGCGAGACCCGGACGGCGAAGTCCAGGCTCTTGTCCAGCGCGACGGGCTGGAAGGTGGCCTCGACGTAGTCGACCAGCTGGACGAGGGCGATCCGGGCCGGGCGGACGTCCATCTTGCCGGCCTCGACCTTGGACAGGTCGAGGATGTCGTTGATCAGCTGGAGCAGGTCGGAGCCGGCCCCGTGGATGGTGTCGGCGAACTCGACCTGCTTGGGCGAGAGGTTGCCCTCGTTGTTGTCGGAGAGCAGCTTGGCCAGGATCAGCAGCGAGTTGAGCGGGGTGCGCAGCTCGTGCGACATGTTGGCGAGGAACTCGCTCTTGTACCGGGAGGCCAGGGCGAGCTGCTCGGCGCGCTCCTCCAGGACCTGCCGGGCCTCCTCGATCTCGCTGTTCTTGATCTCGATGTCGCGGTTCTGCTGGGCGAGTTGCTCGGCCTTCTCCTGCAGCTCCTCGTTGGTGCGCTCCAGCTCCTCCTGGCGCGCCTCCAGCTCGGCGGAGCGCATCGAGAGCTCGGCGGTGAGCCGCTGGGACTCCAGCAGCAGCCCCTCGGTCTTGGTGTTGACGCTGATGGTGTTCACGGTGACGCCGATCAGGTCGGCGATCTGGTTGAGGAAGTCCAGCGCGACGGTGGTGAAGGAGCTGAAGGTGGCCAGCTCGATCACGCCGAGCAGCCGGCCCTCGAACAGCACCGGCAGCACCACGATGTGGGCCGGCGAGGCCTCGCCGAGACCGGAGGCGATCTTCAGGTACCCGGGCGGCGCCTCCTTGAGGATGATCGCCCGCTTCTCCACCGCGGCCTGGCCGATCAGCGACTCGCCGGGGCGGAAGGTGGTCGGCATCGCGCGCCGCTGGTAGCCGTAGCTGCCGATCAGGCGCAGCACGGTGTCGTTCTCGTCGTCGTCCTCGGTGATCAGTTCGGCGGTGCGGCCGGCCGGCTGGGCGAGGAAGAAGGCGCCGTGCTGGGCGGAGACCACCGGGGTCAGCTCGGTCATGATCAGCGAGGCGACGGCCTCCAGGTCCCGGCGGCCCTGCAGCAGGCCGGAGATCCGGGCCAGGTTGGTCTTGAGCCAGTCCTGCTCCTGGTTGGTCCGGGTGGTCTCGCGCAGGTTGGCGATCATCTGGTTGATGTTGTCCTTGAGCTCGTCGAGCTCGCCGGCGGCGTCCACGTCGATCCGCAGGCTCAGGTCGCCCCTGGTCACCGCGGTGGCGACCTGGGCGATCGCGCGCACCTGCCGGGTCAGGTTGTTGGCCAGCTCGTTCACCGACTCGGTGAGGTCCTGCCAGGTGCCGTCCACGCCGGGCACCCTGGCCTGGCCGCCGAGCCGTCCGTCGGTGCCCACCTCGCGGGCCACCCGGGTGACCTCGTCGGCGAAGGCCGAGAGCTGGTCGACCATGGTGTTGATGCTGGTCTTGAGCTGGAGGATCTCGCCGCGCGCGTCGACGTCGATCTTCTGCGAGAGGTCGCCGCGGGCCACCGCCGTGATCACCAGCGCGATGTTGCGGACCTGGCCGGTCAGGTTGTTGGCCATCAGGTTGACGTTGTCGGTCAGGTCCTTCCAGATGCCGGCCACGCCCGGCACGCTGGCCTGGCCGCCCAGGGTGCCGTCGGTGCCCACCTCGCGGGCCACCCTGGTCACCTCCACCGCGAAGGAGGAGAGCTGGTCGACCATCGTGTTGAGGGTCCCGGCGAGCGCCGCGACCTCGCCCTGCGCCTCGATGCTGATCTTCTTGGAGAGGTCGCCGCTGGCCACCGCGGTGGCGACCTCGGCGATCTTGCGGACCTGGCCGGTCAGGTTGGACGCCATGAAGTTGACGTTGTCGGTCAGGTCCTTCCAGATCCCCGACACCCCGCGCACCCGGGCCTGACCGCCCAGGATGCCCTCGGTGCCCACCTCGCGGGCCACCCGGGTGACCTCGTCGGCGAAGGCCGACAGCTGGTCCACCATCGTGTTGACGGTCGTCACCAGCTCCAGGATCTCGCCCCGCGCGTCGACGGTGATCTTCTTGGAGACGTCGCCGCGGGCCACCGCGGTGGTCACCTCGGCGATGTTGCGGACCTGGCTGGTCAGGTTGTTGGCCATCAGGTTGACGGAGTTGGTCAGGTCCTTCCAGGTGCCGGACACCCCCGGCACGCTGGCCTGGCCTCCGAGGATGCCCTCGGTGCCGACGTCCCGGGCCACCCTGGTCACCTCGTCCGCGAAGGCGCCCAGCTGGTCCACCATCGTGTTGATGGTGTTCTTCAGCTCCAGGATCTCCCCGCGCGCGTCCACCTGGATCTTCTGCGAGAGGTCGCCGCGCGCCACCGCCGTGGTCACCTGGGCGATGTTGCGCACCTGATCGGTCAGGTTGTTGGCCATGAAGTTGACGTTGTCGGTCAGGTCGCGCCACACGCCGGCCGCTCCGGGGACCTGCGCCTGGCCGCCCAGCCGCCCCTCGGTGCCCACCTGGCGGGCCACCCGGGTCACCTGCTCGGCGAAGCCGGAGAGCTGGTCCACCATCGTGTTGATGGTGTTCTTCAGCTCCAGCATCTCGCCGCGCGCGTCCACCTCGATCTTCTGCGAGAGGTCGCCGCGCGCCACCGCCGTGGTCACCTGGGCGATGTTGCGCACCTGGCCGGTCAGGTTGTCGGCCATGAAGTTCACCGAGTCGGTCAGGTCGCGCCAGACGCCGGCCACGCCCGGCACCTGCGCCTGACCGCCCAGCCGGCCCTCGGTGCCGACGTCCCGGGCCACCCCGGTGACCTGCGCCGCGAACCCGTTCAGCTGGTCCACCATCGTGTTGACGGTGTTCTTCAGCTCCAGCATCTCGCCGGCCACCTCGACGGTGACCTTCCGGGACAGGTCGCCCTTGGCCACCGCCGTGGTCACCTGGGCGATGTTGCGCACCTGCGCGGTCAGCCGGCCGGCCATGGTGTTGACCGAGTCCGCCAGGTCCTTCCAACTGCCCGACACGCTGCGGACCTTGGCCTGGCCGCCCAGTTTGCCCTCGGTGCCCACCTCGCGGGCCACCCGGGTCACCTCGTCGGTGAACTCCGAGAGCTGGTCCACCAGGCCGTTCACGGTCCGGCCGATCTTCAGGTACTCGCCGCGCAGCGGGTGGCTCACCCCGTTGCTGTGCAGCGAGCGCAGCTCCATCTTCTGGTCCAGGTCGCCCTCGGCGATCGAGGTCAGCACCCGGCCCACCTCGGACATCGGGCGGGCCAGGTCGTCGATCAGCGCGTTGCAGTTGTCGACGGCCGCCATCCAGGCGCCCTCGCCCGCGCCCGTCTCGAGCCGCTCGTTCAGCCGGCCCTCGCGGCCCACCGCCCGGCGCACCCGGGCCAGTTCGCCGGTCAGGTGCTGGTTGCGCTCGGCGACCTCGTTGAACACCGCGGCGATCTCCGCCAGCGGCCCGTCCCCCGGGACGGTCAACCGCCGGCGGAAGTTGCCGTCCCGCATCGCGGTCAGCGCGGACAGCAGCTTCCGCAGCTCGGCCGGCTCCGCTCCCCGGTTGTGGTTCGCTCGCCGGCCGGCCGCGTTCCGCGGCGCGGTCCCGGACCGCCCGCCGCGCTGGGCGGGCGGCGTCGTACCGGTTGCGTCCTTGGTGGCCGAACTCAACGGGCCCCTCCCACATCGTGAACTGTCCGGTGACCTCCCGTGCCGGTACGGCACGCACCCGGCACCGGCCCGGCCGGGCTGCGCCGGCGGCCCACTCGGTCCACCGGCACCCGCATCGACCGTACTGCTCGAACCGACCGTCGCGGACCCCCCAGTCTGGCAGCACCGGCACCGGGTGCACGGCCGGTTGCGCTCGGTTGGTGCCCCGCCGTCCGAAACAGGTGGGCAGAATCACCCTCAGGTGCCTGTTTCGCCGCCCCGCCCCCACGGGGAACCAAGCGGAAAGTAGGGTGGAGCGCTGCACCGGGCCGCGACCCGCCCCAGCGCCGCCGCCCACCCCGACGGCACGCGGGGGAGTCCGCGCCGCACCCCGGACAGCCAGGGCCAGAGCAGCAGAGGAGAAGTGGCAACGTGGTCACCGCGCGCGCAGCCGCCACCTTCGACCCCGACGGCCGGTCCGCGGCCGCCGCCAGGGGCTTCGTCCGGGACGCGCTGCTCGGCTGGGGCCTGCCCGAGGTCGTCGACGACGCCGTCGTCCTGGTCAGCGAGCTGGTCACCAACGCCGTCGTGCACGCCGGCACCGCCGCCGAGGTCTGCTGCCTGCGCGAGGAGGGGACGGTGCGGATCGAGGTCACCGACCACCACCCCGAGCGCAGCCTCCCCTCGCTCGGCGACGGCCCCGTCACCGCCTCCGACCGCTACGCCGACCCCGAGGGCGAGGGCGGCCGCGGCCTGCTGATGTGCTCGGCCCTCGCCGAGCGCTGGGGCGTCGAGTACGCGGCCGGCACGAAGACCGTCTGGTTCCGGCTCGCCCTGCCCGCTCCGGTGGCCGGCACCCGCTACGCCGTCCCCGCCACCCCCGGCAGCGACCTGCCCAGCGGCCCGGGCCCGGTGCACGTGGCCGTCGTCCAGCTCGACGAGGACGGCCGCGTCCTCGCCTGGAACCCGGACGCCGAGGCGCTCTTCCGGTACCCCGCCGCCGCCGTGCTCGGCCGCCCCTGGGCCGACCTCGCCGTCTGGCCCCAGCCGGCCGACCGCGGCCCCGACCTGGCCGACACCCTGCGGATGGCCCGCTGGGAGGGCGGCTACGGCGTCCGGCGCGCCGACGGCGAGGAGGTCGAGGTCTACGGCGTCCAGGTCCGCGTCCGGGACACCGAGGGCGTCCCGTCCACCCTCTGTCTGCTCGTCCTCGAACCCGACCGCGCGGTGCTCCGCTCCCCCGCCCGCACGCTGCCCGGCGAGCGGACCGACCCGACCGGTCCGCGGCTCGACCTGCTGGCCGGCCCGGTCGCCACCGACGACCTGGACACCCTGCTCCAGCGCACCGTCGAACGCGCCCGCGACCTGCTCGACGCCGACGCCGCGTACCTGCTCCTCACCACCGAGGACGAGACCGAGTTCGAGGTCCGCGCCGCCACCGGACTCACCTCCGGCCACCGCCGGCGGGCCCGCTTCCCCGTCGACACCGGCAACCGGTACGACTCCGCCCGGCTGCCCTCCGTCCACGAGGACCTCACCGCGCGACCGACCGGCCTGCCGCTGCTCACCGGCAGCGGCATGCGCTCCCTGGTCACCGTGCCGCTCAAGGTCGAGGGGCGGCTGATCGGCTCGCTCGGCATCGCCACCGCCGCCCCCGGCCGCTACGACAACGAGGACGCACTGCGCCTGCAGTTCGCCGCCGACCGGGTCGCCCTCGCCGTCGAGAGCACCCGGCTCACCGAGCTGGAGCGGCTGCGCCGGGGCTCGCTGTCCTTCCTCGTCGAGGCCTCCGACCTGCTGGCCGGCACCCTCGAACACGAGCAGACCCTCGCGCTGATGGCCCAGATGGCCGTTCCCACCCTCGCCTCCTGGTGCGCCGTCTACACCAAGGGCGACCACAGCGCCGCGGCCGGTCTCGCCTTCGTCCTGCACGAGGACGAGGACCGCATCGACCCGTTGCGCGGCCTGCTCGAGAAGACCCCGGCCCCGGAGGCCGGCCCGACCCACGGCGTGCGCTTCTGGTCGGCTCCCGTCGAGACCGCCGCCGCCGGCGGGCTCGACGACGGCCCCGAACTCGCCGGCCTGCTCGGGGAGACCGTGGTCCTCCCGCTGACCGCCCGCAACCGGGTCATCGGCCTGCTCGCCCTCGGCGTCCCGTCCGGCGTCCGCTTCCGCCAGGAGATCCTCGAACTCGCGGAGGACCTCTCCCGCCGCGCCGCCCTCGCGCTCGACAACTCCCGCCTCTACTCCGAGCGCACCGCCACCAGCCAGGCCCTGCAGCGCAGCCTGCTCCCGCCCGAGCTGCCCGAGATCCCCGGTGTCGAGGTGGACGTCTACTACCAGGCGGCCGGCGAGGGCAACGAGGTCGGCGGCGACTTCTACGACCTGTTCACCATCCGCGAGGGCACCTACGGCTTCGCCATCGGCGACGTCTGTGGCACCGGCCCGGAGGCCGCCTCCGTCACCGGACTGGCCAGGCACTCGCTGCGCCTGCTCGCCCGCGAAGGACTGGACGCACCGCAGGTGCTCCGCCGGCTCAACGCGGCCATCCTGGACGAGGGTTCGCGCAGCCGCTTCCTCACCCTGCTCTACGGCGAGCTGACGCCCCGCCCGGACGGCAGCACCGAGCTCTCCCTGGTCTGCGCCGGCCACCCGCTGCCGCTGCGGCTGCGCACCGACGGCCGGGTCGACCGGGCCGCCACCCCGCAGCCGCTGCTCGGGGTCATGGACGACCTCGACCTGACGGCCGAACACCTGGTGCTCTCCCCCGGCGAGGTCCTGCTCTGCGTGACCGACGGCGTCACCGAACGCCGCGAGGGCCGCCGGATGCTCGGCGACGACGGACTCGCCGAGGTGCTCACCGGCTGCACCGGCCTGACCGCCGGAGCGGTCGCCCTGCGCGTGCAGCGCGCCGTCGAGCGCTTCGCCCCGGAGCCGCCCTCCGACGACATGGCCATCCTGACCCTGCGGGTGCCGGCCCAGCGGACCGCCTGACCGGATCCGTCGGATTCCGGCCCGTTCCGGGGCCGGCCGTGAGCGTTCGACAGCTGACGACGTCACGAATTGTTGGATTCACAAGGGTACAAGCGAGTTCGGCCGGGTACACCGATCTCACCGGGGAATCCCCCGGCGGGGACGCGACCAGCGGCTCTCCCGCTGGCCCATCACTTCTGACCGCAGCCCGCGCACGCTCCAGCCGTGCGCCCTCGGCGCGGTCGCGCGCATCCACCTCATCGGACCACACCACTGCCTTGACTGCGCCCTGCGCGCGCCCAGAGTGAAAGGAGCCTCCGGTGAGCAACGAAGCTACCGGGGCAACGAACGCCCGCTCCACCGGAGCCGACGCGGGTAACCTCGGCTACCTCGCACTCGGCCTCACACTGCTCGCCTACGGCCTGCTCTCCACCGGGATCCTCAGTGGCACCGGGGTCGGGGACGCCGCCCAACTCGCCCACCTCGTCGGCGGAATAACCCTCTTCGTCGCGGGCCTCTGGCAGCTCCGCGGCGGCGAGGCCTTCACCGGCACCGCCTTCACCAGCCTCGGCGCCTTCTGGGCGACCTGGTCCGCGGCCGGCGGGGCCGGCAAGAACGCCGCCGGGCTCTTCCTGCTGCTGTGGGCGCTGCTCGCCCTGACCCTGACCGCGGCCAGCTGGGGCGCGGGCCTGGTCAGCCGCGTCGTCTACGGCCTGTTCACCCTCTCCCTGGTCCTGTCCGCGGTCGCCACCTTCGGTGGCTACGGCGGGCTCGCCAAGTTCGCCGGCTGGGTCGCGGCCGTCTCCGGGCTCGCCGCCTGGTACTGGGCCACGTCCGCACTGAGCAACGGCGCCTGGGGCAGGATCGCCCTGCCGCTCAAGTGACCTGTTCCGGCTGATCCACCGCACCACGCCGGGGTCGGGCCTCCGTGTCGACGGAGGCCCGGCCCCGCCGGCGTGCCACCAGCGCCAGCACGGCGTACGCGAGGAGCAGGATCAGGACGGCGACGATGCCGTCCGCCCAGAAGTGGTTGGCCGTCACCACCACCACCGCGACCGTCAGCACCGGGTGCAGCAGCACCGCCCACCGCAGCGGACTCCTCGACACCCGCACCACCGCGACCGCCGCCAGCACGCACCAGGCGACGTGCACCGACGGCATCGCCGACAACTGGTCCGCCACCACCACCCCGCCGACGGCACCCCCGTACACCGACTGTCCGTACTGCGCGGCCACGTCGACGAAGCCGTTCTGCGGCAGCATCCGCGGCGGCGCCACCGGGACGAACTGCACCAGCAGGCAGACCGCCGTCGTGATCACCACCGTGTTCCGCACCCACGCGTACCGCTCGCGGTGCCGCAGGAACACCCAGAGCAGCACCGCCAGCATCACCAGGAAGTGCATGACCGCGTAGTAGTAGTTCGCAAGCTTCACCAGCACCGGGTACGGCGTGACCGCCGCCTGCCAGGACGCCTCGTCCGGCAGGCCGACCGCCAGCTCCGTCCGGTGGATCCACCCCGCCCGGTCGACCGCGTGGTCCGCACTCATCACCGACAGGTGCCCCACCAGCTGCCAGAGCGCGAACAGCGCCAGCAGCGTGCCGGCCTCCCGCAGCAGCGCCGACAACGACGGCTTCCGGACCCTGCCGGCGGCGTACGCACCACCGTAGAGAGCGACCGCGGCGCCCCCGGCCGACTGCCAGGTGAGGGTCAGGTTCTGCAACGGATCGCGCCTCTCCAGCCAACTCCGGTTCGTGTGTTGGCAGAGGTTAACGCAAAAAGACCCCCTCCCGAGTGGGAGGGGGTCTTTTTGGAATGATTGTTCGGCGGCGTCCTACTCTCCCACAGGGTCCCCCCTGCAGTACCATCGGCGCTGTGAGGCTTAGCTTCCGGGTTCGGAATGTAACC
>NZ_JBFAZB010000063.1:0-46561 GCF_040681575.1 Kitasatospora sp. NPDC051702
ACCAGCCGGGCGGGGACGGCACCCGAGGGGGCGGTCGCGGGCCGCGGGCCGTCGGGGCTGCGCGGCTGGACGATGCGCGGCGCGCGGGGGTGGGTCGGCGGGGCGCCGCGTGTGTGGTCCGGCGGATCAGATGGTCGCGGCGTCGATCACGAACCGGAACCGGACGTCACCGGACAGCACCCGCCGGTACGCCTCGTTGATCTGGTCCGCGCGGATCAGCTCGATCTCCGCGGTGATGCCGTGCTCGCCGCAGAAGTCCAGCATCTCCTGGGTCGCCGGGAGCCCGCCGATCATCGAACCGGCCAGCGAGCGGCGGCCGTTGAGCAGCGCATGGGCGTTCACCGTCACCGGCTTCTCCGGCGCGCCGACCTGCACCATGACGCCGTCGGTGCGCAGCAGGCCGAGGTAGGCGCTCAGGTCGAGGTCGGCGGAGACGGTGTTGACGATCAGGTCGAAGCTGCCCGCCAGCTCGGTGAAGGTCGCCGGGTCGGAGGTCGCCCGGTAGTGGTCGGCGCCGAGCTTCAGCCCGTCCTCCCGCTTGCGCAGCGACTGGCTCAGCACGGTGACCTCCGCGCCCATGGCGTGGGCGATCTTCACCCCCATGTGCCCGAGCCCGCCGAGGCCGACGACGGCCACCTTGCGGCCGGGGCCCGCGCCCCAGTGCGCGAGCGGCGAGTACAGCGTGACGCCGGCGCAGAGCAGCGGCGCGGCGGCGTCCAGCGGCAGGTTGTCGGGGATCCGCAGCGCGTACGCCTCGTCGACGACCAGCTCCGAGGAGTAGCCGCCGTACGTCGGCAGGCCGTCCTTGCCCGTGCTGTTGTAGGTGAAGACGGTGCCGCCGAGGCCGGTGCAGTACTGCTGGAGGCCGGCCCGGCAGTTGTCGCACTCCCGGCAGGAGTCGACGAAGCAGCCGACGCCGACCCGGTCGCCGACCCGCCAGCGGGTCACCCCGGGGCCGACCTCGCTGACCACACCGGCGATCTCGTGCCCCGGGACCATCGGGAAGATCCCGGTGCCCCAGTCCTCGCCGACCTGGTGGATGTCGGAGTGGCAGATGCCGGAGAAGCGGATGTCGATCACGATGTCCTGCTCGCCGACCGCCCGGCGGGTCACGGTGGTCCGCTCCAGCGGGGCGTCGGGCTCGGCCGCCGCGTAGGCGGCGACGGTGCGGGTGGTGAGGTGGGTCTCCGAGCCGTTCGTGGCGGTGTCCGCCGTCGTGCCCGTCGTGTTCGTGGTGGTCGGGTCGGTCGTCGTGTTCGTCATGCCCCCAGAGTGCGGCGGCGCGAGGGGGGCAACCAGACCAAGGATCATCGTAGGAACCCCGCACCTAGGAACCCCGCACCTAGGACCCCCGGACGTACGACCCCGGAACGTACGCACGGCAGTGTCACCCTCGCCCGCCCCCGGGCACGCCCCCCGGCCCGCATACTGCACACATGGACCAGCGCACCGAACTCAGCGAGTTCCTCCGATCCCGCCGCGCCCGGCTGCGGCCCGAGGACGTGGGCCTGCCGGACACCACCACCCGGCGCCGGGTGCCCGGACTGCGCCGCGAGGAGCTGGCCCAGCTGGCCGGAGTCAGCACCGCCTACTACACCCGGCTCGAACAGGGCCACGGCGAGAACGTCTCCGCCGCCGTCCTCGACGCCATCGCCCGCGTCCTGCGGCTCGGCCCCGCCGAACGCGAGCACCTCGGCCGGCTCACCAAGCCCGCCCGTCGCCGCGCCGGCCGGGCCGCCGCCCGCCGGCAGCGGGTCCGCCCCGCCCTCCAGCAGCTGATGGACGCGATGGACGGCGTGCCCGCGTACGTCCTCGGGCGGCGGCTCGACATCATCGGCTGGAACCGGCTCGGCACCGCCCTGCTCGGCGACTTCGCCGCCATGCCGCCCGAGCAGCGCAACATGGCCTGGCACGTCTTCCTCGACCCGGCGGCCGCCGAGCTGTACCAGGACTGGGAGGGCAAGGCGAGCGACGTGGTCGGGATGCTGCGCCTCGACGCCGGACGCGACCCGGACGACCCCCAGCTCGCCGCACTGATCGGCGAACTCTCCGTCAAGAGCGCCGACTTCCGCCGTCTGTGGGCCGCTCACGGCATCCAGGACAAGGGGCACGGCACCAAGCAGCTGCACCACCCGGTGGTCGGCGGGCTCAGCCTCCAGTACGAGGCGCTGCGCCCGGCCGGCGACGCCGACCAGGTGCTGATCACCTACCACGCCGAGCCCGGCACCACCTCGGCCGAGTCCCTGCGGCTGCTGGCCAGTTGGGCCGCCACCGAGTTCCTCCCCGAGCCGGGCGAGACCTCCCGCGCCGAGCCGACCAGGTAGCGGCGCCCCGGCCCGCCTCGGCCCCGCGTCGGTGGCGCCGTCCCGGGCCCCGGCCCCCTGGCCCTGTCCCCGGCCCCCTGGCCGGAACGGCCGGAACGGGCCGATGGTCCCGCGGCCGCCCGGGGCCATCGGCCCTTCTGCCGCCCGGCCACCCCGCAGTTGACTGGGCGGGTCATGGACATCACCAACAGCACCGCCGCCACCACCACCGCCACCGCCGAGTACGACCGGCTGATCGCCCGCCACCACGCCATGCGGCTGCGGCGCCAACTCCTCACCCCGGCCGCTCCGTCGGGGCCCGACACCGGGGGCGGAGGGTACGACGGCGCGGCCGACCAGCTGCTGATCCGGCGGGGCCTCGGCCTGGTCGCGCCGCTCGCCGACCTGATCGACCACCTCTACGGCGTCATGTTCCGCCGCCGCCCGTTCCTGCGCCCGCTCTTCCCCGCCTCGATGGAGTTCCAGCAGGCCCACCTGGAGCGGATCTTCCGCCACCTGATCGACCACCTCGACCGGCCCGCCGAACTCGACCAGACGCTCCGTCAACTCGGCCGCGACCACCGGAAACTGGGTGTCCGGCCGGTCCACTACGAGGCCTTCGAGGAGGCCCTGTGCGCGGCGATCCGGCACCGGGCCGGCGCGGACCGGACGGAGGAGCTCGAGGCGGCGTGGACCAGGATGCTGCGCTTCGCCGTCGGCGCGATGACCGCCGGCGCCGAGTCCGCGCTCACCGAACCCCCGTACTGGCACGCCGTGGTGACGGGCCACGAGCGCCGCCGGCCCGACCTCGCCGTGCTGCGGGTGCGCACCGGCGAGCCCTACCCGTACCGGGCCGGGCAGTACGGCACCGTCGAGCACCCGCTGCTCCCGCACACCTGGCGCCAGTACTCGATGGGCTGCGCGCCCCGGGCCGACAACGAGCTGGAGTTCCACGTCCGCCGCACCGGCCCCGGCGGGGTCAGCGCCGCCCTGGTCGAGCGCACCGCCGTCGGCGACCGGCTGCGGCTCGGCCCGCCGCGCGGCACCCTGCTCCCCGAGGACGACACCCGGGACCTCCTGCTCGTCGCGGGCGGCAGCGGCCTCGCGCCGATGAAGGCCATCATCGAGCAGCAGGCCGTCCACCGCCCGCCCGGCCGCCGCGTCCACCTCTTCGTCGGCGCCCGCGACCGCGGCGACCTCTACGACTGGTCGGCACTGGCCGAACTCGGCCTGCACAAGACCTGGTTGGCCCTCACGCCGATCACCGCCGGCCGCCTCGCCGAGGCCGTCACCACGGCCGGTGACTGGCGCGACCACCTCGCCTGCCTCAGCGGCCCGACCGGCATGGTCGGCTCCGTCCGCTCCGAACTGCTCGCCGCCGGCCTGCCCCCGGCCCGGGTGCGCCACGACCAGGTGTTGGTGGGGGCCCGCCCGGCCGGCTGGTGAGGTTCAGCCGAAGGCGGCCCCGCCGCCGGGGCGGCAGGGGGTCGCGGCCGGCCGCCGTGGTCTACCGGTGGCAGTAGGAGTCCGAGGAGGCGTCGCCGCCCGCGAGGTGGGTCTGGTGGACGCGCAGGCCGCGGAAGTCCGCGCCGTGCGGGAAGAACCGTTCGTCGACGGAGAGCCCGCCGGTCTCGGGGTCGGCGTCCAGCTTGACCATCCAGGGCTCGATGCCGTCCGGGTAGAACTGGTCGTCCCAGGCGCCGTACAAGGAGTTGGTCAGGTAGAGGCGCCGGCCGTCGCGGCTGATCTCGACCATCTGCGGGGCGCCGCTCAGCGGGCGGCCCGGATCGGCCGGGTGCGGGGTGCGCGCGGTGATGCCGCCGAGGCGCACCGAGGCGGCGAGCCGGGGGTGGAACGGGTCCGAGACGTCGTACTGGAACAACTCGCCGGTGCCCCAGGCGGAGACGTACAGCCAGCGGTCGTCCACCGACAGGTTGATGTCGGTGACCAGCGGCGGCACCGCGCCGAACGGCTGCAACGCGGGCGGCAGGTCCTCGGCCTTGGCCGGCTCGGCCGGGATCTCGATCACCTTGCGGGCGGTGAACGCCGGGCCCTGGCGATACCAGAGCCACACCGAGGCGGAGAGGTCCTCGACGTTGGTCACCACCCCGGCGAAGCCCCACTCGGCCTGCGGATCGTGTGCCGGGCGCAGCTCCAGCACCATCTGGTACTGGTCGCCGAGGTCGACCCGCTGCAGGTGGCGGCCGGAGTCCAGCTCCCAGAAGTGCAGCGCGTGCCCGTACTTGCGGCCCAGCAGCAGCTCCGGCACCACGCCGGCCTCGACCATCCACGGCGTGCCCCACTCGCTGGTCACGCCCACGTTCGTCCCCAGGTGCCACCAGACGTCGTAGGCGAGGTGCTGCGGCCCGCGCTCCGTCTCCCACGCCCGCAGCACGTCGAAGGTGGTGTGGTCGAGCAGTGCCACCCCGCCGGGCCCGTCGGTGCCCTCCGCCCCGCCCAGGCAGGACAGGAACACGCCGTCGGGCCCGCAGTGCAGCGTGTGCGGGCGCGAGTACCCGGCTCTGGACGCCAGCTCCGCCGCCTCGACGGTCTTCACCAGGCGCGGCCGCACCGGGTCGGGCCGGGTGTCCATCACGTGCAGCCGCGAGGAGCGCAGGCCCGGCAGCAGCAGGTAGCGCCGCTCCGGGTTCCGGTGGCAGGCGTGCGCCAGCGCGCTCGAGCAGGCGTTCCAGCCGAAGTGGTGCAACTCGTCGCCCAGCGTCGGCAGTTCGGCGAAGTTCAGGACCGTCCCGTAGCCCACCGAGGCCGGGTCGGTGTCGACGGTGAGCAGCGCGTCCGGCCGCCGCCCCGACCGGTCGAACCCGGCGACGTACGCCAGCGTCTCCGGCGGCGCGGCGATCGCCTCCGCCGCGGAACGGTACAGCGACGGATCGGTGTGCCCGCCCTGCGGGCCCTGACCGTGCGGCATCCCGGACTCCTCAACTCGCCCTGCTGGTACACGGACTGTGTCCTGCGTCCGGGAAGCGTTCCACAGGTCCACCGGCGCACAGCAGGCGCACGGGGAGCGGGCGGGAGGTGCGGGAGCGGGCGGCGGATCAGCGGAGCATCTTGATGTCCGCGAGCTCCAGTTGGACGTCGAACTCGGGCCCGTCGACCTGGGCGTGGAAGGAGAGTTCGCCGAGGAGGGTGACGGAGACCTCCACCATGTGCTCGTTCACCTCGTTCACCTCGTCCAGGATCGTGAGGCCGTCCTCGAGGAACACGTCCGCCTTGTGGAGGAACGCTTCCAGGGTGAGCTCGGCGGTCACCTTGACCTCGCCCACGACGGTGCCACCGTCGTAGGTCTCCACGGGATACCAGTCGATCGTCGAATCCTTGGGTTCCAGGAAGGAGATCGTGGCCTCGGTGGCGCCCGGAAGTTCCGGGACGGACGGACCGCCCTCGTCGTTGAACTCGATCGATCCGCCCGCGAGGTCCTCGCAGGCCCGCGTCACGGCTCGTCGCAGCGCCTCCTCCAGAGAGGCCGGATCCGATTCCTCGACCGGTACCCGAAGGACCAGATCGACATGGGGCTGGGAGCCCCCACCGGCCAGGCCGACGCGGGGAGAGATGTTGAAGAGCGACCGGTCCCTCGCGCCTCCGGACTGGTCGAGAACGATCGTGACGGTCAAGGGGGAGGAGAACCTCCTGGTCATGATGATGTCCACGGGGGAGAGCCCGCGACGACGGCGCACGGTCCTCACGTCGATCGGGATGTGGAAGGCCCCACCGACCTCCGAGCACGCGAGGTCCGATTCGTTGTCGCCGTTCCGGATCAGCGCGACGTTCTGAGCCAGGGCGTCGCGGAGGTCGGATTCCAGCGTCTCCTGCAACGCGGGGGCATACCCGTCCGGGCCTTGCGCGATGTAGTCGTGGGCGAAGCCGATCAGGGTCCGGAGGATCCGGCGGACGTCGTCGTGGGAGTGTGCCGGGTATTCGGTTTCCAGGAAGGTCTGCAGGGTGGAGCAGACCTCGTCGAAGACCTCACGGACGTGCGGTTCGAGGTAGCCCGGCGCCTGCCGGTTGCGCAGGATGGCGAGCGGCGGTGTGCCGGGGCGGGCGCTGGTGTACCACCAGTTTCCCGACTTACGGGTGAGGAACTCACGACTGATGTGGGACAGGTCGAGCATCTCGGTGGCGTCTTCTAGCCCTTGAGAGCCAGCCTGGAAGAGACAATCGGCGATTCTCGCCAGCGCTGTCGTGCCATCGCTGGCCTCAGCGATCATTATCTCGGCACCTGGATGACGTGTCATACCCGTCAGATCGAACGTCGCAGGCCCGACTTGGTCGCCTCCGCACAGGTCCATCAGCAGCACCACGTGGCCGGCCGTTGCTCGCATGAGGATCTCCGTCAAACGCCGGAGGGGAAGGCGTGAGTCGTCGCCCAGGATCAGATAGGTCTCGGTGCCGATGAGTACGCAGCGTCCGGCAACGTATACCAGCAGTGCGTCGGTCGCTTGGTTGCAGGCTGTTCGGATGGCATTGAGGGTCTCATGCTGTGAGCTCACGTCCAGCAGGACGTGGCACTGTTCGGGGTTGAGGCCCCAGCTGTTCGAGGAACACAGCAGGGTCGCCAGATCGGCCACGGTGTCCGGGACACACGACAGCGCGGGCGACGTGGCCGTGTCCGACACACCGATGAGCAGGGCCGCGCTCCGCTGCGGGTCCGGGAACACCGGCGCCGGCCCCGCGTCCGCCGACGCCGAGTCGTCCGGAGCCTCGGGCAGCGCCTCCGCCTCCGGCGCGCGCCGCGGCCGGCTCCCGTCCAGCAGTGCCAGCAGTTCCGCCGAGGCGGTCGCGAAGGGCCGGAGCTCCGGGGGCAGCGACGCCGTGTCGGCCACGGCGACGGCGGCCAGCCCGTTCCCCGCCCGGGGCCGGCGGGCGGCGACGTGCCGGGTGAGGGCGGCGTGGACGGTCCAGGCGTCGTGGCGGGTGAGGAGCGGGGCTAGGGCGGCGCGGGCGGCTGCACGGAAGGTGAGCACGGTCGGTCCGTCCGCGACGGTCCGGGTGTCGACGAGTCCGCTGGTCAGGAGTTCGGCGAGGTCGCCGACGGTGGCGTCGGGTACGGCCTCCTGGCGGATGAGCTGGAGCAGCGGGAGGCTGAGGCTGCTGAACGGGCTGCTGAGGCAGGCGAGCCGTTTGGCGGCCGGCGAGGCCGTGTGCAGGAAGGCGGCCACGTTCGGGGTGTCGTCGGGGCGTCGTGGGGCGTGCGCGGCGAACGGGGAGCGGAGGACCCCGGAGGCGGGGACGAGGACGGCGTCGTGGCCTGCGGGTGCGCCGCGCATGACGGCGTCGGCCCAGCGGCGCAGCGAGTGGGGGGTGAGCGCGAGGGTCGGCAGCGGGGTCCAGCCGGGGTCCGTGCCGGAGGGAGCTGCGCCGGAGGGAGCTGCGCCGAGGGGGCCCGGGCCGAAGAGGGCGCTGGTCATCAGGGGCAGTTCGTAGCGCAGGTCGGTGTTGCGGGCGGCGGGTCCGTCCTGCCGCACGCGGACCGCCGGCAGGTCGAGGGCCGTGCGGCTCCAGAGACGGCCGGGCAGCGGGTTGAGCAGGACGACCGGGGTGGTGGAGCCCCAGGTGCGCAGCAGCTGCCACACGGCGGGTTCGCGCCAGCCCGGCGCGGTGCAGTCGGAGAGGACGACGAGCAGCCGTCGGCCGCCCGGCGCCGTGACGCGTCCGCGGCCGACGGCGCGGCCCCGGCCGTCCGTGATCGTCGGCTCGCCGTCGACGGAGAGCCGCAGGCGGCGGACGCCCCGGAACGCGCCGATTCCGGCGAGCAGGGTGTCCAGCTCGTCGACGGTGTCGCGCCAGACGTCCATCGTCGGGTGGGTGTCGACCAGGATGACGACGTCGAACCACGCCTCCGGGACGGGCCCGAAGACGGGTGCGAGTTCGCCGCCCCTGGTGTACTCGCGCAGCGTCGCGTCGATGTCCAGGGCGCGGCGGGCGCCCCGTGGGTAGCGGCGCTTGAACGGCCTCAGGGCGCGGGCGAGTTCGAGGGAGCGGGGCAGCGCCCGCCCGGCTGCCACCTGGATGCTCCGACCGGGTGCCGGTCCGGCGGGCAGGTCCTCGTACAGCGGGACACCGGTGTCGTCAGCGACGTCGTCGGGCCGGCCCTGCGGTGCCGGGAGGCCCGGACCCGTGCCCGGGTCGTGACCGGATGACACCTGGGCGGCGTCGCGCGGTGACGGCCCGGACGCGGGCTCCCCGGCCCGGTCGTCCGCCCCGCGCCCCTCGGCGGCGGCGAGCCAGAGCAGGTCGGCCACCGTCGTCGCGTCCGTGTCCGGGGGCAGCGCCCGGCTGAGGGCCGCGACGAGCCGGGCGACGTCCTCACGCACTGGAGAGGTCCCTCAGCATCAGGTCCAGGAGGTGCCGCAGCTGCTCCCCGGACGGTGCCTTCCGGTCGGTGACGAGGCGGACGGCGTTGAGCAGCTGGTCCACCGCGAGGCTGTCCCCGCGGGCGAGGCGTTCGGCGAACGCCGTGATGAGGTCGGCCGCGGGGCCGGGGGCCGACACGGCGAGCCCGAGGTGGGACTCGACGGCCCGGCGCAGCGTGTCGGCTGTCGGGGTCGGCATGTCGTAGCGGATGCAGCGGCGCAGGAAGGGCGCGGGGAGGTCGCGGTCCCCGTTGCTGGTCATGACGATGAACGGGAAGACGGTGCACTGCACCTTTCCGCGTTCGATCAGGTGCGTGGTCGGTCCGTCCCACTCCCGTACCCGCACCTCGCGCTGCGGGTGCCGGACGAGCTCGGGGATCTCGAACCGCCCGCTCTCCAGGACGTCGAGCAGGTCGGCCGGCAGGTCGAGGTCGCTCTTGTCGATCTCGTCGATCAGCAGGGCCCGGGGCCGGTCACCGGGGAGGAGAGCGGTGCCGAGCGGGCCGAGCTGGAGGAACGGGGCGATGTCGGCCTGTCCGGAGTGCCGGGCGAGGCGGGCGACCCGGCTGCGCCGTCCGCCGTTGCCGCCGGAGTGGGCCTGCTGCAGCCGGAGGGCGTGGATGTGGCCGAGCGCGTCGTAGCGGCAGAGGGCGTCGGGCAGGGTGCTGCGGGAGGTGATGTGCCACCGGAGGACGGGGCCCAGCCGCAGCTCGGCCGCGACCTGTTCGATGACGGTCGACTTGCCGGTGCCGGTGTTCCCGGTGATGAGCAGCGGCCGGTGCAGGTACAGGGCGGCGTTGACGGCGTCGGTGAGGCCCTCGGGCGGCAGGAAGGCCCGGGGCCGGTCGCCGGGAGTGAAGCTGCGCCAGGGCGGTGGGGGCGCGAGCGTGACGTCCCGTGGCTCGCCGTCGCCGCGGTAGTAGGTGTTCCAGGACATCAGGTGCTCCTCGGGGCGGCGGGCGGGGCGGGCGGGGCGAGCGGGCGGGGTGGGGCGGCCGTGACGGTGTGTTGCGGGTAGCGACCGCAGAAGTCGAGCCAGTCGGTGTCGTGCCAGGCGGTGCGGAGGTCGGCCAGGCGGTCGAGGTGCGGGTCGGTCTCCTCGCCCGTGTCGCCGTCGTCCAGCCAGCGGCGCCGGTAGGCCTCGCCGAAGCCGTCGGGCAGGGTCTCCCAGAGGCGGTGGAGGCAGGCCCGCCCGGGGTCGGCGTGCTTGCCGTCCGTGTCGGGCCAGATCAGGATCGGGGTGTAGGGGAGGAACAGGGCGAGCAGCTCCCGGAGTCGGGGTGCAGCCGGGCGTCCGGCGATCCCGACGGCCCGCTGGTACCGGCCGGCCGCCAGGTGTCTCCCCAGCCGGTCGGGGGTGACGTCGGCAGGGTCCACCCAGTCGACCGGAGCGTCCTGGTCGAGTGCCTCCCGGCCGAGCTTCTCCAGCTGCTCACGGGCGAACTCGTTGATCCCGGCGAGGTGGTGCGGGACGACGAGCCGCCCCGCCCAGCGGAGCGTCACGGTGCGGGTGACCCCGAGGAGGCGGAGTCCGACCGCGGCCTGCTCGGGGCGCCAGTCCAGCAGGACCGGGGCGGGTGCGACGAGGTCGATGTCCCGGACGCGCTCGCCGGGCGGCAGCAGCCGTTCGGCCCAGGAGATGACGGCGGGCAGGGCCTGCTCGACGCCCGCGCGGTCGGGCTCGCACGGGAAGGTCTCGTGGTGCGTGCAGTCCGGGCCGCTCCGGAGGCAGACGGACAGCGAGTCCGGCCAGTCGACCCGGGCCGCGTGCAGGCTGATGACCAGGCGCCGCGCCCGTTCGCCCGCGCCGCGTTCGGCGTGCGTCGAGCGGGCGTCGTTCAGGGCGATCTCGGCGCCCAGCCGGCCGGACCAGCGCGCCACCCGGTCGTCCCCGGTGTCGAAGCCGCACTCTTCGGCCGCGGCGACGACGTACCAGGCCAGTGCCCGGTGGGTGGTGTCGGCGTCGGTGGTCGGTGTCCGCAGGGCCGCGTGTTCGAGGAGGTACTGGAGCAGCGGCCGGCCGGTGAGCGATGCGGGCGGCCGGACGGGCTCGGCGAGCCGGTGGCCCCACTGGCGGTTGAACGCGGCGGCCAGGCCGCGCAGCAGCGGGGTGGTGAGGGCGGAGCCGGCCAGCTCGACGATGAGGCTGCCGGTGTCCATCGCCGCCAGCACGCCCTCGGCCACCTCGGTGGCCCAGCGGCCGGCCGGGTCGTCGGTCTCCGCGGCGCGGCGGACGAGGTCGAGGAGGGCCGGGCGGGTCCAGACGGACGGCGTCGCGGGGGCGCCGGGCCACGTGGCCAGTGCCCGGGCGAGGTCCGTGACACCGGTCGGTCCGACGCCGCCGGCGGAGGAGGCGGCGGGCGCCTGGGGCGACGCCCCGCGCCCGGTGTTGAGCGCGAGCCACAGCGGACCGGCGGCGTCGGACTCGCCGTCGTACTCGAACGACCTGACGTCCTGCTTTCTGAGCTCCGGGGCGATCGCGAGTTTGACGTCCGCGGGCCGGAGGAACGCGCCGCTGCCGGACAGTCCCTGGGCCAGGGTCGAGCCCAGCGATCGGCTGAAGTCGAGGTCGTAGGCCCTCTGCTGCGCGCCGCAGGCCATCAGGACGGCGAGGCGTTTCCTCCCCGCGCCGAATCCCCCCGCCAGGGCCGCGGTGTCGGGCAGGGCGGCTCCCGCGTGGCAGGTGTCGAGGAGGGCGATGACCCCCGCGACCCCGTCGTGGTCGGAGGCCAGGGAGAGGAGGGCCGCCACGTCCACCGACCGGTCGGCGCGGCCGTCCTCGCTGTCGGAGGCCATGTACAGGAGCCTGCCTCCGGACTGCGGCGACTGGCCGTGCCCGAGCATGGCGATGACGAGCGTGGCCCGGGCGTCCCCCGCCGCGCGGACGGCGGCCTTCACGGCGTCCTCGATCTCGTCCGAGCGCACCGACCCCGACCGCAGGTGGGCGTGGTCGGCGGCGGGGCTGGGCGTGCAGGCTCCGATCGCGGGGTCGGTGAGCACCCGGAACAGGTCCTCGGCGGCCGTCTCCAGGCGCGTCAGCTTCTGTTCCGCCGCGTCCGACTGGGTCGCTATCAGCAGGAGGTGACGGTCCGGGGCAGGCGGCGGGCTCACGGCCGGTCCGGGGTCGCGAGCGCCTCCATCACCGGCCGCGCGACCTCCGGGCGCCGGAGGTACGTGGTGGCGCCGTGCGACCAGAGCGTGGCGGAGTCGAGGAGGTGCGGGACGGGGAGCACCCCGGCCGTGTTCGGCTTGACCAGCTTCGCCAGCGTGCGGCGCGGGACGACGACGTCGTCGCCGTCCCAGAAGTCGGCCCAGGCGCCCACCGACTCCGGGGTCGCCGGCGGCTGCGGGACCAGCCGCGGCCAGACGAGCCCGCGCGTGCCGATGGGCGAGCCGATGGTGACGAAGAGCCGGACCGGTCCGTCGTACTCGGCGAGTGCCTCCAGCGCGACCACGGTGCCGAGGGAGTGCGCGACGACGATCGCGGGCCGGGTGGGGTCGAGCTGCCGGTGCACGCGGTCGCGGATCCGCTGGTCCAGCGTCCGTCCGGTGGCGTCCGGCTCCGCCCGTCGCAGGTAGCGGCCGGGCTGGGACAGCACCTGCAGCAGCCGCGCGGCGCTGAGCCGCTGGGTGCCCCGGCGGAGACCGGGGACGGCGGCGACGGCTGCGACAACGCTGCCGAGGTGGCGGCCCGCGGCACCGACGCCCTGGCCCTGGCCGTCCGGGCGGACCTGTGCGCGCACCCGGGCGAGGCGCGGGTCTCCCCGGTGTTCGGGCCGTTCGGCCAGCTCGTCCAGGAAGTCGCCGAGCAGGTCCAGGATCAGCTCCGCCTGCTCCTCGTCGAAGGTGTCCGGGGCGCCGGTGCCCTGCGCCTCGCCGGTGTCGAAGAGGTCCCCGTAGGAGGCGAAGGCGCTGTCGGCGGACCAGTCCATGGTGAGTGCCGAGATCTCCGGGGCGAATCCGGCCTGCCGCGCGCCGTCGGCCAACGCGCGCTTCCACTCGGCGAGTTCCTGCTGAGGGTCGCGGGGGCCTCCGATGCCGTGCACGAACACCAGCCGGGGCTTCCCCTGGTCCGCGTTCACCGTCGTCCGTCCCCCCGTGCCGTCCGTACCCCGTGCCCGTACCGGCACGCCCGGCCGGCGGTGACCCGCCCTCGGCCCGCCGGCGGAACGGGGCTCAACCGTACCAACTCCGCCGGAGCCGGAGAGCGCCCGTCGGCCAGGAGGGCGGGGTGCCCGCGCGCGAACGTTCCGCTCCGCCGCCGCACTGCTCCCCGCGGGGCGGGGATCAGTGCGGCGGGCCGGGCTACCGGCCGGTATCGTCGGGCGCGGAACGGTGGAGACCCGCCGGAGCGGCGGGCCGAGCGGAGGACGGGTGCGGCGGCAGATGGAGTTTCGGGAAGACGTCCTGGGTGCCCCCTACGAGGCGGCCGAGCTGACCCTGCGGCCCGACGACGAGGGGCCGGTCTGCGCCACCCTGGTGCGGCGTCGGGTGCCCGGCTCGGAGCGGGCCGTGCTGTACATCCACGGCTACAACGACTACTTCTTCCAGACCAATCTGGCCGACCACTTCGCCGAGCTCGGGTTCTCGTTCTACGCCCTGGACCTGCGCAAGTACGGCCGCTCGCTGCGCCCCCACCAGTCGCCGAACTTCGTGCGCGACCTCGCCGAGTACGACGAGGAGATCGACGAGGCGGTGCGGATCATCCGGGAGGTGGACGGGCACCGGCAGCTGCTGCTGAACGGGCACTCCACCGGCGGGCTGGTCGGCGCGCTGTGGGCGTCCCGGCGCGCCGGGCGCGGGCTGGTGGACGGGCTCTTCCTGAACAGCCCGTTCCTGTCGATGCCGACCGCGCCCGCGGTGCGCACCGTCGGCGGCCCGGCCGTCACGGCGCTCGGACGGCTGGCGCCCACCCGGGTGCTGCCCTCCGCCCTGAACCCGCACTACACCCACAGCCTGCACAAGGACCACCGGGGCGAGTGGGACTTCGACCTCACCCTGAAGTCCCCCAAGGGCTTCCCGCTGTACGCGGGCTGGCTGGCGGCGATCCACCAGGGCCACCGCCGGCTGCGGCACGGCCTGGGCATCGACGTGCCGGTGCTGCTGGCGGCGTCCACCGCCTCGATCTCCACCACCAAGTGGCACAACGCGCTGCACCACGCGGACGGCGTGCTGCGCGCGGACGACATCGCCGCCGAGGGCCCGCGGCTGGGCCGGCACGTCACCGTCGTCCGGATCGAGGGCGGCATGCACGACCTGGTGCTGTCCGGCGAGGCCGCCCGCGCGCAGGTCTTCGCCGAGCTGGACCGCTGGCTCGCCGCCTACCTGGACGTCGTGCCGGCGGCCGGGGCCGCAGCGGCCGCGCCGTCCCGGGCCGGGGCACCGGTGGGGGAGTCGGCGTGACGGACGAGCCCGTCCCGGTCGGCCGGCAGACCGACCTCGGCTTCGCCAAGCTGATGCCGGACATCGACCGGGCGGGCGCCTGGCTGCTCACCCTGGACGGCACCCCGCAGTCCTACGTGGACCTGGCCGACCCCACCCACCTGGAGTTCGAGTACACCCGCCGGCTCGGCCACCTCGCGGACGCGCTGGCCCCGGCCGGCCGCCCGCTGGACGTGCTGCACCTGGGCGGCGGCGCGCTCACCCTGCCCCGCTACCTGGCGGCCACCCGACCCGGCTCCCGGCAGCGGGTGGTGGAGGTGGACGGGCCGCTGCTCGCGCTGGTCGAGGAGCACCTGCCCTGGCAGGCGCCCGGCGCGGACGTCACCGCGACGGTCGGCGACGCCCGGGCCGCCCTCGCCGGGGCCCCGGCCGGCTCGCAGGACCTGGTGATCGCGGACGTCTTCCACGGCTCGCGCACCCCGGCGCACCTGACCTCGGTGGAGTTCGTCCGGCTGGCGGCGGCCGCGCTGCGCCCCGGCGGCTGCTACGCGGCGAACCTCGCGGACGGCCCGCCGCTGGCCTTCGCCCGGGCGCAGGCGGCGACGGTCGCGGCGGTGTTCCCGTACACCTGCCTGGTCGCGGAGGCGCCGGTGCTGCGCGGCCGCCGTTACGGCAACATCCTGCTGGCCGGTTCGACGGCGCCGCTGCCGGTGGCGGAGCTGAGCCGGCTGCTGGCGGGCGACGTCTTCCCGGCCCGGCTCACCGAGGGCGCCGACCTGGCCGCCCTGGTCGGCCGGACGGCGCCGGTGACGGACGCCGAGGCCACCGACTCCCCGCCCCCGCCGGACGGGGCCTTCAGCGTCGGCTGAGCCCGGTCCCGCCGCTACCGGGCCCCGGTTTCGCCGCCGACCCGCGGCCCCACCCGGGCGGCGCGTCGTCCGGCGGCGGTGCGTTCTCCGGCGGCGATGCGCGGGCCGGGTGGCGCGATCGCCGGGCCCGCGGAGCCGGACACTCTGCCGCGCCCTCCGGTACCGCGTGCGGCCGTTCGGTAGTCTGCGGGTGATCCAGTTCCAGCGGCTCCGGCCGGGGATGCCGCCCCGGCGAGTCCACCGCGCCGCGCACCGGTGCCCGACCGAGGGCCGGCCCCCGTGATCCTCGCCGCCCTCGCCGTTCCGGTCCGGTCGCGGCGCCCCGCTGGTCCTGCCGCCGTTGATTCCGCCGCTCCTGAGGAGACCCGCGTGGCCACTGACGAACCGCCCGCGCCGCCGTCGACCGGACTGCTGTCGGTCGACCTGGGCGCCGTGCCCGAGACCGCGCTCTGGACGCTGTACCAGCGTGCCGTCGAGGCCGGCCGCCCGGACGCGGTGCTGCGCGACCCCAAGGCCGTCGAGCTGGTCGGACGGATCGACTACCCCTTCGCCGAGCGGTTCGGCACGAGCGGCAGCCAGGCGCAGCTCCAGGCGCTGCGGGTGGCCTGCTTCGACCGCGAGGTGGCGGACTTCCTGGCGCGGGAGCCGCGCGGCACCGTCGTCTGTCTGGGCGAGGGCCTGGAGACGCAGTACTGGCGGGTCGACAACGGGCGGGCCCGGTGGCTCACCGTGGACCTGCCCGAGTCGGTGGCGCTGCGGGAGGAGCTGCTGCCGCCCGGGCCGCGGCAGCGCTATCTGGCCGCTGACGCCACCGACCTGGGGTGGGCCGACGAGGTGGACCGGGAGCACGGGGTCCTGATCACCGCGCAGGGCCTGCTGATGTACCTCCCGCCCGAGCGGGTGAGGACCCTGATCGCGGGCTGTGCCGAGCGGTTCCCGGGCGGCTCGCTGGTGCTGGACGCGGTGCCGCGCTGGTTCGGCCGGGCCACCCGCAGCGGCCGGATGCGCATGCGCGGCTACCAGGTGCCCCCGATGCCGTGGGCGATGGACGCGGGCGAGCAGGTGAAGCTCGGCACCGCGAGTCCTGCGGTGGCCTCGGTGCGGGAGGTGCGGCCGGTCGGCGGCCGGGGGCTGCTCGGCGTCCTGCTGCCCGTCGCGCTGAGCGTTCCGCCGGTGGCCGCCCGTCGTCCCTCGATCACGGTCCTGGACTTCGCCGAGCGGGCCGGGCGTGCCGGGCGGCCGGGGCGGCTCGGGCGCCCTGAGCGCCCTGAGCTGCCCGAGTGACCTGCGCGCCCGGGGGGCCCTGTGCGCCCTGGGCGACTCCGGGCGTGACCGCTGAGGGGGCCGGCCGCTCCGGCTCGGACGGCCCCCGAACGGTGCCGGTGCCGGTCCCGCGGATCCTGCCCGTCCTTCCGGGGCCCGCGGCGTGCGGATCGGACGGCGGATGGATCGGACGGCGGGTGGATCGGACGGCGAGCGGATCGGACGGCGGGGCGGGATTCAGGCGGGCAGTGCGGCGAGCCAGCCGGTCAGGAGCCGGTTGACCTCGGCGGGCCGCTCCTGCTGGATCCAGTGACCGCAGCCGTCGAGCAGGTGCGAGGAGACCAGGCCGGGCAGAGTGGTGGGGAACGCGTCGATCGCGTCCGCCAGCCACCGGGTGGAGGCGTCCAGGCCGCCGCCGGCGAAGAGGGAGGGCTGGGTGATCGGGGCGCCGTCGAGGTCGGCGAGGTCCGCCCAGTCGCGGTCCATGTTCCGGTAGCGGTTGAGTGCGCCGCTGAGGCCGGTGCGCTCGAACTCCCCGGCGTAGACGTCGAGATCGTCCTCGCCGAGCCAGGAGGGCAGCCGGCCGGCCGGGAACCGGTCGCGCAGCGTGCCGCCCCGGGAGACGAAGTGCGGGTCCGCCTCGTGGGGTGCGGGCATGGTGTCGGCGGACAGCGCCGCGTAGAAGCCGGCGAGCCAGCCGCGCACATCGGGCTCGATCTCGGCCTCGGCCCGTCCGGGCTCCTGGAAGTAGGAGACGTAGAACTCCTGGTCGCCGCCCATTCCGGCGAACACCTCGCTGGGCCGCGGCCCGCCGCGCGGGGTGTACGGCACGCTGAGCATCCCCACCGCCCGGAAGACGTCCGGTCGCTTCAGCGCCGAGTCGGCGGCGATCGTGGCTCCCCAGTCGTGCCCGACGATCACCGCCGACCGCTCGCCCAGGGCCTGCACCACGGCGACGTTGTCCTCCACCAGGTCCAGCATCCGGTACGCGTCCACGGCCTCGGGCCTGGAGGAACGGCCGTACCCCCGCACGTCGATCGCCACCGCCCGGTACCCGGCACCGGCCAGCGCCGGAAGCTGGTGCCGCCAGGAGTACCAGGACTCGGGGAAGCCGTGGACGAGCAGCACCAGCGGGCCCGTGCCCTGTTCCACCAGGTGGATCCGGCCCGCCGGGGTGGGGACCGATCGGTGTACGGGGCCTGCGGTGACGTGCTGAGGCATGGGCCCTCCAAGGGGTGTCGACCGTCCCGCGCCGGGTCGGAGCAGGAGCAGCAGTCGGAGAAGGAGAGGGAGCAGGAGCAGGAGCAGGAGCAGGAGCAGGAGTCGGTCCGTCGTGGTCCGGTCCGGCGGGCTCCGATCCTGTCCCGCGCGTCGCGACCGCAGCCAGCGTTGTTGCCGTTTCGGCAAAGCGGGAGCCGGTCACACCCCTCCGTGCGGGGGCGGCCGTCCGTGGTCGCACCGCGCTTTGCCTATTCTTGGGATTCGCGGCACCGTACCGGAACCACGGCCACCCGCCGTACGTCGTAAGACCAGGTGCGGACCAGGCGATCGGCGGGGGGAACGGGCCCCTCCGGCGCGTTACCCTGCCCTGAGGGGGAGCGGCCTGGGGCCGCGACGGACGACTACCGGGACGGGCGCGCCGCTGAGGGCCGCGCCCGTCCCGGCCTGCCACGGAGGTACTGGCCTTGCACATCGACGCCTGGATCGAGAGCGTCCCACCGGGCGCGGTGTACGCCCTCGTCGGCCTGATCATCGGGCTCGAGTCGCTGGGCATCCCGCTGCCCGGCGAGATCGCGCTGGTGACGGCGGCCCTGATGTCGGTCAAGGGCGTGGTGAGCCCGTGGGGCGTCGCGGGCGTCGCGATCGCGGGCGCGATCATCGGCGACTCGATCGGCTACTCGATCGGACGCAAGGGCGGCAAGCCGCTGTTCGAGAAGCTCGGGAGAAAGTTCCCGAAGCACTTCGGGCCCTCGCACCTGGCCACCGCCGAGCGCTCGTTCCAGAAGTGGGGCATGTGGGCGGTCTTCTTCGGCCGGTTCATCGCCCTGCTGCGCATCTTCGCGGGGCCGCTCGCGGGCGCTCTGAAGATGCCGTACTGGAAGTTCCTGATCGCCAACGTGCTGGGCGGCGTGGTCTGGGCCGGCGGTACGACGCTGCTCGTCTACAAGGTCGGCAAGAGCATCGAGCCGTGGCTGGCCCGGTTCTCCTGGGCGGGCCTGGCCGCGGCCCTGGTGATCGGAGCGCTCTCGGCGTGGATCATGAAGCGCCGGGCCGCGAAGACCCACGCGAAGATCGAGGCCGAGGAGGCCGCCGCGGCCGCCGCGGCAGCCGGTGCCGCGAAGGCGCCGGTCGCGGACTGACGCACTGACGGGCCGTCCGCGGCGGCCACGGAGGGGTGTCGGGCCCCCGGAGTAGCATCGGCGGGGTACCTGTCGATCATGCACACCCAGGAGGGCCCGATGACCCAGCCGACGTGGGACGCCGTGGACGCGTACTTCTCCGAGCAGCTGGTCGGCCACGACCCGGCGCTCGAGGCCGCGGAGGCCGCCGCCGACGCCGCCGGGCTGCCGCACATCTCGGTGGCCCCCAACCAGGGCAAGCTGCTGCACCTGCTGGCGCTGACGCAGGGCGCGCGCCGGATCCTGGAGGTCGGCACCCTCGGCGGCTACAGCGCGATCTGGCTGGCCCGGGCACTGCCCGCCGACGGCACCCTGATCACCCTGGAGATCGACCCGAAGCACGCCGAGGTCGCCCGCGGCAACCTCGCGCACGCCGGGCTGGACAAGGTCGCCGAGGTGCGGCTCGGCCGGGCCGCCGACTCGCTCGCCGCACTGGTGCAGGACGGCACCGAGCCCTTCGACCTGGTGTTCATCGACGCCGACAAGCCCAGCAACCCCGAGTACTTCCGCCGGGCCCTGGAGCTCACCCGCCCCGGCTCGCTGATCATCGTCGACAACGTGGTGCGCGGCGGGGCGATCGCCGACGCCGACAGCACCGACCCCGCCGTGGTCGGCACCCGGGCGCTGCACGACCTGATCGCCGCCGAGCCGCGGGTGACGGCGACGTCCGTGCAGACCGTCGGCAGCAAGGGCTACGACGGCTTCACGCTGGCCCGCGTACAGGGCTGAGCCCCGGCGCGCCCGGGGGCCCGGGCGCCCCGCTCAACCCCTTCGCGCCACCTCGCATCACCTCGAACCACCCCGCATCAGCTCGCATCACCCTGAACCACCTCGCACCATCGCACCACGCAGGAACGGAGACACCGTGCGGATCGGACTGCTGGGCGCAGGCCCCTGGGCGGAGCGGGTCCACGCACCCGTCCTCGCCGAACACCCCGGCTTCGAGTTCACCGGCGTCTGGGCCCGCCGGCCCGAGGCGGCCACGGCCCTCGGCGGGGCGTACGCCGTCCGCGGGTACACGGACCTCGACGAGCTGCTGGCCGAGGTGGACGCGGTCTCCATCGCGCTGCCCCCGGCCGTCCAGCCCGGCCTCGCCGTGCGGGCCGCCGAAGCCGGCTGCCACCTGCTGCTCGACAAGCCCGTCGCACTGACCGTGCCGGACGCCCGCGCCGTCGCCGAGGCGGTGCGGGCCCACGGGGTCGCCTCGGTGGTCTTCTTCACCGTCCGCTTCGGCGGCGAGCAGATGCCCTGGATCGAACGGCAGGCGGAGCTCGGCGGCTGGTTCACCGGCCGCTCCGACTGGCTCGGCTCGGTGTTCGCCCCCGGCAGCTCCAGCCCGTACGCCTCCTCGCCGTGGCGCCGGGAGAAGGGCGCGCTGTGGGACGTCGGCCCGCACGCGCTGTCCGTGCTGCTCCCGGTGCTCGGCGACGCGACGCGGGTGACGGCCGCCGCCGGGCCGCTGGACACCGTCCACCTGGTCGTCCGGCACGCCGCCGGCGCGTCCAGCACCCTCGCCCTCAGCCTCACCGCGCCGGTCGCGGCCGGCGGCACCGGCATGGAACTGCGCGGCGAGCACGGTGTCGCCCAGCTCCCCGAACGCGGCGAGGGGCCGGTCGCGGCGCTCCACCGCGCCCTGGACGCCCTGCACACCTCGGCGGCCACCGCCCGGCCGCACCCATGCGACGCCGACTTCGGTCTGCGCGTCGTCGAGATCCTCGCCGCCGCCGAGCAGTCGCTGGCGACCGGCGCCCCGGTCGAGGTCTAGGTTCTGTCCGGGGGCCGGGCGGGCGGGCCGGGCGCGGCCTACGGACGGGCGCGCCGAAAACCGGTGGCGGCGGCGCGCGGCCCGTTGTTAGCGTGAGGCCGCTCCACCGTCGTCCCGTTCGTCCTCGTCAGGGCCGTGAGCCCACCGGAAAGGGTGTCTTGATGTCCCGGATCGCGCCGAGCGCGCCTCGCCGCACCGCGTAGCCGGTCCGCACGGACCGGTCGGGGCCGCTCGGCCTGCTCTTGCTGCCATCGCACATCTCCAGCAAGGAGCACCCCGGGTGTCCAGCACCACCAATGCCCTCAAGGCCTTCAAGACCGACACGTTCACCTGCACCTGGTGCGGGCTGACGGTCTCCACCCACGCCGCCGACGGCACGCGGCGCAACCACTGCCCGTCCTGCCTGCATTCCCGGCACGTCCTCGACCAGGTCGAGGGCGGCCCGAGCGAGTGCCACGGCCGGATGTCGCCGATCGCCATCGCGGTGCTGCGCACCGGCGACTGGATGGTCGTGCACCGCTGCGTGCGCTGCGACGAGCTGACGTCCAATCCGGTCTGCCCGGACGACAACCAGCTCGTCCTGATGCGGATGGCCGTCCGGCCGCTCGCCCAACCGCCCTTCCCGCTCGAAGCGTTCGGCACCCTCTGAACGGCCGCGCGAGGAGGGAGGAAGCGCCGAGCATGCCACGACGAAAGAACGAGCACGACGGCGGGCAGCGCCGTTCACGCCGCCGCCCGCAGCGGCACAAGGACGTCCTGCACGCCAGGGACGTGCTGCGCGCGAGGGGCGGGCACCGGGCGAACGACTTCCGGTGCGTCGGCTGCCGGCTGGACGTCCCGCTGGACGCCCCCGGCACCGCGCACCGCAACCACTGCCCGAACTGCCTGGTCAGCCTGCACGTCGACCGGAGGGTCCCGGGTGACCGGGCCGCCGACTGCCGGGGCCGGATGGCGGCGCTGAGCATGTCCGCCCGGCCGGACGGCGAATGGCTGATCATCCACCAGTGCCTGTCCTGCGGCGAGTTGAGCGCCAACCGGATCGCCGGCGACGACAACCCGCTGGCCCTGGTCCGGCTGGTGCTCAGACCGCTGCGGGACAGCCGGATGGCCGGCCGGGCCCTGCTCCGCCTCTAGCCCGGCGGACCGCCCCGGTGCCCGGACCCGCCCCCGTGCGGCTCCGGGCCCCGGGCGCATTGTCCGGCCTCACGGTGGCGGCACCATCTGAGCCGTGGCATCCAGGTTGTGTACGGGGCCGCTCTCCTCGTACGACACCGGTACGGCGCCGGCAAGTTCCGCCACGGCCTTCCTGAGGGCCGGCGACGTCGCACCCTCCCTGGTCGTGGTGACCGTGATCCCGGAAGCGTCCGGGAGCAGGGCCGCGGTATGGACCGGGAAGGGCAGCGAGCCGGCCTGTGCCGCGTTGCCGATCTTCTGGAGGACGGGGTCGACGGTCGCCCGGGAGAAGGCGGCGTGCCGGATCTCCGTGCGTTGCGTCTCGATGCCCGGGTGTGCCTTGCTCGCGGCCGCGACGAGTTCCTTCGCCCGTGGTTCGTCCGTCGCGAACAGCACGACCCGGCCGGCCGCCGGATCCAGCTTGAGCGCGCCGAAGGTGTCCTTGAACCCGGCGCGGCCCTGCTCCCCGAGCGCGGACGCCAGATCCTGCAGCGCCGTGAGCGCGAGCGCGTCCACGTGCTCCGAAGGTGAGGAGAGCGCGGGTCCTTGGGTGCCTCCGACGTTCCTTTCGTTCGCGGGAGGTGGCGAACCGCTCTCCTGCGACGTCGAGTTCGGCCTGCGTGTCGTCGAGACCTTCGCCGTCGCCGAACAGCCCACCGCCGGCGGAGCCCCAGTCGATGCCTCGGAACGGTATGACGGCGCGGGCGGGCTCCCTCCTGGGGAGCCCGCCCGCGCCGTCGGGGGTGGTCGGGGTCAGTCGCGGCGGTGGAGGACGGCCGTCTCGAAGTCGGTGAAGGCGCACTCCTCCTGCCACTGGGCCTGGGCCTTGGGGCTGGCGGCGAGCAGGGCGTCGCAGGCCGGGCCCGGGTGGGCGGCGCCGAGGGTCTCGCCGGCGCACTCGGGTGCCGGGCGGAAGCCGTCGCGGTCCTGCCAGAGGCTGCGGCCGGGCAGGAAGGCGTACTCGAGGGAGGTGCGGGCCAGGTCCTTCAGGTCGCGGTAGCCCAGCTGGTAGCGGGTGGTCGCCTTCCGGTACTCCTCGGTGATGTCGCCGCGCGAGACGCCCGGGTCGTCGGTGGCCAGCGCGGTCGGGACGCCGTTGCGCCGGTACAGCGGGAACGGGTGGTCCGGCCCGGAGACCTGCAGGATCTGCTCGTTGCTGGTCAGCGGCACCTCGATCAGGGTGTGGCGCTGCGCCAGCGTCCTCAGGAGGTCGGCCGAGTCGTCCTCGTGGACGACGTCGACGCCGTGGCCGACGCGCTCGGCGTGGCCCGTCAGCACGGCCTCGCGGATGTGGAAGCGGAGGTCCTCGGGCTTGACCAGGCCGGGGACCAACTCGCCGGCGTGGAGGGTGATGTGGGCCTTCGGGTAGAGCGGGTGCAGGTAGTCCAGCATCTGCATCTGCAGGGTGTAGTTCTCCAGCGAGGCCGGGTAGTCCTCCGGCTGGACGAGGTTGACGGCGACGAACCGGTCGTCCTGGCTGGCGAGTTCCATGCCCAGCAGCAGTTGGGTGAAGACCCGGGCGGGAGTGGAGGCCCGGGAGGCCTGGGAGATGATCCGGACGGTCACGGCGCAGCCGGGCGCCGGGTGGCCGCCGCCGCAGCCGGCCGTCGCCTGGTACTCGGCGAACATCGCGTCGGCGTCCGCGCGGGCCTGGGCGACGAGTCGGGCGATGCCGTCGTCGGCGAGGAGCTTGGCGCGCAGCGCGGCGAGGTCCGGGTCGAAGCCGACCTTGGCGGCGAGCGCGGCCGCCCCGCCGGAGGCCGGGGTGATCATCGTCTCCAGGTACTCCTGGTGCTGGTCGGCCATGGTGTCGGTGACCTCGGCGAGCATTCGGCCCGGGTGGCGCCAGCTGGCCTCGCCGAACTTGCCGAAGGTGGCGAAGAAGTGGTCGTGCCCGGACTCGGCGCCGGGTACGAAGTCCTGCATGGACCAGGCGCGGATGACGTCCTGGCGGAACGCGGGGTCGGAGAGGGCGTCGGAGGCCGGACGGGCACCGGGGGCGCAGGGCGCCTCCTGGGCCGTGAGGGTGGCGTCGATGCACAGGCCGTCGTCGGCGGCCAGCTGGATCAGCAGCTCGGTGGAGACCGCGCCGGAGAGGTGGTTGTGCAGGTCGCCGCCCTTGGGCAGCTCGTGCAGGAAGGCCCGCAGGGCCTCGGGCCGGTCGCGGATCCGGTCGAGGAGGGCGGAGACCCGGGCTTCCGGGCCGTGGGCGGCGGTGGCGGGGGACTGCGGCAGCGCGTGGGCCTGGGCGGGGAGCAGGGGGAGGAGGAGGGCGGCGCAGGCGGCGACGGCGGCGGCGCTGGTTCGGCGTAGAGAGAGGGACATGGCCGTATGGTCGTCGCGGCCGCTCCCGGGGGCGGGCTGCCGACGCCGTGTCAGGCGGCGTTCACCCGGACAGGCGGCCGGGCGGGGTCCGGTCGGCTGCGAACGGTTGAGCGGCCGGACGGCCTCCGGCGTCCGTCGGCGGTCGGACGCCGGTGGCCGGGAGGCCGTCCGGCGAGGGGAGGCGTGGCCGGCGGCTCAGGCGGGCGGGAGCGTGGGGCTGGACGGGCCCGGGCGGCGGTCGGTCGGGCGGGCCGGGGGGATGACCGGGGCGTGGAAGTCCCGCGGGCCGGTCCACAGCGCGGGCACGGCGTCGCTGCGGCGGGCCAGCTCGTAGGCGAGGGCCTCGTAGTTGACCCGCCAGCCGTGGAAGTGCCGCCAGGCGTCCTCGACGGGCCGCTCGTTGCGGAAGCCCGCGGCGGCGATCATCGCGACGGCGCCGATGTACTCGGTGTAGGTGAGGCGGATCGGCACGTCCGGGTCCGGGTCCGGGTCGAAGTCGACGCGCAGCGAGCGCCCGATGTCGCGCAGCGCCGTGAATCCGGCCCGCAGGACCAGCCGGGCCTCGGCCGGTGCGGTGCGGGGGCAGAGGGCGAGGTGGAGCGCGGCGGCGTCCATCACCGCGATCAGGCCGACCACCCAGCTGCGGTTCGGCTGCGGGGAGCGGAAGGAGAGCAGCACCGGGTAGTTGGAGTGGCTCTCGCCGATGTCGGCGGCCAGGCGCTCCCAGTCCCGGTACAGCTGGGGCAGCGCCGTCTCGGTGTCGACCAGGGTCTGCCGGGCGAGCAGCTCCGGCCCCCAGGCGGGCTCCCCGGCCCGGGACTGCAGCAGCGTCACCTCGGTCTCGCGCCGCTGGTAGGCGGCGTAGATGGTCGGCAGGTAGGAGATCTGCAGGGCGATCACCAGCGGCCCGCTGGCGGCCGCCATGAAGTCGATGACGGACAGGTGCAGGCGTTCGCCGCTCGCGAAGCCCAGGGTGAAGAGGCTCGACCCGGCCTCCCGGAACGCCACCGACCAGTCGAGTTCGGAGGTGCCGTGCAGCAGGAGTGTGTACGCGATGAGCATGCCGCCCAGCCACACCGCGAGCATGCCGAGCAGGACGAGCGGGGCCAGCCAGGTCAGGGCCCGGTCCTGGGCGTGGTAGGTGCGGAACGGTGTCGCGTAGAGCCGCAGCACCGTCCGCAGGACCCGCCAGAGCCGGTGCACCAGGGCCGAGTAGAGCCCGCGCGGGACGACCAGGGTGCGCAGGATGCTGCCGATGACCAGCAGGAGCAGCAGGGCGCCGAGCGCGGTGTGGATCAACCTCATGCGGTCATTCTGTCGGTCGGGCGGGGCGGTGGCGTGCGCAGGTGGGCCTGCGCCGCGGTCGGAGTGTAGAAGCGCCTGATCCGGCCCGAGGAGCCCGGCACGCGCAGGTAGGCGTGCCGGGCCGGGTCCCAGAGGCCCCAGCACTCCAGGAGGAGGAAGTGCGGGCTGCTCGGCGGGATCAGGCGGACCTCGTAGCGGGACTCCGCGGTCACGCGGGTTCCGGGGCGGGGGCGTTCCGGAGGACCCAGGCCTGCGCGAGGGCGTACGAGTAGAAGCGCAGGGGGGCGTCGGACGGCGGGAGGGCCCTGACGGGCTCGCCGGTCGTGCGGTCGCGGACGATCCAGACCGGGTAGGAGGAGCCGTCGCAGGCGTCGTCGGCGGGGATGATCGCGTAGCGGCCGGTCGTCATCGGCGGGTCGCCACCTGGATGAAGCCGGAGGCCTTCTCCACACGCTCGGCGAACTCGTTGAACTCGCCGTCGATGGGGGAGATGGTGGCCTTGGTCGGGACGAGGATGGCGCCCGCCTCGCGGTCGAGGAGCCGCTGGAGCGCGGCCCGCAGCATCGGCCGGTGCTCCGGGCCCCTCACGTCCACCTCGTCGTCCACGACGATGAGGGAGACCCCCCAGTCGAAGGCGGCGGCGTACCGCTCGCAGACGCGGAGCTCGCGCTCCGGGAAGCCGGCATCGGTCTTGGCCAGGTACATCACGACCTGGAGGCGGTCCACGGCCCCGACTCGGGGCGCGTGCGGGGTCGTGGGGGGCTTGGGGCTGCTCACAGTCCGATCCTCTCCGTAGTTGTGCGACTACCAGGGGTGCCCAATGTCCTCTAAGCTTGGCAACCGTTCAACTTGTCTGTGTCTCAGGTGGAATTGGGGGCGGGCTTTGAATCGCAAGGAGCTTGATCCGGCGTCATCTCCCCGTGAGTCCTTCGGCGCACTGCTTCGCAGCTCGCGCGAGGCGCTGGGCTGGACCCAGCAGGACCTGGCAGCGGCCATGGGCTACTCGGACAGCTACATCTCGGCGGTCGAAACGGGTCGCAAATCCACCAGCCGAGACTTCGTCAGGGCGGCGGACAAGGCCCTCGGGACGGGCCAGACGCTGGAGCTGATGTGGGTCGGGATGAGGCGGAAGGGCTTCCTGGAGGGTTTCCCCGAGCACGCTGCGCAGGAGGCTCGCGCGTCGGAGATCAGGATCTTTGAGCCGAACCTGATTCCAGGGTTGTTCCAGACCAAGGCCTACGCCTCCGCGCGAGAGGCGGCGGCAGTCCTGCGAGGAAGCAGCACGCAGGATCAGGCGGAGGAGCGAGTGAGGTTCCTCGCCGCCCGGCAGCGGCTTCTCAGGCGTGCCGAACCACCGGTCATCCACGCGGTGATAGATGAGAGTGGCATTCGTCGTCCGGTGGGGGGTGCCGTGACCATGCGTGCGCAGCTCGATCACCTGGTGGAGATGGCGGCCAGGCCCGATGTGATCTTTCAGATCGCGCCGTTCAGCTTGGCCGAACACGCCCCGCTTCGATCGGTCGTCACCCTGCTGACGTTCGCGGATCGTTCGGTGGTCGGCTACACCGAATCTGCCGACCAGGGCTACGTGGTGCGGGATGACCGGACTGTCAGGGCGTGGGAAAAGGCCTACGATCGGTTGCGGGCGGAAGCGCTGACCAGAGCCGCGACCCTCGACCTGATTCACAAGGCCCGAAAGGAGCTCTGACCATGACTCGACCAGACCTGTCCCGCGCCTCATGGTTCAAGTCGTCGTACTCCGACAACGGCGGTACCTGCGTGGAGGTTTCGCCGGACTTCCCGGGTGTCGTTCCCGTCCGCGACTCGAAGGACCCGGAGGGGCCTGCCCTCGTTGTCCCGGCCGAGGCCTGGCGGGCCTTCGTCGCCGCGACCGCCGCGGGAGAATTCGGCGACGTCTGATCTGAGACGCTCGCTCTGGTCCACTGCTACGGAAGGAGCTCGATGATGTTCCTCGACCCGACTGGTGCTCGATGGGTGAAGTCGAGCTTCAGCCAACAAGGCGGCAACTGCGTCGAGATCGCCCCCGCGTTTCCCGGTGTGATGCCCGTCCGGGACTCCAAGGACCCGGAGGGACCCGTCCTGCTCTTCCCGGCCGACGCCTGGCGGGCCTTCGTGGCCGCCGCCGCTGCCGGCGAGTTCGGCGACGCCTGACGCAAGGCCATGCCATGGTCCGCGTGATCGAAGGAGCTTCTATGGCGAACATCGACCTTGAAGGCGCCCGATGGGTGAAGAGTCGTCGCAGTGGCAATGGTGGGAATTGCGTCGAGGTCGCGCAGGGCCTCACCGGCGTTATGCCTGTTCGCGACTCGAAGGACCCGGCCGGGCCCGTCCTGCTCTTCCCGGCCGACGCCTGGCGGGCCTTCGTCGTCGCGGCCGCTGCAGGAGAATTCGGCGACGTCTGACCGGGGCGCTCGCTCTGGTCCACTGCTTCGGAAGGAGTTCGCTGATGGTCGCCGACCTGACGCCTGCCCGATGGGTGAAGTCGAGCTACAGCCAGAACGGTGGGAACTGCGTCGAAGTCGCCTCCCACCTTCCCGGTGTGATGCCCGTTCGGGACTCCAAGGACCCGGAGGGGCCCGTCCTGCTCTTCCCGGCCGACGCCTGGCGGGCCTTCGTGGCCGCTGCCGCCGCCGGAGAGTTCGGCGACGCCTGACGGACCACCGCCCTACCCCTGCGAGCCCCTGGACCCTGCGGTCCGGGGGCTCGTTCCGTTCCGTCCGCCATTGACAGGTGCGCCCTCCGGCTGAATGCTAAGCAAGCGCTTAGTCAACGCCACGCCCACCCCCGAGGAGCCGCCCGATGTCCGAGACACCCGCCGATCCGCCCGGGCTGGACCTGGGCCGCCTGCGGAACCACCTCGACCGGGAGCTGCCCGGCCTCGTCCAGGGCCCCCTCACCGCCTCCCTCATCGAGGGCGGCCGCTCCAACCTCACCTACGTCCTCTCGGACGGCACCACCCGCTGGGTCCTGCGCCGCCCCCCGCTCGGCCACGTCCTCGCCACCGCGCACGACATGGGCCGCGAGCACCGCGTGATGACCGCCCTGCGCGACACCGACGTCCCCGTCCCGCGCACGCTCCTCCTCGACCCGGGCACGGACGTCCTCGGCGCCCCCTGGTACCTCATGGAGCACGTCCCCGGCACCGCCCACCGCGACGTCGCCCCGTTCGCCGCCCTCGGCGCGCCGCGCGTCCACGCCCTCGGCCGCCGCCTCGTCGACACCCTCGCCGCCCTGCACCGGATCGACCCGGCCGCCGTCGGCCTCGCCGACTTCGGCCGCCCCGACGGCTACCTGGAGCGCCAGCTGCGCCGCTGGTCCACCCAGCTGTCGAACTCCCGCAGCCGCGACCTGCCCGCCGTGGACCGGCTGCACGGGCTGCTCGCCGAGCGCCTCCCCGTCTCGCCCGCACCCGCGCTCGTCCACGGCGACTACCGCCTCGACAACGTCCTCGTCGACGACTCCGGCGACACGGACGGCACCGCCGGCACCGACGTCATCACCGCCGTCCTCGACTGGGAGATGTCCACCCTCGGCGACCCGCTCACCGACATCGGCCTGCTGGTGATGTACACCGAACTCGCCGGAGTCGGCGGCGGCATCATCCCCTCCGCCGCGACCGCGCCCGGCTTCCCGAAACCCGACGAACTCGTCGCCCGGTACGCCGAGTCGACCGGCCGGCAGGCCGCGGACCTGGACTGGTACGTGGCCTTCGCCTCCTTCAAGCTCGCCGTCGTCGCCGAAGGCATCCACTACCGCTTCCAGCAGGGCCGCACCCTCGGCGCCGGGTTCGAACGGGCCGGAGAGATGGCCCCGATCCTCGCCCGGCACGGCCTGAGCACCCTCAAGGAGAACTGACCGATGGACTTCGCCTACGACGCCCGGACGAACGAACTCCGTGCGCAGCTGCTGGCCTTCATGGACGCCCACGTGTACCCCGCGGAGGCCGTCCTCGCCGAGCAGCTGGCCGACCCGGACCGCGCCCCCTGGGCCGTCCCGCCGGTCGTGGCCGAGCTCCAGGCCGAGGCCCGCAAGCAGGGCCTGTGGAACCTCTTCATCCCCGGCGAGCACGGCGCCGGGCTCACCAACCTGCAGTACGCGCCGCTCGCCGAGATCACCGGCCGCAGCCCGCAACTGGCCCCGCCCGCGCTGAACTGCGCGGCCCCCGACACCGGGAACATGGAGCTGCTCGCCCAGTTCGGCTCGGCCGAGCAGCGCGAGCGCTGGCTGCGCCCGCTGCTGGACGCCGAGATCCGCTCCGCCTTCGCGATGACCGAGCCGGAGGTGGCCTCCTCGGACGCCACCAACATCGCCACCCGGATCGAGCGGGACGGCGACGACTACGTGGTCAACGGCCGCAAGTGGTACATCACCGGGGCGATGAACCCGCAGTGCCGGATCCTCATCGTCATGGGCAAGACCGACCCGGGCGCCGAGCCGCACCGCCAGCAGAGCATGGTGCTCGTCCCGCGCGACACGCCCGGCGTCACCGTGAAGCGCGGCATGACGGTCTTCGGCTACGACGACGCCGACCACGGCGGCCACGCCGAGGTGCTCTTCGAGGACGTCCGCGTCCCGGCGGGGAACCTGATCGGGGCGGAGGGCGCCGGCTTCGCCATCGCCCAGGCCCGGCTCGGCCCGGGCCGGATCCACCACTGCATGCGGGCGATCGGCATCGCCGAGCGGGCCCTGGAGCTGATGTGCCGCCGGGTGGGCGAGCGCGTCGCCTTCGGCCGCCCGCTGGCCGAGCAGGGCGTGGTCCAGGACTGGATCGCCGAATCCCGGGTGCGGATCGAGCAGTTGCGGTTGCTGGTGCTGAAGACGGCCTGGCTGATGGACACCGTCGGCAACCGGGGCGCGCACACCGAGATCCAAGCGATCAAGATCGCGACGCCGCGCACCGTGGAGTGGATCCTGGACAAGGCCGTCCAGGCGTTCGGCGCCGCCGGAGTCAGCCAGGACACCCCGCTCGCCCAGCTCTGGGCCGGCAACCGCACCCTGCGCCTCGCCGACGGCCCGGACGAGGTCCACAAGCGCTCCCTGGCCCGCCGCGAGCTCCGCCGCCACGCGGGCGACTCCTGACCGACTGCCGCGCGGGGTGCGGACGCACCGGCCCCTCCGGCCGGGCCGGTGCACGTCGGACGGCGTCACGGGCCGGGGGCGGCCGCGGGCTCGGCCGGTCCGGGCCTCCCGGCGGTGCGGCGGCGGGGGGACCCGGCGGACTCCGGCGTCACCCGGAGGTGCAGGGCGGCGAGCAGCAGGCAGAACACGGCCATGACGGACCACAGCACGGTCGTCCCCGCGCGGGCGAGCAGCTGGGTGCCGAGGACGGGCGCGAGCGTCGCGGCGATGCCCCAGCTGGTCCCGAAGACGGCCAGGTAGCGGCCGCCGGCACCGGGTGGCGCGAGCTCGGTGACGAGCGCGTAGATGCGGCCGATCACCAGGAGGTCGCCGAGGCTCAGCACCGCGGCGGCGGCGAGCATCCCCGGCAGGGTCCCGGCGAGGGCGTAGCCCGTCAGCCCCGCGGCCAGGAGGAGGTGGGCGAGGGCGAGCGCGACGGGCGTGCCGAGCCGGGTCGTCCAGGGCATCCGGACCAGCGGCTGCGCGAGCACGGTGGTGGCCGCGGCGGCGGTGAACAGCAGCCCGGCGTCGGCGGCGGGCAGGCCGTGCCGGGTGAGGGCGAGCGGCAGGGTGACCACGGCCTGCTGGTTGATCAGGGCGTAGGCGGTGCCGGTGGCCAGGACGCTCAGCAGGGCCCGGTCGCGCAGCGGGCGTACGGCGGCGCGGCCCCGGTCGGCGCCGGGTGGTTCGGGACGGTCGTGGGGCAGGGCGAGCCGGATCAGCAGGGCGCAGGCCAGGCAGGTGACGGCGTCGGTGACGAAGAGCCAGCGCAGGTCCCAACGGCCGAGCAGGGCGGCCAGCAGCCCGGCGCCCATGCCGCCCGCCGCGAGCGCGGCGCTGAACAGGCTGAACGCGCGCACCCGGTGCTGCTCGGGGACGGACTCGCCGATGATCGCCTGGCTCGGGGGCTCGTAGAGCTCGAAGGCCAGCCCGAGCAGCACCGCCCCGGCGACCGCCCAGGTCAGTGACACGGACGCGGCGATCGCCAGCTGCGCGACGGCGCATCCGCAGAGCCCGAGCACGATGGTGGTGCGCCGGCCGATCCGGTCGGCCAGGTGCCCCCCGGCCAGCCGGGAGGGGATCGTCGCGAGCCCGAAGGCGGCGCTGACGAGCCCGGCGGAGGTGAGGCTCGCGCCGTGGTCGGCGCTGATCAGCGCGGTGAGGAAGGGCAGCGAGAAGGCCCCGAGCCGGTTGACGACCCGGGCGAGCAACAGCAGGCGGACGGTGCGGGGCAGCGCTTCGGGGCGCGGCACGGCGCCTCCTGTTCTCGTGCGTCGTCGAGGCCGGCGATCAGCGGGTGGCGGTGATCCGGGCGGAGACTACCGGCTTCCTGGACGACGCCGCCCGGGCCGCTCCGGCGGCCGGCGCCCTGCTCCCGTCGGTGCCCCGCGCCCCGAGCCCGAGCCCCGCCCCCCGTCGGCCTGACGGCCCCTAAGGGAGTCATACCCTGGTACTCAGGGGTGAGTTGGCTCCCCGGTATGACGGTTTCGCCCCGCCCCCACCCGTACCGTCCTGCTCAACGGACCGCGCGAACCGGGCGGGCCGACCGATCGAGGGCGAGGAGCACGGGATGCACAGGCGGGGACGGGGAGTGGCGGCGGCACTGCTGGCGGCGACGGCGGTGCTGGGAGTGGTCGGCGCGCCCGGGGCGGTGGCGGCGGCCCCGGACGGCGGGGGCGCGGCCCGGCAGGCGCAGGCGTGGCTGCCGCAGCCGACCGGACCGTACCCCGTCGGGACCGCGACGCTGCACCTGACCGACCCGAGCCGGGAGTTCCGGTGGAAGCCGGGGAAGCCCCGCGAGCTGATGATCAGCTTCTGGTACCCGACCGCCCGGCCCGCCACCGGCCGGGACCGCGCCCCGTACATGGAGCGCTCCGCCGCCGACCACTTCGGCAGCGCCGGCAGCGTCGGCCAGTCGGACTACGGCTTCGAACCCGGCCGCACCGACTGGGCCGGCGTCCGCACCCACGCCCGCACCGACGCGCCCGCCCTGCCCGGCGGCAAGCGCCCGGTCGTGCTCTACTCGGCCGGGTTCGGTGACCCGCGCACCTGGGGCACCGGCCTGGTCGAGGACCTCGCCTCGCGCGGCTACGTCGTCGTCACCGTCGACCACACCTACGACGCCTCCGAGGTCGCCTTCCCGAACGGGGACCTCGCCACCTCCGTCTTCCCCGAGCTGCTGGGCAAGCCCGACCTCGACCTCGCCGACGTGCTGCGCACCTCCCTGCAGACCAGGGTGGACGACACCCGCTTCGTGCTGGACCAGCTGCCCGGGCTGTGCCGCGACCAGAAGCTGCCGGCCGGCCTCGCCGACTCCCTCGACCTCGACCGGATCGGCATGGTCGGCCACTCGGCGGGCGGCTCCACCGCCCTCCAGGCCATGCACGACGACCCGCGGATCGCGGCCGCCGTCAACATGGACGGTCAGCTGCACTTCCCCGGGCCGGACGGCCACACCGGGGTGGTCCTGACGAACGTCGCGGCGGAGGGGGTGGACCGCCCGTTCCTGCTGATGGGCACGCGGGAGGAGGACTCCGGGGACTACCACCACCAGCCCGGCTGGGACGCCCTCTGGCAGCACAGCACGGGCTGGCACGCCGACGTCACCCTCGACGGGTCCCGGCACGCCTCCTACACCGACGCGCAGTCCCTGCTGCCCCAGCTCGCCCGGCAGGGCGCGATCACCCCCGAGCAGCTCGGCAAGGACCTGGGCGAGGTCCGCCCGGAGCGCGCGGTGCTGGCGACCCGGACGTACGTGGCCTCCTTCTTCGACCGCTGGCTGCGCGGCCACGACGACCACCTGCTGGACGGTCCCTCGCCGCGCTTCCCGGAGATGGAGTACGCGAAGTAGCGGAGGGGCGCGCGGGCCGGTGGGGCGGTCAGCGGACCTCCGAGTCGGGGTTGGCGGCGTCCCACCGGCGGCGGGAGTCCACGATCGCGTCGTGGTGGTCGTAGGACCAGTCCGCCACCGCCCGGACCAGGTGGGTCAGGCTGTGTCCGAGGGGCGTCAGCTCGTACTCCACCTGCGGCGGGACGGTCGGGTGGACCGTCCGGGAGACCAGGCCGTCCCGCTCCAGCCGGCGCACCGTCAGCGTCAGCATCCGCTGCGAGATGCCCGGCAGGGCGCGCTGCAGCTCGCGGAACCGCCGTACGCCCTGGGCGAGTTCGACGACGGTCAGGACGGACCACTTCTCGCCGAGCCGGCTCAGCAGGTCCTGGATCCCGCAGTCCACGCCGTCCTCGCACCAGACCACCGGGCGAGGGGTGGTTATCGCGGTGTGCCCTGCTGACATGGAAGTGCCTCCTTACGCCGGGCGCCCCGGCGGCCGACGATGGTCAGGAATCCGCCCCCCGATCATCCCCGGAGGAACCATGCTGCTCGTCACCGGTGTCAACGGCGCGCTCGGAACGCTCGTCCTGGAACGGCTCGCCGGGCGCCCCGACGTGGCCGCCGGCAGCCGCACGCCCGGGACGGTGCCCGCGGAGGTGCCGTCCCGGCTCGTGGACTTCGACCGGCCCGAGACGCTCGCGGAGGCGTTCCGCGGCGTGCGGACCCTGCTGCTGATCTCGGCGGGAGTCGCCGAGGACGACGTGGTGATCGCCCGGCACGGCGCGGCGATCACGGCGGCGGAACGGGCCGGCGTCGAGCACGTCGTCTACACCAGCCTCTCCGGCGACGGAGACCACCTGCCGTACGCCCTCGCCCACCGCTGGACCGAGCGCCGGCTCCGCGCGTCGTCCTCCCTGCGCTGGACGGTGCTGCGCAACGGCCTGTACGCCGAGTTCCTCGGCGCGATCGCCGCGCCGGGCCCGGACGGGGTGGTCCGCGCCCCGCTCGGGGACGGGAAGCTCGCGGCGGTGGCCCGGGCGGACCTCGCCGAGGTGGCGGCCGCCGTCGCACTCGCCCCGGAGGCCCACGCGGGGCGCACGTACGAGCTGGTGGGGGAGCGGGCGCTGGGGGGTGCGGAGGTGGCCGGGGCGCTCGGCGCCGAGTACCGGCCCGGCCGGCTGACGCAGGCGCGGGCAGCGGTGGCGGCCTCGGACGCGCAGGACTTCCAGGTACCGATGGTGGTCGGCACCTACTCGGCGATCGCCCACGGCTTCCTGGCCGGGCCGGGCGGGGCGGGCGACCTCGCGGAACTGCTCGGCCGCCCGCCCCGCCCGGCCCTCGACGTCATCGCCGGCGCCCGCTGAGCCCCCACCTGCTGAGCCCCGGGCGGCCCGACTGCGCCGGGGGTCGGTCGCGTGGGCGCGGTGCTGGCGGGCGGGCGCTCCGGTCAGTCGCCGAGGACGGCGATCCGGCCGGTGCTGCGCCCGTCGGCGACCAGCTGGACGGCTCCGGCCGCGTCGGCCAGCGGCACCCGGGCGCTCACCAGCGGGCGCACCGCGCCCTGCTCGGCGAGCCCGGTCAGCGCCTCGTGCGCGGCGGCGACGGCCCGCGGGTCGTGGGTGTTGTAGAGCCCCCAGTGCAGGCCGAGGATGGCGTAGTTCTTCACCAGGGCGTGGTTGAGCGCGGGCGCCGGGATCCGCCCGGCGGCGAAGCCGACCACCACGATCCGGCCCTCGAAGGCCACGCACTTGGTGGAGCCGGTGTAGGCGTCGCCGCCGACCGGGTCGAACACCACGTCGGCGCCGCGCCCGCCGGTGAACTCCTTGACGGCGCCGACGAAGTCCGCGGCCGTCCGGTCGACGACCAGGTCGGCGCCGAGCGCCCGGGCCGCCTCCGCCTTCGCGGGGCCGCCGACCACGGCGACCACCCGGGCCCCGGCGGCGCGGCCGAGCTGCACCGCCGCGCTGCCCACCCCGCCCGCCGCGGCGTGCACCAGCAGGGTCTCGCCGGCCCGCAGCCGGGCCCGGCGGTGCAGGGCGAACCAGGCGGTCTGGTAGCCGATGTGCAGCGCGGCCGCCTCGGCGTCGTCCAGTGCCGCGGGCGCCGGGTGCGCGGCCGCCGCGTCCAGCAGCGCGTACTCGGCGAAGGCGCCGTGCGGCAGCACCGGGTTGCCGATCAGCCGTTCGCCCCGCCGCGGCCCGTCCGCGACCTCGCCGCACAGCTCCACGCCGGGCGTGAACGGCAGCGGCGGGCGCACCTGGTACTCGCCGCGCACCATCAGCGCGTCCGGGAAGTTGACCGCCGCGGCCCGCACCCGGACCAGCAGCTGGCCCGGGCCGGGCACCGGCCGGGGCAGCCCGTCGACCAGCCGCATCACCGCGCCCGGCTCGCCGAGCTCGGGCACCTGCCAGGCCCTCACAGCGCCTCGCTCTCTTCCAGCCCCTGCTGGAGCCGGTTCATCGCGGTGATCCAGCGGTCTGGGTCGGTGGCCCGGGCCCGGTAGTAGTCCGCGACCTCGGGGTGCGGCAGGACCAGGAAGCGGTCCTCGGCCAGCGCCGCCAGGGTGGCCGCGGCGACCTCCTCGGCCTCCAGCGCGGTGGGCGCGAGCAGGGCCTGGCCGACCGCGCCGGTGGAGGCGAGCATGTCGGTGCGCACGCCCTGGGGGCAGAGCGCGTGCACCCGGACGCCGCGGTGGCGGTACGTCGCGGAGAGCCACTCGGCGAAGGCGAGCGCGCCGTGCTTGCTCACCGCGTACGGGGCCGAGCCGAGCATGGTGAGCAGTCCGGCGGCGGAGACGGTGGCGAGGAAGCGGCCCTCGCCGCGTTCCAGCCAGCGGGGGAGGAGCAGGTCGGCGGCCCGGACGTGGGCGAGGACGTTGACCTCCCACGCGCCGGCCCAGGCGGCGGCGGGCGCGTCGGCCCCGCCGACCGGGGCGACGCCCGCGTTGGCGCACCACACGTCGATCTCGCCGAGCTCGGCCCGGGCCCGGCCGACCAGCTCGGTCAGCCCCTCGACGGAGGCGGCGTCGCCGGGGGCGGCGCTCCCGCCGCAGTCGCGCGCCACCTCGTGGGCCGCCTCGGCGTCCAGGTCGTTGACCACGACCCTGGCACCGGCCGCGGCGAAGGCCCGGGCCAGCGCGGCGCCGATGCCGCGCCCGCCACCGGTCACCACGACGCCCTGCCCGGCGAGGTCACCGCCCGCGCCGGTCCCCGCGGCCGCGCCGCCGGGGGCCGGGGAAGCCGGGCCGCGGGAGCCCGGGCCGCCGCCGTCCGGGGAAACCGCGCCGCGGGAGCCCGGGCCGTCGACCGCCGCGCTCACAGCCCACCGCCGAGGGTGACCCCGCCGTCGACGACCAGGGTCTGGCCGGTGATCCAGGCGGAGTCCGGGGAGAGCAGGAAGGCGACCGCGCCCGCGACGTCCTCCGGGACGCCGAGCCGGCCCAGCGGGTAGGCGGCGGCGACCTGCTCCTCGCGGCCCTCGTACAGGGCCTCGGCGAACCTGGTCTTGACGACGGCGGGTGCGACGGCGTTGACCCGGATGCCCTGGCCGCCCAGCTCGGCGCCGAGTTCGGTGGTGAGCCGGATCAGCGCGGCCTTGCTGATGCCGTACATGCCGATCCCGAGCGAGGCGCGGATGCCCGCGATGGAGGCCACGTTGACCACCGAGCCGCCGTGCTCGCCCATCCAGGCGGCGTGGGCGCGGCGGGTCCAGGCGAGCGGGGCCAGCACGTTGACGGCGAAGATCTTGGCCGCCGCGGCCTCGTCGGTGTCGAGGACCGGCCCGTAGACCGGGTTGATGCCGGTGTTGTTGACGAGGTGGTCGAGCCGTCCGAAGGCCTCCAGGGTGCGGGTGACCGCCTCCTCCTGGTGGGCCGGGTCGTCGGACTTGCCGGCGACGGCGATGGCGTTGTCCGGCCCGCCCAGGTCGCGGACGGCCTCGGCGAGCGGGTCGGGGTTGCGGGCGGTCAGGCAGACCTTCGCCCCGCGGTCGACCAGCTCGCGCGCGATGCCGAGGCCGATGCCCCGGCTCGATCCGGTGACGACGGCCACCCGGCCCTTGAAGGAGTGCGCCACGGAGGGGTCCTGCCTTTCGCGCGGTTCGACGGACTTGCTTCGACGGATCTGCTTCGACGTACTTGCTGCGCCGGGGACTTGCTGCGACGGATCTGCTGCGACGGACTTCGACGGGTGCCACGGGTGTCGCAAGTCCTCGTGGGGGCCGGCGGAGTCCGGATGGGCCCGGCCACGACCGGTGACTAAGCGCTTGCTCAGCATGGTGGTGGTGCGGGAGCCTGTCAACAGCCGCCGACCGCCCGGCGGGGAATGCGTGTACGAGTTCTCTGGGAGGATGGCGCCATGACCAGCACGCCCATCGCCGACCTCTGGCCCGTCCTGCCCGGCGGCGCCGACAGCCGCCCCGAGGCGGCGCACCGGCTGCTCCGGGCGGCCGTCGAGTCCTTCGCGGAGCGCGGCTTCCACGCCACCACCACCCGGGACATCGCCACCGCGGCCGGGATGAGCCCGGCGGCGCTGTACATCCACTACCAGTCCAAGGCCGCGCTGCTGGCCGAGATCAGCCAGGCCGGCCACGCGGCCACGCTGGCGCTGGTGCGCGACGCGGTGGCGGGCGGCGGGGACCCGGTGGTGCGGATGCGGCGGCTGGTCGAGCAGTTCACCGCCTGGCACGCCCGGGCCCGCACCGTCGGCCGGGTGGTCAACTACGAGCTGCACGCGCTGCCCGAGGACGCCTACGCCGTCGTCGCGGCGCTGCGCCTGGACATCGAACGCGAGGTCAGCGCGCTGATCGCGGCGGGCGTGGCGGCCGGCGCCTTCGAGGTGTCCGAGGTCCGCACGGCGGCTCGCGCAGTGACCTCGCTGGGCATCGACGTCTCCCGCTGGTACACCGACCGCTCCACCGAGACCCCCGAGGAACTCGGCCGCCGCTACGGAGAGTTGGTGCTCCGGATGCTGGGCGCCCGGATCTGAGACGGGCGCGTCCGGGCGGGCCGGCCGGCCCGCCCTTGACCTGCCCCGGGCGTGCGCGCAGACTCGTATACGCAGTACGTGTGCCTCGTAGGCGTACGGCGCCGACTCCGGCGCCCGCCCCCACCGGTGCCCGTCGGCCCGACCCGACGGACCCCCGGCACGGTCCCGACACCGTGCCCCGCGCGGCCCGACACCGCGCGTCCCAGCAGAACCCCTCCCGCGGCGGCCACGCCCCCCGACCGGCGGCGCCGACGGGAGGCGACCCCCGGCCCGGACCGGCCCGGCCGGTCGTGCCGCCGTGCCCACGGGCACGACGGCACCAGGACGGCGCGCCCGGCGCGCCGTGCGCGGCCCGGGCTCCGGGGAGACGGGAGGCGCAGCGATGCCCCTCCAGCAATCCCGTCCGGTCCGGCCCCGTTTCTGGCTGGAGACCGCCCTCGGCACCCTGTCCGGGCTGCTGTTCCTGATCACCCTGGTGTGGCCGCAGTGGATCGAGACCCTGCTCGGGCTCGACCCGGACGCCGGCAGCGGCGCGGCCGAGTGGCTGGTCGTCGCGCTCGCGGCGGCCCTCACCGCGGTCTGCGCGCTGGGCGCGCGGACCGAATGGCGCCGGGCCCACCCCTCCACCGCCCGCGCGGCGCGGTGACCCGGCGACCGACGATCGGAGAGGAGGATCGTCATGAGCGACTCGACACCCGCCGCCGCGGCCGGTGACCTGGCCGCACTCGTGCGCCGGGCCCCGCTCGGCTTCCGGGGCACGGTCACCAGGGTCGGCGGCACTTCGCTGGCGGCCGTCCCGCCCGGTGCGGACGACGCGCGCACGGCCGTCGTCGCGGTGACCGAGGTGCTGCACGCGCCGAACGGCTTCCGGCGGCTCGCCGGCAGCGAGGTCACCGTCCGCCTGGCGGCCGACGCGTCCCCGCTCGCGGTCGGCGACACGGCCGCGTTCTTCACCCGGGGCCTGGTCTACGGCGAGGGCCTCGGCGTCGTCGAGCTGGGCCGACTGCCCGCCGACGCCGTCCAGCAGCACGTCTCGATGGCGGCCACCACCGCCGACGAGATGCCCTTGTCGTCGGTGCAGCGCACCATCCGCGAGGAGGACCTCGCGGCGCACGCCGGGCAGACGGACGCCGTGGTCGTCGCCACCGTGGTCGGCCTGGAGGACGTCGACCGGGCGTCGCACTCGGAGCACGCCCCGCACTGGTGGCGCGCCGCCCTCGACGTCTCGATCGTCGAGGCCGGTGACGTCGCCCCCGGACGGATCACCGTCCTCTACCCCAGCAGCGGGGACAGGCGCTGGCTGCACGTCCCCAAGCCGGCGCCCGGGCAGGAGGCCCTGTGGCTGTTGCACGCCACGACGGGCGAGCTCGCCGCGGAGGCGCCGTTCCAGCTGCTCCACCCCGACGACCGTCAGCCGGTGCAGCGACTCGCCGTGCTGCGGGAAGGGAGGTGAGCCGGGATGCCCACCATCAAGGTCGTCGACATCACCCCCAGGGCGCTGAGCGGCGACACCAGCCTGGACAGCGAGCCCAACCTCGCCGTCAACCCCGAGAACCCGAACCAGCTGGTGGCGACCGCCTTCACGCCGGATCCGATGGGCGGGCCGCTCGCCCCGGTCTACGTCTCGGCGGACGGCGGCGACACCTGGGTGCTGCGCAGCGTCGTCCCCGGCAACGCCGACCCGGGCGGCACCGGCGACATCAGCGTCGGCTTCGCGCCGCAGGGCGGCACCCTGTACACCGGCATCCTCAACGGCGAGGACGGCGACCTCCAGGTCCTGCGGGCCGCGGACGTCACGTCGGACGCGCCGATGGAGGTCCTCGTCGACCGCGCCGCGGTCCACAATCCGGACCAGCCGTGGGTCGTCGCCGGCGGCACCGTCGTGAACGGCTCCGGCCGGGACGTGGTGTACGTCGGCAACAACGACGGCGACCACCAGCCGCACAGCGCCACGGTGGACGTCTCCGCCGACGCCCGGCACGGCCACGGCGCCTTCCGGTCCGTCCAGGTCGACCAGCGGGCCCACCGGGTGTTCGACGGCCCGCCGGTGCGGATCGCGCTGCACCCCGACGGCACGGTGTACACCGCGTTCGAGAGCTGGAGCGACTTCTCCGGGCTGGTCGTCACCTTCGACGTCGTGGTGACGCGCGACGACAAGGGCGCCCTGGTCGCGAGCCCGTTCCAGGACCTGCGGGACTCCGACGACGGCGTCGCCGGCCAGCGGGTGGCCGCCGGGCGGAGGGTGCGGTTCAACGTCAAGGCGGCGACGCTGGGGCAGGAACGCACCGGCGCCGACCTGTCGATCGCCGTCGACCCGACCGACTCCGGCACCGTCTGGATCGCCTGGTGCGACGGCACCGGCGGCACCGTGCCCACCGACTACGTCCTGCACGTGCGGCGCTCGACCGACCGGGGGCAGACCTGGGCCCCGGCGCGCGCGGACCTCGTCAACGCCAAGAACCCGGCGCTGGCGATCAACGCGGACGGGCTGGTCGGGCTGGTCTACCAGCAGCTGGCGCACGACCAGTGGACGACGGCGCTGGAGCTGACCGCCGACGGCGGTGCGACGGCCGAGGCCCACGTCCTGCACCAGGCCCCGGGCGACGTGCCGAAGGCCCCGCCCGGCGCCCTGCCCTACCTGGGCGACTACATCCGGATGGTCGCCGTCGGCCGGGACTTCTACGGGATCTTCGCGGGGAACAACACCCCCGACCGGGCCAACTTCCCGGTCGGCGTGACGTACCAGCGCAACGCCGACTTCACCACGCACCAGCTGCTGGACCTGGACGGCGTCAGCCGGGTGCCGCCCTCGCTGGACCCGTTCTTCTTCCACCGGGCCGCCTGATTCCACGCCCCCACCCGCACACGTCGGGTGCCCGCCACGACCGGTCGTGGCGGGCACCCTGCTGTCGGGCACGATGGTTCAGGCGGTGGCCAGGCAGAACTCCACGAGTCCCGCGTCCACGTCGAGGATGATGCGGCTCATCTCGGCCCACGGCGGGTGGAAGCTGGTGCCCCACTCGACGGTGAAGCCGAGCACCTTGCCCTGGTCGGGATCGTCGAAGTGGCGGGCGTAGACGTAGTCGTCACTGGTCCCGCTGGTCGGGTACAGGTGGAACCCGCTCATCGGCTTGTAGGTGCGGCCGCGCACGCCCTTGACGCCCTGGCAGAACCGTTCGGCGAGCAGGACGGCGCCGTCCTCGTCCGTCTTGGGGATGTACTCGGCGTACGCGACGTCGTTCGGCAGCCCGCGGAGGCCGTCGAACTGCGCGTTGCGGTAGTTCATCGCCGGGTCGACCGACTGGTTGTCGTCGTCGCCCCAGTTGTAGAGCATGTCCTCCGAGTAGCTGTGCACGTCGACGAACCACCTGGTCCGCGGGAACTGGTCCAGCAGCCAGCGGACGTTGCGGGTCTCCGGCTCCGAGAACGGCCTCGGGCCCTGGTAGACCTGCGGGTCGCACGGGTCGGTCGACACCTGCGGGTTCGCGGTCGGGGCGAAGGCGGTGCCGAAGTCGAACAGGAAGTCGTAGTTGCGGTTGAGGTCGACGCCCACGCAGTCCGGGTCCAGGCTGATGCCGGAGTTGGCCGGGTTGCGGTTCTTGCGCCACATCGGGTCGACCTTCTGGCTGTACCGCCGGCCGTCGGGGTTGACCAGCGGGAAGAGCACCAGGTCCAGCCGCCGGAGCAGGTCGTGGACCTCCGCGGCGGTGACGACGGTGGCGCCGTAGCCGAGGCCGGTGCCGTTGTGGTCGGCCTCCAGCAGGTCGGCGGCCAGGTGGACGAGGATCTCGCAGCTGCCCCACTCGCGGGCGTGGACGCCGCCGATCATCATCACGCAGGCCTTGGGGATCGGGGCGGGGCCGCCGATGTGCAGCGCGTGGGCGGTGCGGCCCTCGACGGAGTCCTCGGGCAGGGTGATCAGTTGGGTGGTGCCGGGGTAGGCGGTGGCCAGGCTGGCCAGGGCGGACTCGACCTCGGTGGTGTTCAGGTACGGCATGACGGTCCTCCCGGGTCAGCCGGCGAGCTTGGCGGCCAGGCCGCGCGGGACGGCGTCGGCCGGGGCGAAGCGGTCGCCCTCGCCGACCTCGGCCTGGGCGGCGCGCCCGGCCTCGCTGGCGTTGCCGATCCGGGTCACCGAGACGCCGTCGCGTTGCAGTGCGGCGACCCGGTCGTCCGGGACGTAGGCGTCGATGCTGACGCGCCCGTCGGCCTCGACGTACGGACGGCCGCCGACGTCGGGACGGGTCTCGCGCAGCAGCGTGCGCAGGGTGTCCGCGTCCTTGGCGGTGACGCGGAGCCTCAGGATGTCGGGTCGGGAGGGAGTGGAGGGTCCAGCGGACATGGCGACCTCTTCCGGGCGCCGTCGGGGGCGCTCCGCGCCGGTCACGCCTCGGCGATCGCGGATCGCGGTGTGGCGGCGGTGCCGTGCTGGTGAGCGGATATGTCCGACGTGTACCTCGTATCCTCAGGATGCGCCGCCGCCGTAGAACGCGTCAAGGGGGGCCGCCGGCAGGCCGTCCAGGAGGGCGTCCAGGCCGTTCAGCAGCTCTCCCGCGTCGTCGAAGTCGGCGAACCGGGGGACCAGCGCGCGCAGCCGCGGGTACTCGGCGGCCGGCAGCCGGTGCAGGCCGAGCCGCAGCACCGGATCCGGCTCCTCCGGGTTGTCGACCACCTGGCGCTTGTCCACCAGCAGGCAGCCCAGGTTCCACGCGACGAACGCGCGGTAGACGGTCAGCGCGGCGGCGTCGTCGAAGCCGGCCCGCCCGAGCACCGCGAGGATGTGCTCGGTGAGCTGCAGCACCGACGCGGGCCGCCGGGCCACCGGGACGCTCAGCGGCCTGGTCGCCACCAGCGGCAGGATCTCCGGGTGCGCGTGCGCCACGGCGGCGAACGCCCCGGCGATGCGGCGCAGTTCGGCCCGCCAGGCGGGGCCGGGGGAGGGCCCGGCGGCGGGCGCGCGGACGGCGGTGGCGCGCAGCCGTTCGTTGAGCTCGGTGAAGTAGGCCTCGATCAGGCCGTCCAGCAGGGCCTCCTTGCCGGGGGTGTACCGGTAGAGGGCCATCGACTCCACGCCCAGCTCGGCCGCCAGCCGGCGCATGGTGAGCGCGGCCAGGCCCTCGCGGTCCACCAGCGCCACGGCCGCGGCCAGCACCAGCGGACGGCTCAGGCGTGCCCGCCGCTCGGGGCCGTCCTGCTCAACCATGTCCGCACTACTCCTCCGCGTCGGTGCCGACAACGTCGGGCCGCGCCCGGGGTCCGTCCGGCAGGTCAGGCGGATACACCACCAGGATACAAGCGAAGTTTCCACCGGTTCGGGGTGATGTGTCTCTCCGTGACGGCCCGCGGGTCCTCCGGGGGTGGTGCCGGATGCCGTCCGGGGGCGGCCCCGGCGCCTCGCCCGGGGGCCGGGTGAGGCGCGCTGCGGGGCGGTCCGGGGTGACGCGGGGTGATGCGGTGCGGTGTCGGCGCGGTGCTCACCACGAGGCCGCGAGCAGCTGCACGGCCAGCGCGGCCACCAGCGCCGCCGAGCCCAGGGCGGTGCCCAGGCGCCCCCGGGCCCCGGTCAGCAGCCGGCCCAGCAGGGCGCCGCCGGAGGCCAGCAGCAGCTGCCAGCTGGCCGAGGCCGCGAAGGCCCCGGCGGTGAACACCGTCCGGGCGACGGCGTCCGGGGCCGGGCCGCCGCCCAGCACCAGGGCGGTGAAGTAGAGCACCGTGAGCGGGTTCATCAGGGTGATCCCGAGCAGCGTCAGGAAGGCCCGGCCCGGCCCCGGCGGTGCCCCGGGAGCGTCGGCGGCGGATCCGGAGCGGCCGCGGTGGGCGCGCAGGGCGGTGCGGGCCGTCCGGGCCGCGAGCGCCAGCAGCACCAGCGCCGAGCCGACCCGCAGCGGCCGGGCCACCGGCTCGACCAGCGGGGCGAGGGCGCCGCCCCCGAACGCCGCCAGTACGGCGTAGATCCCGTCCGCCGCCGCCACGCCGAGCGCGGCGCAGACGCCGGTGCGCAGCGTCGTCCGGGCGGTCAGCGCCACCAGGTAGGCCCCGACGGCCCCCACCGGCACGGCGACGCCGTACCCGGCGAGCAGGCCCGCGACCAGGGCGGTGCTCACGCGTGCGCGCGGTCGGGCCTCCGGGGGCGGCCGGGCTGCTGCTGGACCGGGGCCGGACGGGCGGCGGCGGTCACGGGCAGCGGGCGGGCGGTGTGGTCGGTCATGCCGGGATGGTGGCGGTCGGGGCGGCGGCGCGGCAACCGGTTTTCCGACGGCCGCCGGCCGGTGTCCCGTACGGGCGAGTCGCGCACGCCCGCGGCCCGTGCGTCCGCGGCCCGCCCGGGTCGGCCGCTCCGCGGCATCGATCGGCGACGCACGATCTGGCATGCCCCTTTCAAATGAGGGGCTTTGCTGTCACGCTGCTGCTCCCGGTTCGCTCCTTCGAGAGGTTTCGATGAAAAGACTCCTGCGCACCCTCACCGGCGCCGCCCTGTTCCTCGCCGCCGGCACCACGGCCCTCGCCACCCCCAACGTGGCGAGTGCCGCTGACTGCACGCCCGCCCAGGTCGTGGCCAACGGCGGCTTCGAGTCCGGGACTTCGCCCTGGACGGCGCCGAGCGGCGCGATCACCAGCGGTGGCGGCCAGACCGCGCACTCCGGAAGTTCCTTCGCCTGGCTCGACGGGTACGGGTCCACCCACACCGAGACGCTGTCCCAGTCCGTCACCCTCCCCTCCGGGTGCGGCACCGCCTCGCTCGGCTTCTGGCTGCACGTCGACACGGCCGAGACGACCACCACCACGGCCTACGACAAACTGACCGTCAAGCTCGGCTCCACCACCCTGGCGACCTACTCGAACCTGGACGCCCAGAGCGGGTACGTGCACAAGACCGTCGACGTCTCCTCCTTCGCGGGAAAGACCGTCACCCTCGCCTTCACCGGCGCCGAGGACTCCAGCCTGCAGACCAGCTTCGTCCTGGACGACGTCACCCTCGACGTCTCCGGCGGTACCACGCCGCCGCAGCCCGGCGACCCGACCCGGACCCCGGCCGCGCCCGCCTACACGGTCGACCTCACCAGTGACGCCACCGGCGCCGGCTGGACCGGGCACGAGAGCGTCTCCTTCAGCAACGCCTCGGCCGCCCCGCTGAACGAGGTCTACCTGCGGCTGTGGGACAACTGGCACGGCAGCTGCCCGAGCACCCCGATCACCGTGAGCAACGTGACCGGCGGCACGGCCGCCCCGCTGTCGGTGAACTGCACCGCCCTGAAGATCACCCTGCCGGCCCCGCTCGCCCAGGGCCAGAGCGGCACGGTCGGCTTCGACCTGGGCATCACCGTGCCCAGCGGCGCGGACCGCTTCGGCCGCGACGGTGCCTTCAACTTCCTGGGCAACGCGCTGCCGGTGCTGGCCGTCCGGGACGCGGCCGGCTGGCACCTCGACCCGTACACCAACAACGGCGAGGCCTTCTACTCGCTGGCCTCCGACTTCACCGTCACGCTCGACCACCCGTCGAGCCTGCTGGTGCCCGCCACCGGCACCTCGGTGGACACCCCCGGCAGCTCCGGGCGGACCGTCACCAAGGCGACCGCGAGCAAGGTGCGCGACTTCGCCTGGGGCGCCGGGCCGTTCACCCGGATATCCGGCACCTCGTCGGCCGGGGTGAAGGTCAACATCTACTCGGTGGCGGGGATCAGCTCCTCCGACGCGCAGTCGATGCTCTCCACCGCCACCTCGGCGGTCGACGCGCACGCCCAGCGCTTCGGCGCCTACCCGTACGGCGAGTTGGACGCCGTGATCGACAACAACTTCTGGTTCGGGGGCATGGAGTACCCCGGCTTCGTCCTCGACCTGGTCAGCACCACCGCGCTCACCCACGAGATCGGCCACCAGTGGTTCTACGGCATCGTGGGCGACGACGAGTACAACAGCCCCTGGCTGGACGAGGCGTTCACCGACTACGCCACCGACCTCGCGCTCGGCAAGACCGGCTCCGGGTGCTGGAACAGCGTCTCCTGGGCCTCGTCGGCCGAGAAGATCACCAACTCGATGGCCTACTGGGACGCCAACTCCTCGCGCTACTCCACGGTGGTGTACGGCTACGGCAAGTGCGCCCTGCACGACCTGCGCCGCGCCATCGGGGACACCGCGATGGCCGGGCTGCTGAAGGGCTACGCGCAGTCGCACTGGTACGGGGTCTCCACGACGGCCGAGTTCAAGGCCGCCGCGCAGGCCGCCACGACCGTCGACCTGACCTCCTTCTGGACCCAGCACCGGATCGAGGGGTGACGGCCTGCTGATCGTGTGACCTGCTGGTCCCGTGACCTGTTGATCCGGTGATCCGGTGGCGGGTGGTGCGGGGTGCGCCCCGGGGTCGTACGCGCCTTCGAGCGACGGCGCACCGCCGGTGGGCCCCACCGGCAAGCACGTCGTCTCCTATCACGACGTCAGACACTTCACCTTGGTT
>NZ_JBFAZB010000064.1:0-42674 GCF_040681575.1 Kitasatospora sp. NPDC051702
ATCACCGTGGTCGCGCTGCTCACCGCCGCGGCCGTCGCGGTCAGCGGCATCATCGGCTTCGTCGGTCCCCCGGGGGTTCAGCCCTTCGGCCTGTCCCCCGCACGGTCGACGACGCCGCTCTCCAGGACGGCGGTGGCGAAGGTGTACCCCTTGCCGTTCCCGGCGCCCGGGCCGGGGTTGCCGGTGGGCGGGAGGTCGCCCGGGCCGCCGGCGGGGAGGTCCGTCAGCAGCACCTCCCGCACACCGAGGAAGGCGCCGGTCGCCGGGTCGAAGACCAGCGACACCCGCTGCGTGCCGTTCGTGCCGACCACCGCGACCCCGTGCCGCCCGGCGGCGTCCGCCTCGTCGGCGACCACGGCCGTGCCGGGCAGTTTCGCGGCCGCCGTCATCAGCGCTCCGGCGACGGCCGGCGGCGCCGTGACGTTCATGAAGATCTTCTGGACGTCGCCGAAGGCGAGCTGGCTGCTCAGCTTCGGCGTCACCGGCATCCCCACGACCGACTTGGAGCGGTCGGCGGAGACCAGCTGCTGCAGCAGCCGGTCCGGGTCGGTGGGCAGCCCCGCGACGAACTCGTAGGTCGGCGAGGAGAAGTCCGCGTGCTGCGGGGCGCCGTGGCCCGCGCCGATGGTGGCGGGCCAGCTGATCCGACCGTTCGCGTCCGCGCCGGACACCGTCGGGTCCGCGATCATGCCGGCGGATCGGCCGTCGACCGGGAACCACATCGAGCGTTCGTGCCGGGACTCCAGGTCGCCGTCCTCGATCATGCGCTGGTAGGTGAAGCGGTGGTTGCCGGCGTCCGGGGTCGGACGGCCCGCGGCGGCCTTGGCCGCCCGGGACAGCAGAGCGGCGGCGTCCGTCGCCGCGGGCGCCGGTGTGGCCGGGGCGGAGGTGGCCGAGGTGGTGGGCGGCGCCGTGGTGGGGGCGGCCGGGGCGGCACCGCCGTCCCGGCCCGACGGCACGGCCAGGGTCACCGCCGCCAGCGCGCCGACCGCCAGCGGCGACGCGACCAGCCAGACCAGCCTGCGCCGCGGGCGCGGCGCCTTCTCCCCCAGGGCGATCTCACTCATCAGGTGTTCCTTCAGCAACCGTTGGCGGTCGGCGGGGAGGAGCTCGGGCGTGTTGGTCATCGGACGTCCCCCTGCATCGACCGGACGGCCTCGTGGCCGCCACCCCGTACCTGTCCGGCCACGGGCGCGAGTTCCCGACTTTCCTGACTTTCCTGACTCTTCCGGCTTTCCCGGCTTTCCCGGCTTTCGGAGGATTCCCGAGCTTCCCGGCGTTCCCGGTGTTCCCGGCCGTTCCGAAGCTCCTGCTCGGCGAGCGAGCGCAGCCGGGTGCGGGCGCGGGACAGTCGGGAGCGGACGGTGCCGACCGGGACGCCGAGGGCCTCGGCGGCCGAGGCGTAGTCCAGCCCCACCCAGACGCAGAGCCGGAAGACCTCGCGCTCCGCCCGGCGCAGGCCGGGCAACGCCCTTCGCACCGCGGCCAGTTGGGCACCGTCGTCGAGCCGTGCCACCAGCTCCTCGGCGAAGTCCGGCGCGGCCTCCCGCTCGCCGAGCCGCGCCATCGCCGCCCGGTGCCGACGGGTCGCCCGCGCGGTGTTGCGCAGCACGTTGGTGGCGATCCCGAACACCCAGGGCCGGAGGTCGCCGTCCCCCTCGTGCAGCTTGCCGCGCAGGCGCCAGGCGTCGAGGAAGGTCAGCGACACCACGTCCTCGGCGGCCGCCCAGTCCCCCAGGGTCCGCAGCGCGTAGCCGTACACCGCCTGGGCGTTGGCGTCGTAGAGCTCCCCGAGGGCGCGCTCGTCCCCGGCGCGCAGCCGCGCCCGTTGTGACAGTTCCATGCCCACCCCTGTCCGCTCACCCCTCCCGGTTCCCTGTGAACCGCGTCACTGCGGCGGCGGAACCGGCATTCTCCATGATCGTCCGGACGCCGGGGCCACCCGCGCCCCCGGCGGAGTGCGACAGAGGAGTCCGGCGGATCGACGGTCCTGCGGCAGACCACCGCCCGCCGGAACGGAAGGCACTGCGCGCGGCCCCGCACCGCACGGACGACCGGATGGCGTGCGGGAGGCAGCAGGGCCGGCGCGGAGCGGACGGCGAGGTCAGCGGTCCGGGAACCGGTGCCGGCCGACCAGCGCGACGAACTCGTCCCAGAACGCGGCGTCGGCCTGCGCGTCGCTCCCGCGGACCGCGATGCCTGCCACCGCTTCCGGGCGGCCGCTGCCGGCGGCCTCGCCCAGGGCGGTGCCGGATCCGAGGACGGCCATCGGCTTGCCGTGGCGCAGGGCCTCGGTGACGAACCGTACGGCGTCGGGATCGTCGGCGAGCGCGTCCGTGCCGTCGGGCACGACCACGGCGTCGTAGAGCACGGAGGCGGTGGTCGGCATCGCCCGGTCGACCGCGACGTCGACGGTGTCGCGGCCGGTCACGGTTCCGCCGTGCGGGGCGAGGGTCTCGGCCGTGGCGCCCTCGGCCTGCAGCCGGGCCCGCGCAGCCTGCACCTGGGCGGTGTCCACACCGTCCGTCACCAGGACGGCGACCTTGCGGGTGCCGACGCCCTCGCCGCGCTGGTTCTCCAGGCTCAGCGCGGGCGAGACCCGCACCCCGGCCCCGCGGCCGCCGCCCTCGCCCCCGTCGCCCGCGCCGTCCACGGGCGACGGTTCGGGCACGGGCTCGCCGATGCGCCGGGCGACCTCGGCGGCCAGCTCCTGGTCCACCCGGGTCAGGTTCGCCAGCATCCGGCGCCGCACCGCCCGGTCGCCGACCTTGCCGAGCTCGAAGGAGAACGCCGCGGTGATGTGCTCCTGCTCCCAGCCGGCCATGCTGCGCCAGAACAGCGCGGCCTGGCTGTAGTGGTCGGCGAAGCTCGGGCTGCGGCGGCGGATCGCGGCGCCGTCGACGCGCTCCTGGTAGTGCTCGAACACCCCGTCCGGCAGGCGGCCACCGCCCAGGCCGAACGGGCAGCCGCCGCCCACCGAGTTCGGCGCGTAGCTCGTACCGGAGTGGACGGTGTGCTGGCCGTGGCCGTCGCGGTGGTTGGTGCGCACCTCGGCAAGCGGCCGGTTGACGGGCAGCTGGGCGAAGTTGGGGCCGCCCAGGCGGATCAGCTGGGTGTCCAGGTAGGAGAAGTTGCGGCCCTGCAGGAGCGGGTCGTTGGTGAAGTCGATGCCCGGCACGATGTTGGCGGTGTGGAAGGCGACCTGCTCGGTCTCCGCGAAGAAGTTCTCCGGGTTGCGGTCCAGCACCATCCGCCCCACCGGCCGCACCGGCACGAGTTCCTCGGGGACGAGCTTGGTCGGGTCCAGCAGGTCGAAGGGGAAGGAGGACTCGTCGGCCTCGGGGACCAGCTGCACGCCCAGTTCCCACTCCGGGAAGTCACCGGCCCCGATCGCCTCCCACAGGTCGCGGCGGTGGAAGTCCGGGTCGCGGCCCGCGGTGATCTGGGCCTCGTCCCAGACCTGGGAACAGGTGCCGAGCTTCGGCTTCCAGTGGAACTTGACGAAGGTGCCCCGGCCCTCGGCGTCCACCAGGCGGAAGGTGTGCACGCCGAATCCCTGCATCATCCGGTAGCTGCGCGGGATCGCCCGGTCCGACATCACCCACATCAGCATGTGGGTGGACTCGGGTTGCAGGGAGCAGAAGTCCCAGAAGGTGTCGTGCGCGGAACCTCCGGTGGGGATCTCGTTGTGGGGCTCCATCTTCACCGCGTGGACGAAGTCGGGGAACTTGATCGCGTCCTGGATGAAGAACACGGGCATGTTGTTGCCGACCAGGTCGTAGTTGCCGTGCCGGGTGTAGAACTTCGTGGCGAAGCCACGTACGTCGCGCACCGTGTCGGCGGAGCCGCGCGGGCCCTGGACGGTCGAGAAGCGGACGAAGACGGGCGTGCGCCGGCCGGCCTCCTGGAGGAAGTCGGCGCAGGTGAACTCGGCCAGTGACGCGTACGGCTCGAAGAATCCGTAGGCGCCGGCGCCCCGGGCGTGCACCACCCGCTCGGGGATGCGCTCGTGGTCGAAGTGGGTGAGCTTCTCGCGCAGCTGGAAGTCCTCCAGCAGGGTGGGGCCCCGCTCGCCGACGGTCAGGGAGTTGTCGGTGTCGTCGACGCGCACGCCCTGGTCGGTGGTGAGCGGCCCGTCCTGATCGGGGGCCCTGGCGGCGTCGAGCGCGGTGTCCTTGGCGTCGCGCCCGTGGTGGGCGGGCGGGCCGGGGTTGGCGCCCGGGTCCGGGGCGCCGGTGACCGGGGGCGTGTGGGGGCGGCCTTCGGGCGGGCCGGGGTTGGCGGTCATGCCGTGTGCTCCTTCCAGCGACGGTCGACGGGGCGGAGGCCGGTCTGCGGGCGCCCGCCGACGGTCGGCTGCCCGGCAGCGCGGCACCCAAACGGGACGAAACCGTACAGATCTCCCGACGGCGTCCCGTCCCGGCGGCGCCGTCAAGGTTCCGCGGGGCCGGACGCGAGCCGGGCGGCGGTTTCGAGCATCACGGCGTGGACGAACGCCTGGGGGAGGTTTCCGCGGAGCTGGCGCTGGGCGACGTCGAACTCCTCGGCGTACAGGCCCGGTGGCCCGCACGCGGCGCGGTTGCGTTCGAACCAGCGCGCGGCCTCCACGTCGTCGTGCTGCTGGTGCTCGGCCAGGGCCGTCTTCCGGCTCTCCCCCATCGGTCACTTCCCTCCGCTGCCGGGCAGGAACTCCTGGATCTTGGCCTTCACTCCCTGCCGGACGACGGCCCCGCGGTCGCTGTCGCCCTTGAGCACCGACCGGGCGGCGGCCTTGATCTGGTCCCAGGAGGCGTGCGGCGGGATCGGCGGCACGGCCGGGTCGGTGCGGAAGTCGATGACGAACGGCCGGTCCGCCGCCAGTGCCTGACGCCACACCACCTCCACGTCCTCGGGCCGCTCCACCCGGGCCCCGTACAGGCCGAACAGCTGGGCGACGTCGGCGTACCGGACGTCGGGCAGGCTCTGCGAGGCCTCGAACTGCGGGGCGCCCTGCATCGCCCGCATCTCCCAGGTGACCTGGTTCAGGTCGTGGTTGTTCAGCACCGCCACCACCAAGCGCGGATCCGACCACTCCCGGTAGTACTTCGCGGCGGTGATCAGCTCCGCGAGGCCGTTCATCTGCATCGCGCCGTCGCCGACGATCGCGATCGCCGGGCGGTCCGGGTGGGCGAACTTCGCGCCGATCGCGTACGGCGCCCCGGCCCCATGGTCGCGAGCGTGCCGGACAACGAACCGCGTGCACCGCCGCGGAAGCGCAGGTGGCGGGCGTACCAGTTGGCCGCCGACCCGGAGTCGGCGGCGACGATCGCGTTGTCGGGCAGCAGTGCGTCCAGGGCGTGGACCACGTACTCGGGGTTGACCGGATCGGCGCTCACCTCGGCGCGCCGCTCCATCACCTCCCACCACCGGGCGGCGTTGTCCTCGACCGTCTTGCGCCAGGTGCGGTCCTCCTTGGGCTCCAGCAGCGGGACGAGCCGGCGCAGCGCCTCACCCGCGTCGCCCACCAGGTTGACCTCGAAGGGGTAGCGCAGCCCGACCATGGACGGATCGAGGTCGATCTGCACGGCGCGGGCCCGGCCGAATTCGGGCAGGAACTGGGTGTAGGGGAAGCTGGAGCCCACCACGAGCAGGGTGTCGCAGTCGCGCATCATCTCGTAGGACGCCCGGGTGCCGAGCAGGCCGATCGAGCCGGTCACGTACGGCAGGGTGTCCGGGAGGGCGTCCTTGCCGAGCAGGGCCTTCGCGACGCCGGCGCCCAGCAGGTCGGCGACCTGCTCGACCTCGGCGCGGGCACCGCGGGCGCCCTGCCCGATCAGCATGGCGACCTTCTCACCCGCGTTGAGCACCGCCGCGGCCCTCGCGAGGTCCTCCTCGGCCGGGACCGGGGCGTAGTGCGGCACACCGAGGCTGGAGGGAACCTGCTTGAACGCGTGCGCCGGCGGCTCGTAGTCGAGTTCCTGCACGTCCGCCGGGATGATCAGCGCGGTGACCGTGCGCCGCGTGGTGGCGATCCTCATGGCGCGGTCCAGCACGTTCGGCAGCTGCGCCGGGACGGTGACCATCTCGCAGAACTCCGAGGCCACGTCCTTGTACAGGGAGAGCAGGTCGACCTCCTGCTGGTAGGAGCCGCCCATGGCACTGCGGTCGGTCTGACCGACGATCGCCACCACCGGCACGTGGTCCAGCTTCGCGTCGTACAGACCGTTGAGCAGATGGATCGCCCCGGGCCCGGAGGTGGCCGCGCACACGCCGGTACGGCCGGAGAACTTCGCGTACCCGACGGCCGCGAAGGCTGCCATCTCCTCGTGCCGGGCCTGGACGAACCGCGGCCGGTCCTCGGCACGGCCCCACGCGGCGAGCAGCCCGTTGATGCCGTCGCCGGGGTAGGCGAAGACGTGCTCGACCTCCCAGTCGCGAAGCCGCTCCAGCACGTAGTCGGAAACCTTCATCACCGCACTCCTCCACACCGGGTACGGGGCCGCCGGACGTTCACGGGCCCGCAGCACGGCTAACCGCTCCGGTCGTGCTGAAACCGCCGCCGGGCACACCGGCCGGTGCCGGCCCGGATCCGGGTGGCCGTCGCCGCACGGAGCGCCACCGACGGGCAGCCGTTCCGCACCGGGCCCCGGGCCGGCCGGTGTGATGCCGCCGGAGAGGCGGACCACCGCGGACGGCGTCGAGCTGTGCTTCGCCACGCACGTCCTCGCCCCGTGGATCCTCACCGCCGTGCTCGCGCCCCTGCTGTGGCGGTCCGCGCCGAGCCGCGTCGCCAACGTCACCTCCGGCGGCCCGTACGGCCAGCGGATCCCCGCGGGCGACCTCGAGTCCCGGCAGACCCCGTACGGGCCGAAGAAGGTCTACGCCCGCACCAAGCGCCAGGAGCTGGTGATCACCGAGGAGTGGGCGCGCCGGCTCGACGGCACCGGGGTCCACGTCCACGCGATGCACCCCGGGTGGGCGGACACCGAGGGCGTGCGGCAGTGGCTGCCCGTCTTCCGCGCGCTGACCCGCCCGGTCATCCGCACCCCGGAACAGGGCGCGGACACCGTGGTCTGGCTCGGCGCGGCCCCCGAAGCCGTGCGGTGCACCGGCTTGTTCTGGCACGACCGCCGGCCCCGGCCCACCACCCACACCCTCGGCGCCGCGGCGGACAGCCCCGCCACCCGCCGGGAACTGTGGACCCACCTCACCGCCCTCACCGGCATCGACGCGTAGGCGCGCCGGCCGGGCGGTGCGGGCCGGCACGGGCCCGGCCGGGTGCGGGCCGGACGGCCGTCACTCCGACGGGTCGGTACGGGGGCCGAGCGCCCGCCCCCGGCATAGCGTGGCCGGCAGTGCCCGTCCGGTCCGTCCGGTGCAGGGCGCGCGACGTCGACGGTGGCTCCCCGGAGGTGGCTCATGCGCGCGGTGACCTACGACTCGTACGCCGGGGACAACTCCCGGCTGCAGTACGGCGAGGTGCCCGACCCGAAGGTGGGGCCCGGCCAGGTGCTGATCCAGGTCCGCGCGGCGGCCGTCAACCCGGTGGACTGGAAGGTCATGGCGGGCGGCCTGGACGGCATGATGGACACGGTCTTCCCGGTCGTCCCCGGCTGGGACGTGGCCGGCGTGGTCACCGCCGTCGGCCCCGACACGCCCGAGTTCACGCCCGGCGACGAGGTGATGGCCTACGCCCGCAAGGACGTGGTGCAGGCCGGAACGTTCGCCGAGTACGTCACGGTCGCCGCCCCCGCGGTGGCCCGCAAACCCGCCTCGCTCGACTGGGCGCAGGCCGCCGGACTCCCCCTGGTCGGCCTGACCGCACTGCGCAGCCTGAACCGGCTCGCGGTCGGCCCCGGCGACCTGCTGCTGGTGCACGGCGCCGCGGGCGGCGTCGGCAGCCTCGCCGTCCAGCTCGGCCGCGACCGCGGGGCCCGGGTGATCGGCACCGCGTCGGAGCGCAACCACGCGTTCGTCCGCGAGCTGGGCGGCGAACCGGTGAGCTACGGGGACGGCCTCGTCGAGCGGGTGCGCGCGCTCGCGCCCGAAGGGGTGTCGGGGGTCGCGGACTTCGTCGGCGGCCAGCTGGAGACGACGCTGGCTGTGCTCGCCGACGGCGGGCGCCACGTCTCCGTGGCCGATCCGCGGGTGGAGCAGCACGGCGGCCACTGGATCTGGGTGCGCCCGGACGGCGCCGAGCTGGCCGAGCTGGCGGCCGCCGCCGACCGGGGCGCGCTGACCGTCGAGGTCGCCGGCACCTTCCCGTTGGAACGTACGGCCGAGGCCTTCGACGCCAGTCGGACCGGCCACACCCGCGGAAAGCTGGTCATCGTGCCCTGACCCTCCGCACCCCGCGGCCCGCCCGCACGGCGGACCCGGCGGCACGAGAACGGGCTGGCATGACCCGGCGAAACCGGGGCAGCAGCAGACCCGTACCCGTCGCCGTACGTGAGGAGTCCGCACCGTGCTCGCTCTGGTCCTGGTCCTGCTGCTCGCCGTCCTCCTGTTCGGACTCGGCTTCGCCGTCAAAGTGCTCTGGTGGATCGCACTCGCCGTCCTCGTCATCTGGCTCCTCGGCTTCATCGCCCGTGGCAACACCGCCGCCGGGAGCCGCGGACGCTGGTACCGCTGGTAGCCGCTGATGCGACGAGGGGCCGCCGACCCGGTGGGGGTCGGCGGCCCGCTCACGTGCAGGATCCAGACGGAGCACGTGCCGAGCGGGTACCCGCCCGCGGTGCGCGCGAGCGTCTGTCGCGTGCGGTCGGTCCCCGCGACGAGCCCCCCACCCGCCGATCCGATGCGGCAACGCTGCGACTGCCGCTTCGCGCGTGCCGCTCGCAGGCTGGAGGAACAGGAACGATCACGGCACGGACCACCGGAGAGACCATGAACATCGTCCGTCGGCTCCACGAAGCCGGAATCACCAGCGAACACGCCTACACGGCGGCCTTCGGATCCGTCGGCCTGTCCCTGCTCAGCTGGCTCGCGTCGATGAAGGCCGAACAGGCCGGCGTCGAACGGGCCGACCGGTGGGGCATCTTCGTCGGCGAATGGGCACCCACGTTCTTCGGGCTCGGCCTGGCCCTCGCCGGGTACGAGAGGGAAGCCCGGGGCCAGGTGAGGAGTCCTCGCGGCGCCTGGCCGGACCACCCGGGCGAGAACGCCGGGTGACCTGATCATCGTGCCGCCCGGCGGTCGCTGCGGCCGGCCCGCGGAGCCGGCTCCCTGCCTCCGCCGCTGCTGCGCAGCACCGCCGGACGCGCTCTGCCAGGGAGAAGACGATGGTGGACATCAAGGGGCTGCGCCTGCTGGTGGTCGGAGCCACCGGGGTGATCGGCGGTGAGGTGGCGGCGGCCGCAGCCGCCCGTGGGGCCCGGGTGGCGGTGGCCGGGCGGGACCGTGAGCGCCTGGCCCGCGCGGCCGACCGCGCGGGCGCCGCGCCGGGGCAGCTGTTCGACGCCTACGACCTGGAATCCTGCCGGGCGCTCGCGGCTCGGGCGGCCGAAGGATCCGGCGGCCTGGACGCGGTGCTCCTCGCCTTCGGGGCGATCGCGTTCGGCCGCACCGGACATGTGCCGCTCGCGGTCCAGGAGCACCTGATGACGGTGAACGCCCTTGCCCCCATGGCCGTCCTCGAAGGAGCTCTTCCCGTCGTCGGGCCGGGCGGTGCGCTCGCCGCGGTCACCGGCGCCGTCGTCGACCGCCCCTTCCCGCTGACCTCCGCGTACCGGGCGTCCAAAGCCGCGCTGTCGGCATGGCTCGAGTCGGTCCGGGCGGAGTGCCGCCGGGAGCGGATCACCGTTCTCGACGCACGCCTGCCGCATCTGGACACCGGATTCGCGCGACGCGCCGTCACCGGGGTGCCGCCGCCCCTGCCGCCCGGTGCGGACCTGGACACCTGGGTGTCGGCGCTGCTGGACGCCCTGCTCCACGGGGCCTTCGTCCTCGGGCCCGACGCCGCGGACGGCCGTCCCACGGTCCTGCCGGCGACCTCGGGGGCCGCGCACCCCGTCGGGGGCGTCCGATGAGTTCCGCCCGCGCCCGGCGGCAGGGCTCCGCCGATCTGGTGGAGCTGATCCGCCGCGCGGTGGCCGCGGGGGACGGCGCCTTGGTCGAGGTCCTGCTGACGGTCCTGGAGGTGGTCGCCGACGGGGCCATGCTGCAGCGGCTGACCGAGGCGATGAGCCCGGCCACCCCGAGGGCTCGCCCGGCGCGGGGTGCCGCCCGCGTGGTCGGGGCGCGGGCCGCACGCGTCGCGAAGCCGCGGCCCGGCCGACCGCCCGGAGCGCCTTCGCGCGGGCGCCGGCCGTGAGGCGCCAACCCCACGACCCCGACGGCGCGTCAGGACGCGCGCGGCTCCCGGGGCGCGCCGTCAGGTCACGCCCCGGCGCGTGGTTCACGCGGAGCGGCTCCGGGCGTCGGGCCCTGCTCCCTCGGGCCGGCCGGGCCACCAGAAGCGGCGGCCGGTCAGCAGGACCAGCGCGGGGACGAGGACGGTGCGCACCAGCAGGGTGTCCAGGAGCACGCCGATGCCGACGATGACGCCGATCTGGGTGAGGGTGATCAGCGGCAGGACCCCGAGGACGGCGAACACGGCGGCGAGCAGGATGCCGGCGCTGGTGATCACGCCGCCGGTGGAGGCGAGGGCGCGCAGCACGGCGGTACGGGTGTCGTGGCCCGCGACGGTGTCCTCGCGGGTGCGGGCGATGAGGAAGATGTTGTAGTCGACGCCGAGGGCGACGAGGAACAGGAAGGACAGCAGGGGGACGTTGGTGTCCAGGGCCGGGAAGTCGTACACGGTGCGGAAGATCGTCCAACTCGCGCCCAGCGCCGCGAAGTAGGACGCGACGACGGTGGCGACCAGCAGCAGCGGGGCCACCAGCGCGCGGAGCAGGGCGATGAGGACGACCAGGACGATCGCGAGGACCAGCGGGACGACGACGCGGGTGTCGTGGGCGTTGGCCCGGGCGGTGTCGTAGGCCTCGGCGGTGGCGCCTCCGACGAGCGCGTCGGCGCCGGGCACCTCGGCGACGGTGCGGCGCAGCTGTTCGACGGCGTGGTCGGAGGCGGCGGTGCCGGGGGCGGCGTCGAGGACGACGTCGGCGCGCGCCCAGTGCTCGGTGCGGCCGGCCGGGGTGACGGCGGCGACGCCGGGCACCTGCCGCGCGGCGGTGGCGACCTGGTCGGCCGCGGTGGTGGTGGACAGGAGGGTGAGGGGGTCGGCGGTGCCGGCGGGCTGGACGGCGGCCAGCGTGCGCTGTCCGAGGACGGCCTCCGGGGTCCTGCGGAAGGAGTCGGCCTGGGCCAGTCCGGTGGTGATGCCGAGCGCGCCGGAGGCGAGGAGCAGCAGGACGGCGGTGCCGCCGACGGCGACCCGGCCGGGGCGCCCGGCGACGGTCCGCCCGATGCGCGACCACGGTCCGCGCCGGTCGGCGGTGACCGGGTCACCGACCTGGGGCACGAGCGGCCAGAAGATCCGGCGTCCGGGCAGGACCAGGGCCGCGGGCAGGACGACCAGGCCGAAGAGCATCGCGGTGAGGATGCCGACGGCGCCGGCGAAGCCGAGTCCGCGGTTGCCGGTGAGTTCGGCGGCGAGCAGCGTGAGCAGGCTCAGGACGACGGTGGTTCCGCTGGCCAGCACGGCCGGGGCGGTGCCGCGCCAGGCGCGGGCCATCGCGGTGAACCGGTCGTCCGTGAGGTGGAGCTCGTCGCGGTAGCGGGAGACCAGCAGGAGGGCGTAGTCGGTGCCGGCGCCGAAGACCAGCACGGACAGGATCCCGGCGGCGGAGGCGTCGACCTGGACGCCGGCGTGCGGGGCGAGGACGCCGACGAGGATGCCGGCCACGCGGTCGCCGGCGCCGACCACGAGGAGCGGGACGAGCCACAGGATCGGGCTGCGGTAGGTGAGCAGGAGGAGCACGGTGACCACCGAGGCGGTGGCGATCAGGAGGTTGGTGTCGGCGCCGGCGAAGACCTTGCCGATGTCCGCGCGGAACGCGGGTCCTCCGGTGACCTCGGCGCGCAGGGGCGCGGGCAGGTCCTGCGTGGCGGTGCTGCGGATCCGGTCGATCGCGGCGGTGTTGGCGGCGTCCCCGGCGGCGGTGGGCAGCAGCACGGCGACGGTGGCGACCTTGCCGTCGACGAGTCGGGGCGTCGCGGCCTCCGGGGCGAGGCCCAGGGTGCCCAGCGGCGTGGCGCGTCGGTCGATCACGGCTCGCTGGGCGTCGGTCAGGGGGCTGCCGTCGGTGGTGCTGAAGACCACGATAGCCGGGGCGGCGGCACCGGACGGGAAGCCCTTGAGGATCTCGGCGACCCGGGCGGACTGCGAGGAGGCGGGCAGGCCGGTCCCGGTCGCCTTGGTGGTGGTGGCGTCTCGGGGGCCGAGCGCGAACGCGGCGCCGAGCCCGACGAGTGTGAGGAGGAGGACCAGCCAGGCGGTTGCCCGCGGCCTCCGGAGCGGACGGCCGGTCGGAGCCGGGCGATCGGTGGACGGCGGCCCGGCGTGCCGGGTCAGGGAAGGGGACACGGGAACGCACCCTCGAAGTCGTTAAGTAACTTAGCGATCCTTACCGTGTCAGACTGATGCGCATGGCGCAACACCAGCCCTTCGGAGCCGCACCGGATTCGGATTCCGGCCTGCGCGGAACCGCACGCCCGCACGGTGCCCCGCCCGGCGACGACCTCTCCCGGGCGCTGCGCGACGTGCTCACCCTGACCCAGCTCGCCCGCGCGGTCCTGGCCGAGCGCCTCGGCATGCCGCTCACCAACGTCGAGGCGGTCGAGCACGTGGTCATGGCCAGGGGCGCGGACGAGCCGATCGGCCCGGTCGAGCTGTCCCGCCGCCTCGGCGTCACCAGCGCCGCCGGGACGCAGTCCGTCAACCGGCTCGTCGCCGAGGGGCACATGACCCGCGGCCCCCACCCGAGCGACCGCCGCCGCCAGGTCCTGGACGTCACCGACAGCGGCCTCACCCACGTGATGGGCGAACTCGCCCCGCTGCTGGGCCTCCTCCACGAGGCGTCCACGGACCTCACCGAGGACGAGCGCGCGGCCGCCAAGCGCTACCTCGACAACGTGTCCGCGGCCTACCGCAGCTACCTGGCCCAGGACGCCGGGTAGCAGCACGGGGCACCCGCCCTGCGGCGGTGTCCGGCAGGCTGTCACCGCGGGTCGCCGCCCACCCCTCCGCGGCCGCGCGCGGCCGCCTGGCGGGCGGCCGTACGCCGCAGCACCACCTGCGGCAGGACGAGCCACGTGGTGGTGAACCACAGCAGCACGGCGGCGCTGATGATCCACGAAGCGGTCGGGTTGCCCGTCGCGGTGCGCAGCAGGAGCAGGAGCGCGGCGGCGATGGTCAGAGCCAGGGTGACGAGTCCGGTGGCGATGAGGTGGCCCGCGACGTGGATGAGTTCGGGTTTCATGTCGTGGCCGGCGAAGAGGCGGTGGAAGGCCACCGGGGCGACGAGGGCGCCGGTGGCGACCGCGCCCAGGACCACGGTGGCGGTGTAGAGGTTCGTGTCGAAGGCGGGCAGGGCGGCGAAGCGCGGGGTGAAGGCGACGCCGATCAGGAAGCCGAAGAGGATCTGCGCGCCGGTCTGGCACACGCGCACTTCCTGGAGCATGTCGGTCCACAGGCGGTCGGCGCGCTCCTGGGGCGTCTCGTCCCGGCCGGGGCCACCGTCGTCGTTCATCACGGATCCTCCCGGCTACGGGCGGCGGGCCGGCTGTCGGGGCTGGGCACGGAGTGATACCCCCCGGGGTCGGTCGGGATCAGGGGCGTTCTTCGTGGTGGCCGCACAGCCAGGCCAGCGCCTGGTAGGCACCCAGGGTGCATGCGGTGTCCGCACCGGTCCTCACGGCTTCCCGCAGACGGAGGGCGACGGCCTGGCACTCGGCCAGCAGCTGCGCCCGGCACGGCCCGGTCGCCCCGAGCGCCGTGGCGGCGGTGGCCGGCGCCGCGACCTGAGCCCCCACGGCCCAGCGGTAGGCGCCGAGGACGCCGTGCTCGAAACCGGACCAGGGCTGCGGTGAGCCGTTGGCGGCCTCGATCGCTTCGAACACCTCGTCCAGCGGGCGGACCCCGACGACCGGGGCCGCCGTCTCGTCACTGGTCATGCCCGCAACCTACGCCGCGGCGCCCGCCCGCGCCGCCGGACGCGGGCGAACGGCGCAGCGACGACGCCCCGGCCGGGGCTCCGGCAGTTTCCGCTCGCCCCCGCAGGACATACGCGGGGGCGACAGCCCCTGTCCCGGGAGCGCAGCTTCATGACGCACACCTGCTCCGCCCACGGCACGGCCCGGTCGGACGGCGCCGCGGCCCCCGTCCTCAAGTTCGGCGTCGAGGAGGAGTTCCTGCTGGTCGACCCGGCCACCCGGACCACCTCACCCCGCGCGCACCTCGTGGTGCCCCACGCCGCCCGGACGCTCGGCGCCCGGGCCCAGCACGAGTTCCTGGCCACGCAGGTCGAGGCGTGCACCCGGCCCGTCACCAGCGCCGCCGGTCTCCTCGCGGAGCTGGTCGCCGCACGCCGGGCCATGGGGGCGGCGGCCGAGTACGCCGGGTGCCGCCTGGTGGCCACCGGCACCCCCGTCCTGCCCAGCCGCCACCCGCTGTCGGTCACTCCCACCGACCGCTACCAGCGCGTCGCCCTCCACGTGAACCGGGCCGCGGACCAACGGGGCGGCGAGATCTGCGGCTGCCACGTCCACCTCGGCGACCTGGACCGCACCGAGGCCCTGGCGATCAGCGCGCACCTGAGACCCTGGCTGCCCGTCCTGCAGGCGCTCAGCGTCAACTCGCCGTTCTGCGAAGGCCGGGACAACGGCGCCGCGAGCGCCCGCGCCGGCCGCTACCTGGCCTGGCCGACCTGCGGACCCGCACCCGCCCTCGACCCGGACGGCTACGAGCGCACGGTGGAGCGACTGCTCGCGCGGCGCGTCATCCTCGACCGCAGAATGCTGTACTGGTACGCCCGGCCCTCCGAACACCTGCCCACCCTGGAGGTACGGATCGCCGACACGAACGCCGACGTGACGACCCCCCTCCTGCTCGCCGTCCTGCTCCGCGCCCTCGCCCGCACGTTCCTGTCCGCGCACCGGCACGGCGAACCTCCGCCGCGGATGCCCGGCGCGGTCCTGCGCGAGGCCCACCGGCAGGCCGCGCTCGGCGGGCTCACCGGCACCGGCACGCACCCGTCCACCGGATGCCGCCTGCCGATGCCCGTGCTCGTCGGCGACCTGCTGGACCTGGCCACACCCGCCCTGGCCGGCTCGGGCGACCTCGAACTCGCCCGCCCGCTCGTCCACGCGCGCCTGACCGCCGGCACGGGCGCCGACCGGCAGCGCGCCGTCTTCGCCCACCGCCGCGCGCTGACCGACGTCGTCGACGACCTCGCCCAGCGCACCGCCGACCCGGGTACCGTCGCGGCTCCCTCTGTCGCCACCGGTACCGGCCGCCCCGGCAGCAAGGCGGTCATCGTCTGAGCGGGGACGACGGTGGCCGTCGCACCGGGCAGCCTCCGCGAGCGCGGACCGACCCGCTGCCCGGGCCGCCCGTCCCGCGGGTCGCCCGGCATCGATCAGCGCGCGGGACGCCGCCCCGGCTGCCCCACCATTCCACCGCCCTACCACCGGCCGGGGCCGGCCGGGGCGGTCCGGACAGTCACCGGGCAGAGCGCCCGCGCGAGGCCGCGAAGCCGAGGTAGACCACGCCGGCCACGAACACCGCGATGCCGATGAACAGCAGGTACAGCGCTCCGTGGACGACGACACCTACCAGCCCGAGGACGACGGCGATCAAGGTCAACGCCAGGAACACGCTCATGGTGGGGCTCCCTTCCCTCGACTCGGCCGGCCCTGTGATGCGCGGCCACCAGCGGTGCCGGCGGCTGCGTCCGCCCTCCACCGCACCGCCGGGCCCACGCGTGTACCCGTGTTCCGCGACCCGACGCACGCCGTGGTCGAGGTGCGGCCGGTCAGCGTCGCCACGTACGGCACCGACGGCGTGACCTCGGCGCCGGAGGCCGAACGGGACCCAGCGGTTTGCCGCTCCGACTGCCGGGCACGCGCCGAGCAGCGGACTCGTGCTCGCCTCGTACCGAAGGGAGGCCGGCGTCGTGAGACTCGCAACCATCGCGCTCAGGCCGTTCGGGCTCGTCCCGGGCCCGTGGAGCGCCGTGCTGGCCACGTGGGCCCTGCGCCGGCTGCGGCGACGGCTCTCGGGCGGCCCGGTAGGACGCCGTACCGCCGGCGCCGGGCGCCGGCAGCGCCGGACACCGGCGGCAACCGCCCGGAGGTGACGTCCGCCCGCACGCGGTCGGCCTCAGCGCGCCCACGTTCGGAGCTCCATGCCTCGCCGCAGAGCCGAGCCGGCGGGCCCCTCAGGTCGTCTCGCGGCGCTGCTTCATCTCGGCCTCCGCGATGTGGTCGCGATCCCCCGCGAGGGCTTCGCGGACCTGCTGCTCGACCTCGAGGAACCGCTGGTGGTAGCCGTCGTCGTAGGCTTCCACGATCTCGAACGTCCACATCCCCGGCAGGACGTCGGCGCCCCGCACCTCGCGTTCGACCAGGTCGGCCTCCGTGCCGTGGCCGGCCTGCCGCAGGAGCCGGACCGCCTCTCCGACCGCCTTGTCCGCGCCGCCGGTCAGCTGGTGGAAGTCGTACAGGCGCCCGCGTGCCCGCTCCGTCGTCTCCAGTGCCTCGGACAGCAGCCCCAGGGCCGCCACCGTCGCGTCGTCCATCCCCGGCGGCCGCGAGTGCCGCCGCGGGCCACGTGTTCTCCGCCTGCCGGCCATACCCACCGCACTCCTCTCCCCGCTGCTGCCACCCGCTGAGGCGTCTTTCCCCCCGGCCCGCGGGAACACCCGGACACAGCGGCGGATCCTCGTGCGTGAACGCGCCCCCGCCCTCACCGGCATCGACGCAGGTGGGAGCGGTGCGGCAGCGGGCACCGCGCTGCGGCGCCGGGGCGCCTCGGCCGACGGTCCGCCCGAACACGTCCGACGAGCCCGAGCCGGAGCCCGGTTCCTGAGCCCGCGGGCTCGGCAGGCAGGAGACGGCGAGGGCCGCCGCTACCGCCGTTTCCTGCTCGGGCCGCCGGGCAGACGCGGCCGGCACGGACCAGTCCCAGGCACCGGCACTCGAAGCCCTCGCGGCCTTCCACGCCGACCCGCTGACGGTGTTCACCCCACCGGGCCACAAGCAGGGCCGGGGCAGCGATCCCCGCGTCCTGCGGACGCTCGGCGCGGACGTCTTCCGCGCAGACGTGCTGGCCACCGGCGGACTGGACGACCGAACCGACTCCCGCGGCATCCTCCGGCACGCGCAGGAGCTGATGGCGGAGGCCGTCGGCGCCGACCACACGTTCTTCTCCACCTGCGGCAGCTCCCTGTCCGTCAAGGCCGCGATGCTGGCCGTCGCCGGACCGCACGAGAAACTGCTGGTAGGCCGGGACGCGCAAAGGCGGTGATCGCGGGCCTCATCCTGGCCGGCATCCGGCCGGTCCGGGTCGAACAGCAGTGGGACACCCCTGACCACGTCGAGGTCGTACCCGCCCGCGCCCCTGGGATCTCCGAGGCCGCTCCGGACTGTCCACTCCGGCCACGGCGGGACCCGATGAATCAGCACGTGCTGGTGTACGGCAGGGAGGCCACCAGGTGCGCCCACTGCTGGTCGTCCAGGGGGCCGGAGGTCGCGCAGACCTGCGCAGCGACCTGCTCGGCGTCGAGGCTCCACAGACCTACCGCGCCGCCGTCGGTGGTGGCGGCGAGGGTACGGCCGTCCGGGCTGAAGGCGGTGACCGTGAGTGGCCCGGTGCTGGTGGTGAGGGGATCGCCGATCGGGGTGGGCCGGGTCCGGTCGCTGATGTCCCAGCGGACGAGGGCGCCGGTCGCGGCGTGCAGGGTGGCCGCCAGGGTGCGGCCGTCGGGGCTGAATGCGACGGCCCAGACGGGTCCGGTCGTGGTGAGGGGGCTGGCGAGCGGGACCGGGTGGTCGGGGTCGGCGGTGTTCCAGAGGGTGACGACACCTTGGCTGCTGCCTACGGCGAGGGTGCGGCCGTCGGGGCTGAAGGTCGCCCACAGCGCCGATCCGGCGGGCTGTTGGAGGGGCTGCCCGAGGCGGACGGACTCGCTGTCGCGGACCCGCCACAGCCCGATCTGGCTGCTGCTGCTGTCGCCGCCCGTGGCCAGGGTGTGTCCGTCGGAGGCGAACGCGACGGTGAAGACGCTCCGGGTGCCGTCGGTGGTGATACCGCCGGAGGAGATGGGCTTGCGGGGGTCGGACAGGTTCCAGAGGCTGACGCCGGTGAGCGAGGTGCCGTTGGCCGCGACCGCGAGGGTGTGGCCGTCAGGGGTGAAGGCGAGCGACATCGCTCGTCCGCCGGGGTTGGACAACGGGGTTCCGATCGCGGTGGGCCCGGCTTCGTCGGACATGTCCCATAGGTGTACCGTGCCGTCGCCGTCGCCGGCGGCCAGGAGGCGCCCGTCGGGGCTGAACGCCAGCGAGTCCACGGCCGCGGTGGTACCGGTCAGCGGCTTGCCGTGCGGAGCCGGGCGTTCCCGCTCGGCCAGGCTCCAGAGGTTGACGGTCCCGCTCTGGCTGCCCACCGCGAGCAGTCGGCCGTCGGGGCTGAACGCCGCGGCGTTGACGTTGCCGCCCGCACCGGCCAGCAGGGTCGGCGGGAGGTGCCACAGGTCGACCGCGCCGTCGATGTTGCCGGCCGCCAGGGTGTGTCCGTCCGGACTGAATGCGAGCGAGAGGACGGCGCCGCCGGGGCCGGCCAGCGGCTGTCCGAGCGGGAGAGCCCGCTTGGGCGCGGCCACGTTCCACCGGTAGACGGCGTGGTCGGCGCTCGCGGCGGCCAGGGTGCGCCCGTCGCGGCTGAACGCGACCGACAGGACCGCGTTCGCCGGGCCGGTCAGGGGTGCGCCGATCTGCGCGGCTCGGCCGGGCTCCGTGACGTCCCAGAGCCGGACGGCGGCGTCCGTGCCGCCGATGGCGAGGGTGCGCCCGTCCGGGCTGAACGCCACGGTGGTCGCCGCGGACTCCGGGCCGGCCAGGGGAACGCCGACCGGTGCGGGTCGGCCGGGATCGGCGACGTTCCAGAGCCGGACCTGTCCGCCGGAGTCCGCCGCGGCCAGCACGCGCCCGTCCGGACCGAACGCCACGGACCGGACCGGATGCTCCGGGCCGGACAGGGGGGTGCCGATCGGCTCGGGTCGGCCGGGGCCGGTGAGGTTCCAGAGCCGGACCTGTCCGCCGGAGTCCGCCGCGGCCAGCACGCGCCCGTCCGGACTGAACGCCACCGACTCGACGGCCCCCCAGGGCAGTTGCTGGACCGTGCCGAGGGCATGGGGGTGCGCGGCGTTGCTCACGTCCCACAGGTCGAGGACGCCTTCGCCGGTGATGCCGTCGCGTGTGTGGTCGCCGCTGTGGCCGCCGACGGCGAGGGTGCGGCCGTCGGGGCTGAAGGCCACCGATCGGATCGAGTCCACGCCGGGATCCTCGGGCAGCGGCTCCCCCAGTTGCACGGCCCGGCCCGGGTCGGTGACGTCCCACAGCCGCACCGTCGGCTCCGTGAGGTTCCCGGCCGCCATGGTCCGGCCGTCCGGGCTGTAGGCGACCGTCTTGACGGAGTCCCTCGCCCCGGGCGCCCGTGCCCTGGTGGACGTCGGAGTGTTCTGCGTGCTCAGCAGCCTCGACGCGCTCTGCGCCGTGGGGAAGAGCCGGTAGGCGGTGAGTGCGAGTCGCGAGGACTGTGCGGTGTCGGTGGCGGCGTACTGGAGGGTCTCGGCGGCCAGTTGGGCTTCGACAGCCCGGTTCCGCTCGCTGAGGGCGCGGGCGGCGGCCGCTCGCGCGCCGGCGTCCTGCCGGATGGCGACGACGGCTGCTGTGGAGGCGAGGACGGCCAGTGCGGTGATCACGGCCACCGCGGCGTGCCGCAGGGTTCGGGCGCGGCGCTCCTGCCGCCGGGCCGTGTTCAGGTAGGCGAGCGCGCCCGGGCTCAGCTCGTTCGGGTGTGCGGTCGACCAGGTGTCGGCCGCCTCCAGCCGGGTGCCCCGGAGCAGAGCCGCGCGTTCCCGTCCCTCACGCGCCCAGGCGGCGGCGGACTCCTCCAGGTCCTGGCGGACCAGTGCGCCCGCCCGGTCGTCCTCGATCCATTGGCGCAGGGTCGGCCAGGCCCGCATCAGGGCCTCGTGGGTCAGGACGACGTGGTCCTGGTCCTGGGTCAGCAGCCTGGCGTTGGTGAAGAGTTCGATGACCTCGGCGCCGGCTTCGGGGTCCGGGAGGACGTCCAGCAGGTCCTGGTAGCGCATTCTCCGCCGGGCGTCATCGGCGTCCATCCGGACGATGACCAACTGCCGGAACACCAGGCGGGCGATGTCCCGCGCCTTCGGCGACAGCCCCAGGTAGTGTGCGTCGGCGGTGTCGCGGATGGCTCCGGTGATCCCTCCGGTGCGTCGGTAGCCGCCGATCGTCAGCACGTCCCCGTCGCGGGCGAACCAGGTGGCCCAGAGTGCGTGGGCGAGCAGCGGCAGTCGACTGGTCCGGGCCGCGGTGTTCCAGGTGCTGTTCGGGTCGCGCGGGGCCGCTGCGCCGTCGAGTTCGGCGAGGATGACGTCGACGAGGCCGTCCTCGACGGCGAGCCCGACGTCCGCGGCGGGTCTGCGGATGGCCTCGGCCAGTTCGTCCGTCGTCATGGGGTCCAGCAGGACGGGGTCGGCGCGCAGAGCGGTGCGTAGTTGCCGGTGGTCGGTGCAGGCCGAGAAGAAGTCGGCCCGTACGGCCAGCAGCACCAGGACCCGGGGCCGGCCGGCGGCGGGCCGGGACAGCAGGTCCAGCACGTCGATGAACCACTGGCGTTCCGGGTAGTCCGCGCCCAGGGTGAACAGCTCCTCCAGCTGGTCCACCACGACCACGAGGCCGCCCGGCGCCGTCGGACCGGTCGAGCCGGCGCGCGCGGTGAACTCGCGGGCGCACCGCTCGGCGTCGCCGAGCCAGTCGGCTGCCGCCGACCGGGCCTCCTCCGGGTCCAGCCCGGCGGCGGCGGCCAGGGCGAGCGCGGGGGACGCGGTCGGCGTCAGCGTGGCGTGCGCCCAGTCGCGTGACCCGGTACGGGCGAGCCGGCCGGCCGCCAGCGCGGGCAGGACGCCGGCGGCGAGCAGGGAGGACTTGCCCGAGCCCGACGGGCCGATCACGACGAGCGGGCCGGTGGCGGTGCCGGTCCGGGCCTCCAGCCGGGCGCAGACGGCTTCCACCGCGTGGGCCCGGCCGTGGAACCACCGTGCGTCCTGCTCGCCGAACGGCGCCAGGCCCGGGTAGGGGCACACGGTTGAGTCCCGGCCCGTCCGGAACGCAGGACGGGCCCCCGTGCCGAAGTGTTGAACGACGATGTCGTGGCCTGCGAGGTAGCCGTCGCGTCCGTGCGTGACCTCCAGGTGCAGGCCGGCCGGCGGTGTGGCAGGCCCTTCCCCGCCGTCGGCCGCGGGGCCGCCGGGCGGGGGATCCGGTGTCGGTCGGTCCGGGTCGCTCACGTCTGGTCGCGCCGGTTGACCGTGATGTCTCGGGCGGCCATGTAGCCGTCGCCCCCGCCGGACACGTCCATGCGCATGGTGACCTGCGGCGCGGCCGGCGCGTTCAGCGCGTCGACGACCCGGCGCACCTCCTCGGCGGCCTCCGGCCGGTCGGCGAGCAGGCGGGCGAACCTGTCCTGCCATTCCTGCGCCAGCTGGACCCGCAGCTGCACCGCGGTGCCCTCGTCCGTGGCCTGGGTCAGGGCAAGCCGGGTGTCGGTGAGGTCCGAGTGCACCTGCTCGGCACGCGCGTGCCGCCACAGCGCGGGGACCGACGCCTTGGCTGCTTCCCAGCCGTCCGTGGTCAGCAGCTCGACGAGCTTGCCGGCAGCCGCTGCGGCCAGTGCGGCCAGTGCGAGGTCGACCATGTGCGGTGTCCCTTCCGAGTGGGTGGTGCGGGCGCCTTCGGCCGAGCTTCAGCCGTGGGTGGCGATCGCGGTGAGGGTGAGGTTGGAGGAGACGTAGACCCGGTCGCCTGCGACGGTCCAGCGGAACCCGACCGGCGGGGCGGCCGGGTCGTTGTACTTCCACCGGGCCCGTCCGGTGTCCGCGTCGATCGCCCACAGGTTCCGCTGGGAGTCGGTGGCGATGACGGTGTCGGCCGAACACCGGGCGTGGACGCCGTTGAGGGAGAGGCCGGCCGTCCACAGGACGTGCTTGGGGAGGGTGGCCACCCATCTGGCCTTGCCGTTCGCGGCATCGAGGGCGACCAGGTCCTGGCCGACCGGGACGTAGACGCTCCTGCCGTCCGGGCTGGCGAAGGGAGTGCCGAAGCGGACGTCGGGCTGCTCGTCGGCCCGCAGGTCCCAGACCTGCTTTCCGGTCGCCGGGTCGGCCGCGACGATCCGGTCGGCGCCGAACACGAACAGACCGCCCGCGTAGCAGGTCATCGCGGGGCCAGGCTGGTAGTACCACCGGCCGTTCGGCACGGTCTGTTTCCAGCCGCGGGCACCGCTCGCCCCCGCGTCGAGCATGACGACCTGTCCGTCGGGCTTGTCGACGGCGCTGGCCGCCAGGAGCAGGTTCCCGCTCGGCGGCACCAGGATGTTGCTCAGATCGGTGCCGGTGGTCTTCCACCGCATCGTGCCGTCGGCGACGTCGAACGCGGCGAGCACCCCGGTGTAGGTGGACGGGGTGTTGATGTCGGCGCCCAGCGAGAGCTTGCCCGCGGCCACGTACACCGTCCTTCCCGCCACCGCTACGGCGGCCGGCCGGTTCTCGGCGCCCAGCAGGGCCGGCAGCGACATCGCCCACTTCGGGTCTCCGGTGCGCGCGTCCAGCGCGGCCAGGGCCGGTTCTCGGCCGCGGACGTCGCCCAGGACGTAGAACACCCCGTCGGCGGACGTCATCCGCGACAGTCCGGATGACGTCGGGAACACGGTCAGGGAGTGCGGGCTGAACACCTGCCTGCCGTCACGGTCGACGAACAGGGTCGACTTCTGCGAGGCGAGGGCGACGACCGTGTCCGAGGCCGCCAGGTCGCTGGGCTCGTCCTGGAGGACGACCTGCCAGGCCGTGGCCGGCTGCACGCCCGCCAGGTCGACCCGGACCTCCCTGGCCGTGGACGGCGACCCTACCGGCGACCCACCCGAAGGTGAGCCTCCCGAAGGTGAGCCGCGAGAAGGCGACGCGCCCGAAGGTGAGCCTCCCGAGGACGCGTCGACGGGCGCGGGCGCCGGTGCACCGTCCCCGGAGCCGCTCGGCCAGGCGAGCGCGGTCGCCAGGCCGCCCACTGCCAGGGCCCCGCCCACCGCACCCACGAGCAACGTACGACGGCTTGGCCCGGGGACCCTCGCGACAGCTGCAGCCGCCGCGGCGACGGGCGCCGGCAGCCAGTCGCCACCCGGAGCGGCGACGGGACCGCCGAGCAGGTCGACCAGGCGCCCGACGGCGGCCCGCTCGAGCGGTTCCGGACCGGAATGGGACCGGAGCTCGTCGACGGCTTCCTCCAGCAGCGGCAGCAGGACGCTCGCCGGTGCGACGTACCCACCGGCCGCGAACTCCAGAACGGCCGCCAGATCCGGCACGTCGTCCGCCTGCGCCGCCGCCCCCGACACCCGGGCCGCCAGGACCGGCGCGCGTACCCCGAGCAGGACCGTGCCAGGAGTGAGCAGGCCGTACGCGAACCCGGCCGAGTGCACGGTCGCGAGTGCCTCCAGGAGCCCCGGTGCCAGCACCGAAAGGCTCGACCACGGCAACGGGCCGTACTGCTCGACCGCCTGACGAAGCGTCACCGCCGGGAGGAAGGTATCGGCAAGCCATGGCACGGGACCGTCCAGATCGGCGCCCAGCAGCGGCGCAAGGCCCGCGCCGGTGAGCGCCAGGGCCGAACCCACGTCCGCTCGGAACCGCAGGTCCCGCGCCAGCGCCACCGGCACCACCATGACGGACGCCTGGACGCCTCCCTGACGTCGGCCCAGGTAGACCGGGCCGCCCAGCGGGCCGTCGGGCAACCGCCCCACCAGCCGGTACGGCCCCAGCCGCTTCGGCTCGCCCACCCCCATGCGGATCATCGCCTCACCCCTGGTCGATCACTGCACCGCGAAGCTGCCACCCGAGCACTCCCTCGAGACCACGTGCCGACATACCGTCATGCTCGGGCAGGGTCGGCCGGCCGATTCTCCGGCGACCGCCGAGACGTGTGTCCACCGCTTCCCCTTCGCCGCCCGCTGGAGCAGCACGCCGGCAACTCGAGCGCACCGCTGCCCGCGACCTGACCGCTGCGCCGCCCCCGGTCCGCCGCTGGCGACGACTCCGGCCACAGCACCTCCCCGGACTGCCCGCCCCCGCCGCTCGGGCCACCACAGATGTGGTACCACGGCCGGGGTAGAATGGACAAGTAGCTTTCATGCAGGGAGAACTGACTGTGAATCAGCACCGAAGAGATCGACTTCGCGACGCGGCCATCGAGGTACTGGCCGGGGCGGGCGGGCGCGGCTTGACCCACCGGGCCGTCGATTCCGAGGCCGGGGTGCCGCTGGGCACCACGAAGAACTACTACCCGACCCGCGACGCCCTACTCGGCGCGGTCGCCGAGCGATGTGCGGAACAGTACCGCGCGGTCGCGGCGCAATTGGCAGCCTCCGGAGCCCGCCCCACCGACCGCGAAGGCCTGGCAGCCATGCTCCGAGGGCTACTGGAGAACGTCTCCGGACCAGGCCGGACCAGAATGCTCGCCTACCTCGAGCTGCAGGCCGAGGCAGCCCGCCGGCCCTGGCTGTCGGCCGTCCTCGACCAGATCGCCGCCGCCGACTTCGCCGGCCTCCAGCACGCCCAGCGAGCCGCTGGACTGCCCGTAACCCCGCTTCGGGCCGCCACCGTCACCCTCGCCCTGCACGCCGCCATCCCCCACCTGCTGGACGCCGGCCCAGCCACCCTCGCCAGCGCGGGCCTCGACGATCTGGACCGGTTCATCCAGGGCCTGTTGGACGTGGCGTACCCCCGACGCGACTGCCTGATCGTTTCAGAGTGACGATTGGACGGTCCTTCGCCGTCGGTTCGCTGGAGAACGTGCGCGAAGTCGCGGCCGTCGAGACGTCCGGTCGGCACCTGCGTCGCTCCTCCGTCCGGTGCCCCGCCGCGCTGCGGTTCCTGATCGAAGCGCGCGAGTCGGGGGCCACGTAGGGACCGGAACGGCGGCCGTCGGACCCACGCTGCGGCGAGACGCCCTGAGGGGATCAACTCAGCTGCGAATGAACGGATTTGATCTCGCAGCTCAGCGTGACGTGCCGCAGCCATGTGCTCGGCGGGGGTGGACTGGCCTGCGTCAGTCGGCCTTTGACGAACTCGAGGCCGCCTGACGGGTCCGCCGCTCAGGCGACGAGGTAATAGATGCTGCTGGCGGTGAGCCAGAGGCCGGCCAGGAGGGAGAGGGTGATGATCAGCTGGTCCTGGCGCTGCTCGAGCCAGGTCCGCAGGGCGCTCAGCCGGGCGTGGGAGGTTTCCGGGGCCCAGACGGAGTACAACTCCATCACGAGGAGGCTGAGGGTGGCCAGCACGCAGTAGCCGGTCAGGTCGAGCCAGGTGGAGAGGGAGGAGAGGTCGGCATCGACGACCGTGGCGGCGCCGGCTCCGACCAGGGCCCAGGGTTGGAGCAGCCAGGCGAGTCCGGCGGCGGTCCCGAGCCCGGCGTTGTCAACGCGTCCCGTCCAGCTCGGCGGCCGGTAGGGGTGGGGAGGCTGCCGACTCCGGTAGCCGCCGAACAGGACCAGGCCGACGCCGATCACGAGCTTCGCGGCGAGGGCCGCACTCGATGGCGAGCTGTGGTGGACAGGTGGTGTCCCACCGGTCAGCAGCAGAACGCAGGCGATGACCGCCACCAGGTTGGCCAGCCAGGACAGCAGGAAGGCGAGGCCCTTGCGGACGCCGCGCCGTGACGAGAGCAGAAGGATGAAGGCGGTGTTGTGCAACGGTCCGAGGGTGATGGCCGTACCGATCACGAGCAAGTCGGCAACCACCGGACCATCCGCTCCCTCACGTCGATACCCCGCCCGGCAAGCCCGGAGCGGCTTCGACGGACGCGGCGGCGGACCACCGCGGCCTCACGTCACCGCGCTCCGACTCTGCGGGGACCGACCCCGCAGGTCAAGCAGGCCACGCCGACGGCCCGTTCGCGGCCGAGCATGACCGATGATCGCCTCATAACATTGATGAACTCCGCCGAGTCGGCAGGTGGCGTGGAGCGGCACGCCTCCTGGACCGAACTCTTCTTCGACCTCGTCGTCGTCGCGGGTGTGCTGCAGCTTTCGCACCTCCCTGCACGAGGCCCGACGGCCGCTGATCTCGCCCTGTATGTGTCCGCGAGCACCCGGTCGCCGCGCTGCTCATGCTCCGCGGGGACGGGGCCGACACCCCGCGGTCTCCCGTCCGTCGCCCGGCGTGCCGAATGCGCGACGACACCGTCTGAGCGCGCGGCCCCGCGCCCGCTCGGCGCGGAGCCAGTGCCACCGCACGAGCACCTCCACCCCGTCAACCCCCGGGTGGGGCCGACTGCCGCAGCACCACGCCGTCGGCCTGCACGTAGGCGAACACGTCTGCCAAGGTCCGCAGACGTAGGCCGGGTTGGCGGCAGGAGCCGGTCGCTCGGGTCTTGGGACGGTAGCAGCGCACGCCGAGAGCGTGCGCCGGGGGTGTGGCCCGCCGGGGTGTGGCCGACCACGTCCGCCGGGCGAAGCTGCTGGCGCTTGCCGGTGGCCCTGGTCCGCTTCGCGGGGAGGGGAGGCGCTCCTCTTGCCGCTGGTCTGCTTGGGGGACGGTCGGCGCGGGCGGCGGAGGGCCGGCCGGCAGGCCTCTTCCGCGGTTCTTCAGTGAGCCGGTTGGTGCGGGCGGTGTCGAGGATCCCCACCCCACGCTCGGGTGTTCCTCAGAGCTGCCCGCGCGATTCCCCGCCGTGCTGATGGGAGGGCCTCGAACCCCGCCCTCCCACCCGTGGGATCGGCGCTACACCTGCGGGGCCAAGGCGTCGCTCCGGCGGACGCGGGTGGTGGTGCGGTCGTAGAGACGGGTGCCGACGGTGCGCCACAGCACGCGGGCCGGGGCGGGCATCTGCGACAGGAACAGCCGGCGTTCCTGCGCGGTCGCGTCCTCGAGGATCGCGCCGAGGAAGATCAGGAGCTTGGCCTTGGGCACGCTGCGACGTCCGCGTTCACCGACCTCGGACCACTCGCCGGGTGTGATGTGGTCGGCCATCAGGGGCAGGAGGTGCTCCTCCTCGTCGTCCATGTGGTCGGCGGCGTGCCGGTCGAGCACCCGCAGGGCCTCGGCGAGGCGCAGGGCGGTGTCACGGTCGGCCCGGGCGCGCCAGCGGCGCGACAGCTCGGCAGCCGTGTCGAGCGCGCCGGCGATGGCCTCGTGCTGGTCGGCCATCCGCGCGACCACGTCGTCGCCGGGAGCGGCGCGCTCGCGCAGTCTGGGCCACAGCAGGTCGTCCTCGCCCTCGTGGTGCTCGCCCAGGGCGCCGAGGACCAGGTCGAGGTGGTCGGCGAGCACAGCGGTGCGCCGCCGGTCGCCGGGGACGGCAGCCTCGATCAGGCCGGCCAGGAGCGGTATCTCGCGGCGGAAGACCCGGTGCAGGACGACCATCTCTTGTGGGTCCAGACGCTCGTTGGCGGTGGCCGGGTGGGCGGTGGCGGGCATCAGGGTCCTTTTCGGCGAGGGAACAGTGATCATTCCTGAAAGCCGCAGCATAGTGACGTCGCCCCTGCTACCCGCAATCAGGCCGAGCTCGTCGCCCCCGCTGTGGTGCGAGCCGAGCGCCTGCACCCTTGCTCGCTGAAGTCCTCACTCGCTTCGACGGGCGACTGTCTGAGGAGTTGAGAGCGAGGCCGGGGGAATTCGAGGTTCTGACCGCTGTTCCGTGAACGGGCGTAATGCCACGGCTCGGCCGCTGAGGTCAGCCGCCGGCGTGCACCAGTCGTTCTGCCATGACGGCCGCTTCGTCAGCACTGGTGGTTTCGAGTTGCTCTGAGGCAGGCCCGTCGTGCGATGTCCGGGTGCAGACGAGATAGCGACCTCCGGGGCTCTCTTGAACGTTCTGATCCGGTTGACGTTGCCTTCGACCCTGCCGGAGCTCCATTCGAGGGTGAGGCCCGCGGTGACGGCTTCGAGGTCCTGGCGGAGGAAGCCGCCGAACGAGCTGACCGGGGCGGGAGCGTCCGCCGAGCAGCGGTAGCGCAGCACCGGCGGCCGGCGGCTGGGGCTGCGGGCGCGCCGCCGCCGTCCGTGCCCGGGCTCCTACGGCCGCCGCGGCGGCCCCGGCGGCCGGCTCGCCGCCTGCTTGACGGTCCGGATGATCTGTCCCGTCTCCAGCCGGGTGACGCCCGGCAGGGCGGCCACCCGGGTGGTCAGGTACCGGTACAGGGTGCGCTGGTCGGGGCAGAGCGCGCTGGCGTAGAGGTTGGTCGGACCGGTGGTCGCGGCGGCGAAGGCGATCTCGGGGTGGGTGGCGAGCGCCTCCCCGACCTCCGCCAGCCGGGCGGGCGCGACCGTGAACCAGAGCTGGGTGCGCGGGCCGATGCCGAGCAGGCGGCCGTCGCAGTCGATGTCCAGGTAGAGCAGGCCGCGCTCGCGCAGTTCGGTCATCCGTCGGCGGACCGTCGGCGGTGACCAGCCGGTCGCGGCGGCCAGTTGCTCGTAGTCGGCGCGTCCGTCGGCGGCGAGCGCGGCGAGCAGCCTGCGGTCGTGGTCGTCGAGCCGCACCGGGCCGGGACGGTGCGGGAGCCGGCGCGGCCGCAGGGCCGCGACGGCCTCCGGGGCCAGTGGGCCGAGCTTGCCGATCACACTGTCCGGGCCGCCGTAGAAGGTGTGCAGGACGGAGTACGCGCTCACCCCCTCCACCCGCGGGGTGTGCGGGAGCCGGGCCAGTAGCAGCGCCTCGGTGTCGGCCGGGCTCTCGGTGCGCACCGTGCAGGTGATCTCGGCGCCGCCGGAGGTGAGGTTCACCCAGGCGGTGTCGGGCCTCCGGGCGAGCGCCTCGGCGACGGCGACCGCCGCGGACGGGGCGCACCGCACCCGCAGCAGCCATAGCACCGCGCCCAGCGCCGTGGGGTCGACGCCGCCGACCACCCGGACCGCGCCGGTCGAGCGCAGCCTGGCGTACCGGCGGGCGATGGTGCGGTCCGAAACCCCGAGGACCCGGGCGATGGTGCTGAACGGGGCCCTGCCGTCGACGGCGAGGGCGTGCACGAGCTGACGGTCCAACAGGTCGAAGTCGGATTCCACTCCGCCGAGGGTAGTCGGCGTCGGATCTCGACAGGACCGGGCCGCTCAGTGGTCCGCAGCCCGCGGCGGCCGGAGCGTTGGTCCCGGGGCCGGGAGCCGGCCCTGCGGCCGACCGCCCTGCGGCGCCGTCGAACCGAACCACCGGGGAGAAGAAGCATGGACACCGAGGTACTCGTCGTCGGCGCCGGACCGACCGGGTTGACGGCCGCCAACGAACTGCTGCTGGCGGGGGTGGCGACCGTGCTCGTCGACCGGCTGCCGGAGCGCAGCCCGCTCTCCAGGGCCGGTGGCGTGCAGACCCGCACCCTGGAGGCGCTCGACCAGCGCGGCCTGCTGGAGCCACTGCTGGCGAGCGGGGACCACCCGGCGGGGACCGGCCACTTCGCCGGGATCCCCGCGCCGACCGGTTTCTCGGCGCACGCCCGGCAGCCCTGGCGCGCCGTGCCGCAGGCCGTGCTGGAGGGCTTCCTCGAGGAGCACCTGGCCTCGCGCGGGCTGGTCGTGCGGCGCGGCCACGAACTGGTCGGCCTCGCCCAGGACGCCGACGCGGTCACCGCGACGTTCGCCGACGGCCGTACCGTACGGGCGCGTTACCTCGTCGCCGCGGACGGCGGCCACAGCACCGTGCGATCGCTGCTGAAGGCCGCCTTCCCCGGCCGGGCCGGCACCGCGACCGCCGTCGCCGCCGACGTACGGCTGAGCGGCGCGGACCTCCCGGCCCCGCACACCCGCGGGGCGGACGGCCACTGGGCGGCGGTGTTCCCCCTCGGTACCGACGGACTGGGGAGGCCGCTGCGCCGGCTCGCCCTGGGCGGGCCCGGCCGGTCGCTGCCCAGGGATGTCCCGGTCACCGAGGAGGAGGTCCGCGAGGGCCTGCGTGCGGTGTTCGGCGACGCGGTCGCACTGCTGGAGCTGTGCTACGCCCGCCGGATCACCAACGCGGCCCGGCAGGTGGCCCGGTACCGGCACGGGCGGGTCCTGCTGGCCGGTGACGCCGCCCACGTCCACCTGCCGTTCGGCGCCCAGGGGATGAACACCGGGATGCAGGACGCCTTCAACCTCGGCTGGAAGCTGGCCGCCGTCGTGCGCGGCCGGGCGCCCCGGCACCTGCTCGACACGTACCACACCGAGCGTCACCTGGCCGGGGCCGCCGTGCTCCGCGACGTCCAGGCGCAGAGCCTGCTGATGGACTGGACGGGCAGCGGCGACCCGGACGTGGCCGCCACCCGGGAGCTCTTCGCGGCCCTCGCCGAACTCCCCTCCGTACAGCGGTTCCTGGGCGACCGGCTGGCCGGCACGGCCACCCGCTACCCGATGCCCGACGCCGGCTCCCACCCCCTGCTCGGCCTGCCCGTGCCGGACGCCGACCTCGGCCCGGCCCGGTTGTACGAACTCCTGCGGACCGGCCGCGGCCTCCTGCTCGACCCGGACGGCACCCTCGCCGGGGCCGCCGCCCCCTGGCGGGACCGGGTGGACGTCGTGGAGCGGGCCGCGGGCACCGAACCACTGCTCGTCCGTCCGGACGGGTACGCCTGCTGGGTGGCGGGCAGCCCGGAGAGCCTGCGCCGCTCCCTCGCGCACTGGTTCGGCGCACCGGGCGCAGGTGCGGGTGCGGACTTGGGCGCGGGCCTCGGGGCGGACCGGGCCTCGGCCGCCGGGTGAAGGGCCGCGGTTCCGAGGGCTCCGGCCCCCGGAACCCCGGGCGGTCAGGGTCGATCAGCGGTGGTGGCCCCAGTCCGCCGCCCACGTCCCCCTCGACAGCTCGCGTCGCCGACCGACCGGCCGCACCCGGGCGGCTCTGGACAGAGGTGTCCGACCGGGGAGAGCCGGCGGTGGCAGCGCGCGGATTGCAGCGGCCGCCTCCCAATCTCGGGCAAGTTTGGATTACTTTGGAATTCCTGGGACTTGGTGCGCTGGCTTCCCCCATGGCCGAGACCATCGATGAGCTCGAAGCGCGGTTGGCGGACCTGCGGGTGCTCCTGCGAGAGGCGACCCGCGCCCGGGACACGGCGGCGGCCACCCGGATCCGCCGGGAGATGCGCGCCGAGGGCCTGCACGTCGGCGACGTCGACATCGCCCGCCTGTCCCCGCTGAAGTTCGCCCACATCAACTTCCACGGTTCTCTCGCCGGTCTGCAGGTGTTGTTGATCATGCTGTCTCCAGTGCCAGTCGGGGGTCAGCGAGAGGTGGAGATGTTGTCGTGCCGGGCTGGATGATGGCGCGGTGACAAACATCAGCGACGACCATGTGAAGGTCCACTTCCGGATGGACGTGGACGAGGACGGCTGGCCGCCGGCGAGTGTCGAGAGTCTGTGGGCAGTCGACCTCGGTGATGGGACGGTGCGGCTCGACAACACCCCCTGGTTCGTGCGCGGTATCGCCTGCGAGGACGTCATCCGGGTGGAGATCGACGAGGAGGGCGTGCGCTGGGCCGGGGAGACTGTCCAGGCGTCGGAGAACTGCACGATCCGGTTGATCGTGCTGAAGGAGGGCGGCTCGGCCGCCGCCCGACAGAGCGTGCTGGAGGTCTTTCACAAACTCGGCACGACGGGTGAGGGGATCGAGCAATATCGGATGGTCGCGCTGGACGTCCCACCGGATGCGGACCTCCCAAGGATTCGGAAGCTCCTGGAGCATGGTGTGGCCAAGGAGTGGTGGCACTGGGAGGAAGGATGTGTCACGGCCGCCTGGGAGGCCGCTGCCTCAGGGTGAGGGACGCGCGGGCGGTGTTTCAGTGAGACCGCCGCGGACCCGGATCATTGCCCGGACTACGGCATTCGGATCGCTGAGAGGCTGAACCGGCGCCGTTCGAGGTCGACGTTGAGGATTCTCACGGACAGCTCTTGGCCCTCGTGAATGGCCTGGGCGGGATCCTCGATGGGTTCGTCGGACAGTTCGGCGAGGGTGACGAGCCCTTCGACGCAGTCGGCGATGCGGACGAACGCTCCGATCGGCGCGAGCTTGGTGACGTGTCCGGTGGTGATCTGGCCGATGCGGGCGGCGAACTGCGGCAGCAGATCTTCGTGCAGGGTCCACTCGGTGAGCTTGATCTTCACCTGGTGGTTGTGGTCTGCATGCCAGATCACCTCGCCCGACACCTGCTCACCGACGTGCGGGAGGGTCGCGCATCTGGGCATGGCGGTGATCTCGGCCAGTCCGACGGCGTCTGGGTGGTGCTCGATGCGGAGGAAGGCACCGAAGGGCTGGCGGCCGATGACCTCGCCAGTGATCTGTGTTCCAAGGGGCAGTGCCTGGCATGTCGCGGACCACGTCGCCTGGGCCCGTGCTCCGACTTCGATGCCGTCGGCGGGCCAGAGGTACTCGCTCATGCGCCGATCATGGCACGCACCGGTTTCGCTTCGGGGACGGATTTGGCCGCTGCCAGCGGCAAGTGGGTTCGGGAGGGTTCAGTCGAGGGGTCTGCGGCTGGGGGCCATGGAGATGGAGCGGACGTTGCCGAGGAGGTCATTGCGTTCGGCGGTGACGCGGTCGAGCTCGACGGAGAGCTCGTTGATGAGATGGGCGTAGAACTCCGTCAACGCCTGCCGCTCGGCGTCCGCCGCCCTGAGCTCGGCGTTGGCGTCTTCGAGGTCGCCGATCTTCTTCTTCAGGGCCGCGATCGGCGGTGGGTCACCGGCGAGGAGGCGGGCGCGGGCCTGGAACTGCTCGGCGAGGTCGCGGTGCTTGTGGGTCAGCAGCCAGCGCTTGACTCCGGCCTCGGCGGCCAGTTGGACGACAGTGAGTTCGCCGGTGGAGCGGAGAGGGGTGCCGTCGAGCAGTCGGTCGGCGGCGGCCCGGATGGCGTCTCGGTCGGCGTCGGCGGTGGGTGTCATGGTGTCACCGGCCGGGTCCGGTCGTGGTCGGCGACGAGCGCGGCGATCCGGGCCAGTTCGTGGCGCTCGCGCTCCTGGCGGGGACTGGGGCTGAGTGGATCGGCCACGAGGACTTCCAACTCGGCGATCTGACCCCGCAGGACGGTGATGTCGCGGTCGGTGCGGGCGATGTTCTGGCATCCGGGCTGGCAGTCCGTCAGGTCCGGCGTGCGCCGGACTTGCTCGTCGCCACCCAGGCGGCACTTGGCCTTCGCCGGGTCGAAGACACAGGTCATGCCCTTGCCCTCGTGGATCTGCAGGGTTGGGTTGTCGAGGAGGTCACGGGCCTGGCGGGTGTTGGTCAGGACGCGCCCGGCGAACTGTCGGGACGCCTGGTGGACGCGCTGGGTGTAAGTCGGGGCGGCGGGGCCGCTGACGTGCTCGCCGGCGCGCAGGCGGTGCTCGGCGTCGGCGAGTTCCTCCAGCCGCAGCAGCCAGGTCTCGAAGGAGTGCTCGTCGGGAAAGCCGGAGGCATAGGTCCCGCTGTAACCGAGAGTAACTCCGACATGGAGATGGCCGTACTGGATGGCGCCGGCGACCAAGCCGCGCGGGCGCCTGACAATATGCCAGGCCAGGGTCCTGCGGAAGCGGACGGGGTAGATCTGGCGGCCGCTGGGGTCGGGCGGGACGCGCTCGTCGCGGCCGGTGGCCGTGCAGTAGTCATCGATCCAGGCGGTGAACAGGTCGATGTGGTGGGCGAGGACCTGGGTCGTGCGGGCCTTGCCGAGCCGTCTCTGGGCCAGGACGTCAGCGACCCGGGTGTCGAACAGCGTCGTGGGGAACAGCAGATCCCGGTCATGCAGCCGTTCCAGCACGGCCACCGCGTCGGCGACCTGCTTCACCACCACCCACGGATCGGTGCGCTCCTCGCCCTGGGGCTTCTTCTCGCCGTTCTCGTCGATCGCCCCCTTCCACTTGCGGCCCTGAATCAGCCACAGGTCAGCGGTCGGATCGTGGCGGACGCATCCGCGCCGCCAGGAGAGCACTTCTCCGGGTCTGGCGCCGGACAGGTAGGCCAGGACGACCGCGCAGGCCGTGGACAGATGCCTGATCAGGTGCGGGGCCTCGGCGAAGGTGATCGGCCCGGGCCGCCACGGCTCGCCGCCCAACTGGCAGCGGATCGGGGCGCTCAGGTAGGCGGCGTCGGCGATGGGCAGGCCGCTTGCGGCCAGCGCCGCCTTGTTCGCGTTGCGGTTCAGCCAGTGAGTGGGGCAGTTCAGGAGCCGGGCGAGGTGCTGCCGGTCCAGGACCGGATGCCCGTCGGGGCCGGGCTTGCCCGGCAGTGCCGTGCGGTCGCGGGCCATGCGTTGAAGGAGCGACTGCAGGTCAGCGTGGAACACTTCGGGGGTGCGCGGGCCCTGGCGTCCGCCGTGGCGGCGCCGGTCGGTGAAGCTTCGCGGAGCCAGAGTGGCGTATTCGTCGCGGATCGCGAGGATGTCGGCGGAGAAATCCTCGACGAACCGCAGGGACCACAGCATCAGCCGGTCGATGGTCGCCGGCGGGATGCGCGGGGTGCGGTTCTCCCCACTGCGTCGCTTGCGTCCGATCAGCTCGTCGGCGTCCGCTCCGCGCCAGGGCGGTGCCTCGGGGAGCCGGCCGTAGGCCGGCAGCATCTCGCGCCAGGCCCACAGCCGTCGGACGGTGATGATCCGCTCGCCCAAGGTGTCGCGGGATGTGCCGCTCTCCAGCAGGTCGGCGAGATAGGCGTCCAGGTCATTGGGGCCGACATCGGCCAGCGCTGTGATGCCGCGGACATCCAGCCAGACCAGGAACACGGTCAGCGAGGAGAACAGCGACACGATGGAGCGGACGGCCAGGCGGGTGCGGGTGAAGCGCCGCAGAGCGGGCGGTTCCGGGCAGTTCAGCAGCTGCCAGACGTAGTTCTTGGCGGTGTGCCGCAGCGGTCCGGGGACCAGGGCAAAGTTCAGGCTGGTCGTCGCGATGTGCTCCTCGAACAGGGCGGGCGTCAACTCCCAGCGCTCCTCGCCGAACACCGACAGGCCGGCGGGGTCCGTGCCCGGCCTGATCGGCCGGTTGATCAGGACCGGGGTCCCCGGGTGGGGAAGACCATCGACGGAGGTCAGCGGCGCAGGTGCGTACTCGGCGGTCACGTGAGGTCCAGTTCTCGGGCGAGGAACCGCTCGGCCAGGCGACGGTCGGCATCGGTGGCCTCGTCGCGGGCGCGGGTGACGGCGGCGGGTGAATGCCGGGAGACAAGTTCGGCCAGTTGCGCGTGCGGGAGCGCGAACCGCTGGGCCCAGCGGGCCGGCGGCATCTCGGCGCGATGGGCCTCCAGACCGTCCAGGACCAGGATCTGCACCGTCAGATGCTGGGGTGTCGCACGAGCGCACGGGCAGTCCAGACAACGCATGAACGAGGCCCGGCAGGGCTGACCGGGCGGCGCATGGGGGCCGCCGCGGTGGTCGACGCAGGCCCCGAGCACGGTGTCCAGCTCACCAGCGAGCATCCGCTTGAGGACCGGGGCCTCCACTCCGTAGCGGGCGGCGACGTCCCCGGGCCGCTCGCGGGCGAGCTCCAGATCGGCGACGGTCAGCACCGGCATCAGCGCGCTGGCCCTGGCCCGGACGACCTGGTCGTCCAGGACCCGGGCGACGAGTTGTTGGTAGACGGTGATGTTTCCGCGGTCCCGTCCGAGGTACTCGTTCGCCAGGACCTGGTCGGTGTGCGCGATGGCCTGCTGCCGCTGTTCCAGGACGGTCAGCCGCAGCCGGGGCAGGCTGACCTCGCCGTCGCGCGGCATCTCGGCCCCGTCCGGGAAGGTGGAGGTGAGTGCGGCGCGCCGGCTCCAGGCGGCGACCGCCGTGCCGAGCAGACCGGCGCCGGACGGTCGGCCGACGCGAAAACCCTTGCGTCCGCGGACCGCCATCAGCCGGTCGCTGCTGGTGATCCGCCGCACGGGCTCGGTCAGTTCGCGCGTCAGGAGGAAGACGCCCAGCGGGGTGTGCAGTTCGTCGCGCGCGCTCAGGCTCGGTCCGCTCTCCTCGTCGCGCTCGCCGGTGCTGAGCCAGTCCGGCAGGTCTGCCAGCACGACCGGCATGTGGCTGCGGTGTCCGCGTCGGGGCTTGACCAGCTCCACGATGCCGCTCGCCGTGCCGCCGGCGCCGCCGTCCGGACGGTGCACCGCCGCCGGGGCGTCGATAATCGTGCCGCCGTTCTGCCCGGTCAGACCGACCAGCAGGACAAGGAACGGCATCGCGTCGCGCCAGGTGAGAAGCACCATCGGGATCAGGTCACGCACCGTCCAGCGCTTGGCGAGGTCGTAGGGCAGGTAGCTGTTGCCGTTGCTGCGGTGCATGCGCGGGACATCGCCGGTGGTCTCGACGTGGTCCAGCAGTTGCCCCAACTGCCAGCGTTCCGAATCCAGTTCGCGATCAATGATCCCGGACCGCCACTGCTCGACCAGTTCGCGGTGCTCGCGGATGCGGGCCGCCGTGGCGCGGGCATCGCTGCGGGCGGCGGTCATGATCCGCCGGAACTCCTCGGGGCTGTAGCTGGACACCGTCGGGGCGCGGTCCCGGGTGATCCCGCCGCTGCGAAGCGCCGCGGTGAAGGCGTCGCCGGTGCCCTCGACGGCCCGCAGGGTCCGCTTGACGCCGCCCACGCGCTGCGCGAGCGTGCGCTGTCCCGCGTACTTGGTCCGGTAGCTCTCCAGGTGAGCGGGCCGCAGCTGGTCCGGACGGCTCGGCGGGAACGGCAGGCCAGCCAGGCACTGGGCGAAGGTCCGCAGCCCGTAGTAGCAGCCGTTCGCGGAGCTGACGCTCTTGCAGGTGCCTGACGGCCCGGTGCGGCGGTCGAAGGCCCGGGCGAAGGCGACCTGCAACTCCCGGTCCACCGGCATGCAGGTGAAGTCGTAGTCCTGGCTGACGCGCCCGTCCTCGCTGGTGAACCTGACCGTGCAGCGGCCCTCGTCCAGCAGCAACCGGTCCGGCGCCTGGTAGCCGGGCGCCGGCAGCGCGGCCGGTCGGCCCCTCATCGAAGCATCTCCGCGAATCCAGGCCCGGTCCGGTCGGCCAGCGGGTCGGCTGCGACCTTGGGGTGCTGGTGCCAGACCTGGTCCAGCAGGGCAGCGACCGGGACGCCGACCGTTTGCTCCAGCAGCAGCTCGACGTCCAGGTGCCGGAAGGGCTCCAAGTACACGTCCATCGTGGTGGTGACGCTTCGGTGACCGAGCATCGTCTGCACCAGTTGCCAGGTGTCGCCGAACTGCACCCGGAAATCACGCAGTTCCTCACGGTCCAGGTGGGCGAACCGGGCGTCGTAGAGGAGCTTGCCCACCGAATACCAGCGCAGGGCGAAGGAATGGCGGAGCCGGTGGGCCGAACACGAGAACCCGTCCAGCCCCAGGGCAGCGATCCGGGCGTTGGCGGTGGTGAAGGTGTGCTGCCAGCCGTGCGGATCACGAGGCAACCCGTCCTCGTTCAACCACACCGCCAGTGGCTCCAACCCCGCCTCGCCCTCTCGGAACAGGTTCTGCCGAGCCTGCGGGTCCAAGGTGTCCAGCGACACCGAACTCACGGTTCCACAGGCGTCGCGCACGGTCAGGCGCCGGTTCGCGTGGACCCGCTCGACCACGACCCGGCCCGGCACTGCCGCGTACCGGTCCTGCCGCTGAGCGCGGCGGACCGCCCGGGCCCGGGCCCCCTCGCTGTAGGACAGCACCCCGAGCAGCGCGCTTCGGGGCAGCCAGTAGCGCCGGCCGAGGCCACCTTTGGCGCAGGCGTCCGCCAGCCAGCGCGTTGTGAAGGCGCGGTCCGGATCATCGCCCGGCAGCTCGATGTCCAGCACGCTGGCCCACTCGCTCAGCCGCAGACCGGTCTCGAAGAGACCGTCGGCGAACGCGCCGTCGCGTTGCTCTCCCCGCCCACGCCAGCGCGGGTCCTCCAACCCGTCCAGGCCAAGGCCCCGCAGTCCGATGTCGCGCCAACGCCGGTAGCCGGCCGGGGTGAACCACTTCACGTCCCGGCTGCGGATCCCCACCGGCCCGGCCACGATCTCCTCCACCGACCCGCGCGGGGCCGGCGCGCGGACCTCGCGCATCTCCACCGGGCTGACCACCGCGTGGTGACGCGCGGCCCAACCGTAGAAGACGTTCACCGCCACCAGGTCGCCCTTCAACGTCCCGGCCGCGACCCGCTGCGGATTGGCTGGGTCAGCCATCCGCCAGAACTTGAACGCCTCCACGTCGGCGGCCACCGCCTGCTGCCAGCCCTGCCCCCGCGCCGCCAGAAAGTTCAGCCACAGCCCGAGCGCGTACGCGTACTTGCGCCAGGTGTCCGGGTCTCGCGACGTCATCGGGTACGTCGTGAAGAACGCGTTCACCCGCCCGTCCGGCCTGCCGCCGGGCCCCAGCAGGAACGGCTGCCCGGGTCGCCGGCCGTGCGCGCGCTGCAGCTCCGGCAGCCGGGCGACGAACTTCACCGCGACGGGATCGGAGAACTGCGGCCAGCGGCGCCCGGGATCGGCGAAGCACACCCGCCAACCCGACGAAACACCCTCGGTGATCACCACCACAACGTAGCGTCAGCAGCCTGCACGACCTGCAACACGACATGCGGCAACACCCGAAATGGCTAGAGAAGCTGGGCCGCTACGGCTTCGCGCTGCCCGCCGGAGCCAGCTCGTCCAGGCCGGCGCAGGACCGGGCCACGTCCGCCTTCAGGAACCGATCGTCGGGTCATCGCTCACCAGGGCATCCTGGCCGACGGGATGACGGAGCGTCAAAAGTTCTGACATCAACCCGAACTCTCCGGTCCGTTCCTACTGGGACCCCTTACTGGACCACTGCTTTGTGGCGAAGCAATGGCGTGCGTTCTTCGTGAGCCGAAGGGGATGGGGCGTGACATCGGTGGGCGACGGCGCTGCCTTGGTCGACAAGGTCCTCATACACTCCGACCTTGAACCTGATCAGGTCCAGGGACTCAGTGAGCCTGCCGATCTCGGTGGTGACGCGCTCCTGGTGCTCGCGCATGAGCGCGAGTCGCTGTTCCTCATTGCCTGCGCCGTCTCTGACGAGGTCGGCGTACCGGCGGAGCGCGGTCAAGGGCATGCCTGAGGCGCGGAGAATGATGCACACGTTCAGCCAGGCCACGTCTTCCTGGCCGTAGACGCGGCGCCCGCCAGGTCCGCGTCGCACGGTGTTGATGAAGAGGCCCTCGTGCTCGTAGAAGCGCAGCGCGTGCACGCTCAAGCCGGTGCGCTCGGAGACCTCTCCGATGCTCAGAGTTGTTGTGACCGCAACCATGCCACCAGGGTATCCGGGGGGATCGGGGGTTGATCTAGAGGGGACTCTAGTTCCTAGGGTGCCTCGTGCGATCGACGCTCTGTCGGTCCGCCTCATCCGTTGACCCAGTAAGGAAGCATCACCATGCGCTACCGCACCCTCGGCAGAACCGGTATCGAGGTCAGCGTCCACTGCCTCGGGACGATGATGTTCCAGGACGGCTGTAACTCCGACCACGACGACTGTGTCCGCATCATCCACGCCGCCCTCGACCAGGGGATCAACTTCGTCGACACCGCCGATATGTACGGACAGGGCGAGTCGGAGGAAATCGTGGGGAAGGCGCTGCGGGGGCGCCGTGACGACATCGTGCTCGCCACCAAGGTGCACTTCTCGATGGGCGAGGGCCGTAACCGCAGTGGCAACTCGCGGCGGTGGATACTCAAGGCGGTCGAGGACAGCCTGAGGCGTCTGAACACCGACTGGATCGACCTCTACCAGGTCCACTTCCCCGACCACACCACGGACATCGAGGAGACGCTGTCCGTTCTCAGCGACCTCGTGCGCCAGGGGAAGATCCGCTCCTTTGGCTGCTCGAACTTCCCGGCCGATGAGATCGTCGAAGCACACCACGTTTCCGAGCGGCGCGGCCTCGGGCGCTTCCGCACCGCCCAGCCGCCCTACTCGATTCTGGCCCGCGGGATCGAGGCCTCGCTTCTGCCCGCCGTCGCGCGCCACGGCATGGGCGCACTCGTCTGGAGTCCGCTCGCCTTCGGGTTCCTCACCGGCAAGCACCGCAAGAACCAGCCGATCGACCTGGAAACCGGCCGTGCCGCGATCCGGCCGGCACTCTTCGATCCCGCGATTGCGGCGAACGCCGCCAAGCTCGACGCAGTCGAGCAGCTCGTCGAACTCGCGACGAGCATCGGCTGCACCCTTCCGGAGCTCGCCGTGGCCTTCACCGTGGCCCACCCGGCCGTCACTTCGGCGATCATCGGGCCGCGGACCATGGAGCAGCTGGAGGGTCTCCTCAAGGGCGCCGCGCTGACCCTCGACGACGCGACGCTCGACCGGATTGACGAGATCGTGCCGCCCGGGGTGAACCTGTACAACCCGTACGCCTCCCTCCCTCCGCGATCACTGACCGACACCGCCTTGCGGCGCCGCCCACTCGCTGAACGCGCCGCGGCCTGAGTGACGTGATCGTGGTGAACGGGTTCCTCACCCGGGCGGCGCTGGCACTCATCGCTTCTCCGCCCGGGGCCGGTCGCCGGCGTCCGCAGGGGTACGGGGGTGCGGCACGGAGAGCCGTAGGCCGAAGTCGATCCGCTTGTCCATGTCGAGGCGGAATGTGCCGTACGGGTTGACGTTGGACCCGAACAGCGCAGTCAGGCCGCGCCGGTCCTCGGCGCTGAGCTTCTCCGCCCACTTCGGCTCGGCCAAGACCTGGTGCAACAGCAGCGTGTTGACGTCACGGCGCCGTCAAGATCCTCGTCCGTTCGTGACCGGGGGCAGGTCGGCCCGGAGAGCCCGGTCGCGCGGCAGGCCGACCGCTCGCGGACCGGCGTCGGCCACCCCGCCGTCCCGGCCGGCACGGACGGGTGGTCCCTGACGGCCGGGACGAGGGCCGGGCCGGGGAGGGCTCCCGGGAACCCGGGGTGGAATGTCCACGCGTTCCGGGCCCGGGCCTGCTAGAGTCGTTATCAGTTGCAGTAGTGGTTCCCATGAACTTTGTGTGCGCCTGCTGATGTATTTCGCAGGCGCATTTTTGTGTCCCGGCTCTTCCCCGGGTGGGCGCTCATCGCGGCGACTCGGAGCACGCGCCGTGCGTGCTCCGGACAGCCCCTCTAAGGAGATTTCTCTATGGCTAATGGCACTGTGAAGTGGTTCAACGCGGAAAAGGGCTTCGGCTTCATCGAGCAGGAGGGTGGCGGCCCGGACGTCTTCGCCCACTACTCGAACATCAACGCCAGCGGCTTCCGCGAGCTGCTCGAGGGCCAGAAGGTCGAGTTCGACGTCACGCAGGGCCAGAAGGGCCCGCAGGCCGAGAACATCCGCCCGCTGTAGTACTTCTGCCACGGCACCCGCCCAGCAGCGAGGGGCCCGCACCGCGTACACGATGCCCGGTGCGGGCCCCTCGGCATTCGCGTCACGACGCACCCCGGCCATTCAAGCCCTTGACTCCGTCACCCGCCGCCATCCCCTCGCGAGCCGCACGGCTCCGCGCCCGGGTCGGCGCCCCGTCGCGGCGGTCCACGGTCCGGGTTCTCCGCTCCCGCTCCTTTCGGCGGGCGCCGATCGCAGGTGACGTGCCGCACGGTTCCACCGTCCAGGCCCAGCCCGTCACACTCCCGGCCCGTTCCCTTGCGGTCTCCACCGGCGCCCCGCGCCACGGAGCCTTCCTCGTGACGCGCCGCCCTGAGGAAGGTTCCGCATGAACCGCATGAATCGCTCCGGCCGTCCCACCCGCTCAACCCGCTCCTCGTACCAGAACGCCGACTCCCGCTCCCGCGGCAGCTCCTTCTACGGGGACCGGCCCTCCGGAGGCGGCCGGAGCAGCCGTCAAGGTGGCTCCCCCCAGGGCGAGTTCTCGATGCCGGTGAGCACCACTCCGGCGCTCCCGGCTGTCGAGGCGTTCGACGAGCTGGAGATGCCCAAGGCCCTGCTCTCCACCCTGACCCGGCAGGGCGTCACGGCGCCGTTCCCGATCCAGGCCGCGACGCTCCCGAACTCGCTGGCCGGACGCGACGTGCTGGGCCGCGGCCGCACCGGGTCCGGCAAGACCATCGCGTTCGGCCTCGCCGTCCTGGCCCGCACGGCCGGCCGGAAGGCCGAACCCGGCCGCCCGCTGGCCCTGGTGCTGGTCCCCACCCGCGAGCTCGCGCAGCAGGTCACCGACGCCCTCGGCCCGTTCGCCCGGGCCGTCCACCTGCGGCTGGCGACCGTGGTCGGCGGGACGTCGATGAGCCGCCAGGCCTGGCTGCTGAACCGCGGGGCGGAGGTCGTGGTGGCCACCCCCGGCCGGCTCAAGGACCTGATCCAGCGCGGCGACTGCCGACTCGACGAGGTCGGCATCACGGTGCTCGACGAGGCCGACCAGATGGCCGACATGGGCTTCCTGCCCCAGGTCACCGAACTCCTCGAACAGGTCGCCGCGGACGGGCAGACGATGCTCTTCTCCGCCACCCTGGACCGAAACGTCGACCGCCTGGTGCGGCGCTTCCTGAAGGACCCGGTCACGCACTCGGTGGACCCGTCCGCGGCTGCGGTCAGCACCATGGAGCACCACGT
>NZ_JBFAZB010000065.1:0-42177 GCF_040681575.1 Kitasatospora sp. NPDC051702
GATTCGTCGCCCGCGAGATCTACCGCCACCTACCCCGCACGATCCAAACCACTGAATCGCTCCCACAGACCGCTTGACGATCTATAGGAGCTTCCGAGACGGGAAGGTGGAGCCGTGAACGGCTATGTGAGACCGCCGCCGCTGGCGGGGGTCGACGAGACGAGGCGCCTCGCGTTCGCCACCAGCGTGGGTGCGGTGCGGTGCAGCCGTGCCTTCAGCCTCGAGGCGCTGCGGGCCTGGCACTGGTCCGGCACCTACGACTCCGGCACCGCCGCTGGGGAGGAGCGGCGGGCCGTCGTCGAGGACGTCCTGCTGATGGTCTCGGAGCTGGTCACCAACGCCTGCCTGTACGCTCCCGGTGGCCCGCGGGAGCTGCGGTTGTCCTGGGACGGTATCCGCCTGCGGGTCGAGGTGGTCGACGACAGCCCGCTGCCGCCCCGGCCGCGTCCGTTCGCGGAGCCGGGACGGCCTGGCGGGCACGGCCTGCGCGTGGTGGACCGGCTCGCCCGGGCCTGGGGCTCGGTGCCCGAGGGCCGGGGCAAGGCGGTCTGGCTGGAGGTCTCGCCCCCGCTCGACGGGCACGTCTACCGGGGGCGGTACTGACACCTTCCGTGCGCTCCACGCGGACGCCCTCCGGGCCCTACGTGCAGTGGACCGTCACCGCTGCCCGGGATGCGGCGCCGGGGGCGGCGCCGGATCGGGATCCGGAAACGGCGGCACCGGCGGGGGCACCGGATCGGGGCCCTCGCCCGGCCGGGGTGCGGGGTTGGGGTGCGGGAACGGCTCGGTGTCCGGGTCAGGTGGCGTCGGGATGGTCATGGCGATGTCTCCGTCCGGCGGCGGGGTGGGGGTGCGGTCAGCGGCCGAGCGCGTGCGCCAGCTCGCGCTTGTTCATCTTCGAACGGCCCTTGATGTTGCGCTGCCTGGCCTCGTTGTACAGCTGGTCGTAGGTCGGGCCCTGGGCGCCCTGGTGCGAGCGCAGCCCACCGCGGCGGCCGGACGAGATGTCGTGGGTGGAGCTGCGGCTCGCGGTCTTCGACTCGCCGTGCCGTGCGCGTTCCTTGTTGACCGTCCGGGCGGCGATCTCCTCGGCCCGGTCCTCACTCTCGCCGCGGTCGAGCGCACTCTCCTTGATGTGCTCGTACTGGCGCTCCCGCTTGGGGCTGGATCCTCGGGGCATGACCGGCACTCCTCTCGGCTTCGCGGTCGTTGCCCGGGCACGCCTACCCGGGCAAATCGAAACAAACCGGCCGAATCGTGAATTCAATGTCGCATGTCGGGTAGAACAACCGTGCGGCGGATCGGCAGAGACCCGCCGACCAGCACCGAACCGGGTGCCACCGGGACCTTCGCTTGAAGAAGCCGGGCACGGGTCCTGGGGGGAAGAAGCCCGCGATGCGCGAGCGAGAGCTCGCCGGCGTCGTCCGGGCGTTGACCCCGATGCCCAGGAGATTCAAGTGATCACTCCCCTCGATACCGCCAGTCCCACCGGCCGGGATCCCGCCGGGCCCGTCGACCCCGTCGAGTCCTCCGGCCTGCCCGCCGACCTTCCGCCGAAGCCCACCGAGGCCGAGCTGCGGGTGATGGGCAAGTCCGAGGCGCGCGAGCTCAGCGACGCGCTGTTCGAGCGCCTGGCCGGTCTCGCCCGTGAGACGCACGCGTACAGCTACGTCCGCGGCACGATCATCGAGCTCAACATGCCGCTGGTCCGCTTCATCGCGGCCCGGTTCCGGCACCGCCCCGAGGACATGGACGACATCCTCCAGGTCGGGACGATCGGCCTGATCAAGGCCGTCGACGGGTACGACCCGCAGCGTGGCGTCGAGTTCGTCACCTACGCCATCCCCACCATCGCGGGCGAGATCAAACGGTTCTTCCGGGACACCTCCTGGCCGGTGCGGGTGCCCCGCAGCATGCAGGAGCTGTACCTCACCGTGTCCCGCGGCTCGGACCGGCTGGAGCAGGAGCTCGGTAGGCTGCCGCGACCGGAGGAGATCGCCGAGGACCTGCACCTCACGGTCGAGGAGGCCACCGAGGGTCTGGTGGCCGGCCGGGTGTACCGGCCCAACTCGCTGGACGCATTGCGCGACCAGGACACCGACGAGAGCGGGAGCGCTCTGCTCGACCGCCTGGGCGCCTGCGACCCGGGCATCGAGCTCGCCGACTTCCGCACCGCCGTGCGCCCGCTCCTCGAACACCTGCCGGAGCGCGAGCAGACCGTGCTCAAACTGCGGTTCTGGGACGGCTGGACGCAGTCCCAGATCGCCGAGCGGATCGGCGTCTCCCAGATGCACGTCTCCCGGCTGCTCTCGGCGACCCTGGCGGGGCTGCGCGAACAGCTGGAGGACCAGGACGCCGACGGCTGGACGGACGACCCGCCGGAGGCGGAGGAGTGAGCCCCACGGGGCCGACGGGGGCCCGAGCGGGTGAACGCCCGGCGGCTTGATCCGCCGGGCGTTCACCCGCTGGCCCGCACGGTCGGCCCGCGGGCGTTCACCCGCTGGCCCGCACGGTCGGCCCGCGGGCGTTCGCCCGCCGGCCCGCACGGTCGGCCCGCCGCCCGGCGCGGTCAGTCCGCGTCGCCCGGGTCCGGGAACGAGTGGTGCTCGTGGGTGACCACCCAGCGCCCCGCGTCCTTGCGCAGGCCGACGGTCAGCCGCAGGCGCTGCGCGGGGCGGTCCGCGAGGTCCTGCGGCGTCCCGCAGCGCAGCAGGGCGAACGCGAACGCCACCTCCGACCCGGCGGTGACCTGCAGCGACTCGATCTCGAAGACGGCGCCCCGGGCCTGCCACTCGAAGAACGGCGGCCAGCTGTCCCGGTAGGCGTCGATGCCGCGCACCCCCTCGTACGGCGGGGGCACGTCGAACATCACCACGTCCGCCGCGTGGTCGGCCACGACGCCGTCCAGGTCGCCCGCGTGCACGGCCGCCGCCCAGCGCTCCACCAGTGCCCGGACCTGCTCCTCGTCAGTGGCCATGGTCAGGATGCTCCGCCACCCCGGCCCGCCCCGCAACGGCGGGGCGGGCCGGAGCCGCGGCCCGACCGGTGACCGGCGGGGCCGGGGTCGCTCAGGAGGACTTGCCGCGGCCGGTGACGAGGTCGCGGGCGCGGTCCACCAGGCCGGTGCCGGCGGCCAGCAGCTTGTTGTCCGGGGCGTTCGGGTGGGGCCGGGTGGGGGCGAGCTTCTTCGCCCGGCGCACCTGGTCCCCGAGTTCGTCGAGCGCCCCGGGCGGGCAGGCGTCCGCCAGGGCGGGGAAGAGGTTGCGCTCCTCGTCCTGGATGTGGGCCGTCACCTCGGCGACGAGGCGGTCGACCACCACGTCGAAGCGCACGTCGCCGCAGTCCACGCCCTCCAGCTCCTTGAGGAGCTTCTCCACCCGCTCGTGGTCGGCCACCTCGCGGTCCGCGATCGCGTCCCCGCCGGGGACGTGCTCGCGCACCGCCGGGTACAGGTACTGCTCCTCCGCCACCGAATGCCGGACCAGCTCGATGGTGACCTGGTCGGCGACCTCGCGGCGCCGTTCGTCGCCCACCGGAAGCGCCTGGAGCCGGGCGAACATCTCCTCCACCTCGCGGTGGTCCGTCATCAGCTCGTTGACCACGTTGCCGCCGTGTCCCATGACCTCTGCTCCTGTTCCCGACGAGTGTGCCGGTCGACGCTCGGACGCGTGCCCGCTCGGGCGCGGGCACCTCGGACCCGGCGTCTTTCCGTGTTCGGGCGAGATATGCAGGGACCGGGGGCGGCGCTAGAAATCCGGGCCGTCGGGTAGGCGCGCGGTGGTAGCGGGACGTCCGGTACCGGGACGGAAGGGGAACTCCATGTTTCTGCTGGGATTTCTGCTGTTCGCGGCGTCCGGCGCCTTCATCGGGCTGCTGATCGCGGACAACCTCTCCGGAGGCCCCGAATACCAGGTGACGGTCCTCGGCCACGACCTGGTGACGCTGAACAGCCTGGCGATCTTCCTGTCCGGCGTCGCCCTCGCGCTGCTCTTCTGCCTCGGCCTGGCTCTGATGGGGGCGGGTCGGCGGGTCCGGCGCCCGGCGCCGGTGGCTGCGGGCGGCACCGTCCACCGCGAGGCCGATCCGCAGCGTCCGGCCCGACGGTCGCGGGTCGGTGAGGAGCGGGTCGGTGAGGCGCGCGACGGCGAGGACCGGGCCGGTGCGGAGCAGGACGAATCGCTGACCGTCCCGGGGAGCCCGGCCGACGAGCAGGGCGGCCGAGCCGAAGCCATTCCCGTCGCGCCGCGCAAGGAGGCCCGCAGACGGCACCTGTTCGGCCACTGACCCGGCCGCGGCCCACGGCCGGGGGCGTGGCTCCCCGGCGTGAGCGGCTGCATACTGTCCGAACACGTCGGAGGTCCTCATGCCCATGGTGGATGTCGCCGCGCTCGCCCGGCTGGTCGCGGAGTACGACGCCCTGTCCGCGCTGCCGTCCGCCGAGGCCCGGCAGCGGCTGCGCGACGTCTGCTACACGATCGGCATCTACACCGGTGAGACCGACCCGGCCCGCGCGGTCGCCCGGGCCCGGACCCTGCTGGACCCGGCCCTCCGCGCCGCGGCGGCGGCCGCGGTGCAGCCGGTCGTGGCGGTCGCGGACCGGGCGACCGGTCCGCTGCTGGCCGAACTGGAGGAGCTCGCCGGCCGCGAGCGCGGACGGCACCGGCCGAGCCTGCACGACGTCGTCCAGCTGACCAGAGTGGTCCTCCCGGACTGCGTCGGCGCCGCCGTGAGCACCTGGTCCGACGACGGTTCCGTCGAGACCCTCGCGGCGAGCTCCCCACAGCTGCTGGCCCTCGAGCGGATCCAGGGCGAGGCGGGCACCGGGCCGCTCGCAAGGATCCGCGGCCAGGGGGAGGGGCAGGTCGTGGTCCACCTCGACCCGGGCCGCCCCGGCCGGTTCGCCGACCGGGCCAGGCGTTGCGGCGTGCGCGCCGTGGCGACGGAGCACCTGCGCACCCTGCCGCACGGGTGCACCGCCTTCAGCGCGTACCTGCGCACTCCGGTACAGCCCGGCACACCGGCGGCGGCCCTGGTCACCGTCCTCGCCCTGCAGGCGTCGGCCGCGCTGGACCGCTCCGCCCTGACCCGCACGGTCGCCGACCTGCTCGACCGGCGGCACGCCACCGGTCTGGCCCTCGGCATCACCATGGAGCGCTTCGGGGTCTCGGCGCACACCGCACTGACCCTGCTCGCCCGGGCGGCCCAGCGGCTGGGAACGGACCTCGACACCGTGGTCCGCCGCCTCGCCGCGGACGGCCGGCTGCTCCCCGCGGGCGCGGACGGGCCCGGTCCGTGACCGGTCCGGGGGAACGGCTTCCGTGCGGCCGGGCCCGGCGCGATGGTTACGCGGGCGGCGACCGGGCAGACGCGCGATCGGCCGGGAAGCGCCCGGTTGCACGACGCGAGGAGGCTTCAGATGAGCATGGTGAAGGAATCCGTCGACGTCGGCGTCCCCCTGCACGCCGCGTACAACCAGTGGACCCAGTTCGAGGAGTTCCCGCGGTTCATGGAGGGCGTCGAGTCGGTGACCCAGTTGGACGAGCGCCACAACCACTGGCGGACCAGCATCGGCGGCGTCACCCGGGAGTTCGACACCGAGATCGTCGACCAGCTGCCCGACGAGCGGATCGCCTGGCGCACCATGGACGGCGACGTCCGGCAGAAGGGCGTCGTGACCTTCCAGCGGCTCGACGACTCGCACACCCGCGTCAACATGGCCATCGACTTCCAGCCCACCGGGATGGTCGAGAGGGCTGGCGACGCCATGGGCATGGTCGACCGCAGGGTGAAGGGGGACCTGGTGCGGTTCAAGGACTTCATGGAGGAGCGCGGCCGGGCCGAGGGCGGCTGGCGGGGGCGGATCAGCCCGAGCTGAACCCGCCCTTCCGCCGTCCGGGCGGCTCCGGTCCCTCCCCGTGGGGCCGGAGCCGCCCGGGCTTCCGCCCGCCGCCGCCCGTGCTGCGGTGACCGGTCGCCTGCCTCCCGGTCGGGCCCGGTCCGCCACCCCGGCCGGAATGTCTTCGGCCCCCCGGGGTAGGCGCCCGACATGGAGGACACCGGACCCCCGGCGGACGACTGGACCACCGGCGACGACGCGGACGGGCTCGACCTGTGCGACCACTGCGGACAGGCCGTCGCCAACTCCGACCTGCTCGGCGCGCTGGTGCCGGACTCCTCGGCGCTGCACGCCACCGACCCGGCCCTGGACGGCAAACGGGTCCTGCTGGCCTGCTCCGTGGAGCACCTGGCCACCCTGATCGAGCACTACCGGGTCCGCCCGTTCGTCCCCGCGGAGCAGTGGGCGGGGAAGGTCTGCCGGGCGATCGCCGACTACGACGAGCCCGTACCGCTCAGCCTGGTCGCCCGGCTCAGTGGTCTCTCCGTGCAGGAGGCGTCGCAGGGCGTGGAATGGCACAACGCCCGCGCCCGGGAGTGGCGGGAGACCTACGGCGAACAGGGGGCGCCCGAAGAGGACGACGGCGAGCCGTGATCCGGTGGGCCGTCACCGCGAGAACGACGGTCACGACGGACCGCCGAACGACGGAGCCGTGAGAACGACGAGTCACGACGGGAAGGACGACGAGCCATGAGGAACGCCAGGCACTACCGTCTCATCGCCACCGACCCGCACCAGGAGATCCTGCTCACCGCCACCGGGGCGACGGGCAGTCAGGGCACCGAGGTGTACGTGGACGACTCCGGCGTCGTCCGGGCCGAGGTCGACGGCCACGGCGACGTGCGCACCGTCACCAGCACCCTCTTCCTGGGGCGCCCGCTCCGCATCGAACCCTGGTCTGACCCGGCCGGTCCGACCACCCGGGGGCGTTCGCGCCCCGACCCGACAGGCAGCCCGGCTGCCCCGACCCTGCACCGATCCCAGCCGACGCAGGAGGAGAGATGACCCATCACGCCAAGGCCCTGGCCATCGTCATGAACGACGGCGTCGAACAGGACGAACTCCTCGTCCCCGTACGCCACCTGCGCGAACAGGGAGTGCAGGTCGACATCGCCGCCCCCGAGCGGGACCCCATCCGAACCCTCGTCCGCGACAAGGAACCGGGAGAGACCGTCGACCCGACCCACACCCTCGACGAGGTCGACCCCACCGGCTACGACCTGCTGCTCATCCCCGGCGGCACCCTCAACGCGGACGCCCTCAGGCTCCGCCAGTCCGCCGTCGACACCGTGCTCGCCTTCACCACCGCCGGCCGGCCCGTCGCCGCCATCTGCCACGGACCGTGGTTGCTGGCCGAGGCCGGAGTCGCGTACGGCAAGCGCCTCACGTCCTTCCCGTCGCTGCGCACCGACCTCGCCAACGCCGGTGCGACCTGGGCCGACGAGCCCCTGGTCCAGGACGACGCGAACGGCTGGCGGCTGGTCACTTCCCGCAACCCCGACGACCTCGAACACTTCCTGCGGGGCGTCGACGCCGCGCTGCGTGAGCGCTCCGAGGCCGCCGGCCTGCGCTGATCAGCTCAGGGGGCTGAGCGGCGTGCGGATCCAGCCATATCCTGAAGCGATGAGCGACCAGCACCCGGTCTCGGGGTGGACCTTCCTCACCAACCACGCCCGCGTGCTGGTGCAGATCGCCCGGGACCCGGGCATCCGGGTGCGCGACATCGCCACCCGCTGCCTGCTCACCGAGCGGGCGGTGCAGCGGATCATCGTCGACCTCGAAGAGGCCGGCTACCTCACGCACGAGCGTCGCGGCCGCGCCAACCACTACGAGGTGATCGCGGGCAAGCAGCTGCGGCACCCGGCCGATGCGGGCCCGACCATCGCGGAGCTGCTGGCCGTCCTGCTGCGCTGACCGGCGGTCCTGCTGCGCCGGGGTGAGTGCTGCAGGACGGCCGACCGTGCGGTCACCGCGGCTGTCCGGCTCGGCCCGCGCCGCGTACGGCTGCGCATCGCGGCCTCGACACGCAGCGATCCCCGCCGTCCCCTTGCGTGGAATCCCCCTCGGGCGAAGGGGGCCGACGGGACGTCACCAGGGAGGTCCGGACGGCTCAGTCCCGGGCGCGGCGGTAGCGCTCGTAGACCACGCGGGAGGCGAAGACGCCGGTCTCGACCAGCTCCAGCCGGATCTGCTCGGTGACGGGCGGCAGGAAGGGGGTGCCGCCGCCGACGACGACCGGATGGCGGAGGATCCGCAGTTCGTCGACGAGGCCGAGTTCGACCGCCGCGGCGGCCAGGCCCGCACCGCCGACCGCGAGGTCGAGGTCGGTCGCGCCCTGTGCCGCAGCGGCCTCCTCGGTCAGCGGGGCCCGGGCGAGCCGGGCGTTGCCCCGGACGGTGTCCAGGGTGCGGCTGAAGACGACCTTGGGGACGGCGGACCAGGCGTCGGCGAACGCGGCGTGGAGCTCGTCGCCGCGCATCGACGGATCCGTCTCCCAGGGCAGCATGGTCTCGTAGAGCTTGCGGCCGCAGAGGAACCCGCCGAGCTCGCGGACCTGCCCGAGGTGGAAGCGGAACTGCTCGTCGCTCGGGATCGTCCAGGCGAACGCGCCCTCGCGGTCGGCGATGAAGCCGTCCACCGAGACGCCCATCGAGTAGATCAGCATGGCTTGGGCCTCCTGGGTGCCGGGGTGACGGACGGGGGTGTGACGCACCTCTCCCGCCCGGGTGATCGTACGGCCGGGCCCGCCGCCGGGCCGCGAACGCCGTGCCGCGGGTCGTGCGTGCGGGGCGGGCGTTGTGCGGCTGAGCCCCCGGCGTGCGCTCCCAGGCTGTGACGGAGGCGCCCTGCGCCGTGCGGAACTCCCTTGTCGGTGGCGGCGGTTAGTCTTGCGCCGCTGCCCCGCAGGTGGGTGGTGCCCGGGTGGCGGGCGGCGTTTGGCGGGAATCGGGGCGGTGGTGGTGCGGGTGGTGGACGTAGGGTGTGCGCTGCAGAACTGTGAACGACTCGACGGGGGACGACGATGAAGGTGGCTGCCAGAAGCCGGGACTTGGCCGGGCTGGAGCGCAAGCTCCGCAGCGCGGGGCGCCCGTGGACGCTCGCCGAGGTCGTGATGACCGCTGACGGGCAGTGGGCCGTGGGGGCGGCGAGCCGCCGGACGGCGAGCGGTCCGGAGCGGGGCCGGGAGGAGCACCGGGGGGCGGGTCCGCGCGACGCGGCTGGCGCCTGACCCCGGGCCGGACACGGCGTCAGGCCGCGGGCCTCGGGCCGGTCCGGCGGATCCTGCCAGGGCGCCGGGTCCCACCGGGCACGCGCTACCCGCCCTCGGCCGCGGTCTGCCGGGCGGCCGTGTGCAGGAAGGCGATCAGCTCGCGGACGAGGGTCGTCGGGCGGCGCTGGTGGACGATCGAGATCTCGCGGGCCGGCGCGCAGCCGGCCAGCCGGTGCAGGGCGAGCCGGGACCGGTCCGTCCTGGTCAGGACACTGGACGGGACGAGGGCGACGCCGAGCCCCGCGGTGATCAGCGCGAGGATGGCGTGGTAGTCCGCGGACTCGTACGCGACGCGCACCCCGACCTCGGCCTGCCGGGACAGGCCCTCCAGGCAGACCCGGTTGGGGATCCCCGGGGCGCCGGAGATCCAGGACTCACCGGCGAGCTCGCGCAGGCCGACGGGCCGGTGCGCCGGCCGGTCGGCGAGCGGGTGACCAGCCGGGACGACCAGACGCAGCGGGTCGTCGAGCAGCTTGTGCCGCTCGAGGCCCGGGTGCGGCGCCGCGGGCACGCCGGGATGGTAGCGGTGGGTGATCAGCGCGTCGAGGTCACCGGACGTCACCAGCCCGTAGCCGCCGGGCGGTTCGATGTCGACGAGGGAGAGTTCGGCCCGGGGGTGCCGGTCGCGCAGTGCGGCGAGGGCGGAGGGGACGAGGACCTGACCGGCGGTGGCGAACGCTCCCAGGGCCAGCCGCAGCGGTTGCTCGGCGATGACGGCGCCGATCTCGGCGCGCGCCCGGCGCAGCTCGCCGACGACCCGTTCGGCCTGGGCCAGGACGAGGGCGCCGACCGGGGTGAGGACGACGCCGGTGGCACGGCGTTCCAGGAGCCGGACGTCGAGGTCCTTCTCCAGTTTGGCGATCTGCTGGGACAGCGCCGATGGGGTGAAGGCGAGCCGGCGGGCGGCCTCGGCGATCGAGCCGGAGTGCGCCACCTCGACGAGGATGCGCAGCCGTTGGACGTCCAGTTCCCGTTCCATGCCGCCCACCGTAAGCGCGGCTAACGGCCGGCAAGGAATCCTCGCTGGTGCTGATGGCTCGGCGCCGCCGATCATGAGGGCATGAACCCGACGCAGACGCTCTCTCCCGCCGCCGTCGCCCGTGCCGCCGAGCGGATCGGCCCCTACGCCCGCCGGACCCCGCTGCTCGACCTGGAGCTGGACGGCCGGCGGGTCCTGCTGAAGCTGGAGCACCTGCAGCGCAGTGGCTCCTTCAAGTTCCGCGGCGCCGTCAACGCGGTGCTGGAGGCCGGGGCGGCCGGCCCGGTGGTGGCGGCCTCGGGCGGCAACCACGGTCTGGCGGTGGCCGAGGCGGCGCGGCTGCTGGGCGTGCCCGCCACCGTGTACGTGCCGGAGTCCGCGCCCGTCGCGAAGACCTCGCGGATCGAGGCGGCGGGTGCGCGCCTGGTGCGGCACGGCGCCAGGTTCGCGGAGGCCGCGGTGGCGGCCCGGGAGGCGGCGGACCGGGCCGGGCACCGCTTCCTGCACGCCTACGAGGACCCGATCGTGATCGCCGGGCAGGGGACGCTGGCCGCCGAGGTGGTGGCGCAGGCCCCCGAGGTCGACGCGATCGTGGTCGCCGCGGGCGGGGGCGGCCTCGCGGCAGGGACGGTGCTGGGCGCCGGTGGTCGGACGGTGGTGGCGGTGGAGCCCGAGGGCTGCCGGTGCCTCCATGACGCGCTCGCGGCGGGCGGGCCGGTGGACTCGTCGGTGGAGTCGGTGGCGGCCTCGGCGCTGGGTGCCACCCGGGTGGGCGACCTGGCCTTCGGGGTGCTGTCCGGGGCGGGGGTGCGGTCCGTGCTGGTCGGGGACGATCAGCTGGTGGCGGCGCGGGACCGGCTGTGGGAGGAGTGCCGGATCGCGGTCGAGCCGGCCGGGGCGGCGGGCTTCGCGGCCTGGCTGGCGGGGCTCGTGCCGGGGCGCCGGCCGTGCGTGGTGCTGTGCGGGGCCAACGCGGAGTGGACGGCCGGGTGACGCTCCCGGCGCCCGCCGGGTGACGCCGCGGCCGTCCCCGGGCCCGGCGGGTGCCGGGGAGCGTGCGGGCGGCCGGGAACGCGAAGGCTCATCGGGAACGCGGACGCCGCCGGGAACACGAAAGCTCGCCGGGAACGCGAACGCCGCCGGGACGGGTCGGTCCCGGCGGCGTGGCGTGGCGTGGCACGACGGCCGCGGTCGCCCGCGGCGCGGGCCGTGGAGGGACCGGCCCTACAGCCCCTGCCAGGCCGGCTTGGCGGCGTAGGTGTCGCGGAAGTAGCCGGCCAGCTTGAGGCCGGAGGCGGCGGCCTCGTCGACCACGACGGTGGCGTGCGGGTGCAGCTGGAGGGCCGAGGCGGGGACGGCCGCGGCGAGGGGGCCCTCGACGGCCAGCGCGACGGCCTCGGCCTTGGCCTCGCCGGTGGCGAGCAGGACGAGGTGGCGGGCCTCCAGGATGGTGCCGATGCCCTGGGTGATGACGTGGTGCGGCACGTCGTCGATGCTGTCGAAGAAGCGGGCGTTGTCCTCGCGGGTCTGCCGGGTGAGGGTCTTGATCCGGGTGCGGGAGGCCAGCGAGGAGCAGGGCTCGTTGAAGCCGATGTGGCCGTCGGTGCCGATGCCGAGCAGCTGGAGGTCGACGCCGCCGGCCTGGGCGAGGGCCCGGTCGTAGGCGGTGGCGGCGGTGGCGATGTCCTCGGCGTTGCCGTCCGGGCCGAGGAAGGAGGCCTCGGTCAGGCCCAGCGGTTCGACGACCTCGCGCAGCACGACCGAGCGGTAGGACTCGGGGTGGCCGGCGGGCAGGCCGACGTACTCGTCGAGCTGGCAGACGCGGGCACGGGAGGCGTCCAGCCGGCCGTCGCCGACGCGTGCGGCGAGGGCCTGGTAGATCGGCAGCGGGGTGGATCCGGTCGCCACGCCGAGCAGGGCGTCGGGTTTGCGCGACAGCAGATCGGTGATCGCCGTGGCGATGAGTTCGCCGGCCGCAGTGGCGTCAGGGACGATCACGATTTCCATACGGGTCCACCGTTTCTGAAAACGACAAGGAGGTCTAGACCATTCTGTCGTGAACGGGGGCCCCAGGTCCAGCCGGGTCCCGGGGCCGGTCACCAGGGGCCGGACCGGTGGTCGGGCGGTTCCGCGGCCGGCGGTGCGGGCGCGGCCGCCGGCGTGCCCGCGGAGGGGGCGGGGGACGGGCCGGCGGGCGGCGCGGACGACCGGCCGGACGGGAGCTCGGCGATGACGGCGCCCGCCAGCAGACCCACGGCGATCACGGTCAGGATGGTGACCAGCTTCGTGATGTCCCGGAAGCCCTCGATCGGGTGCCCGCCCGCCAGGTCCGTCAGCCCGCGCAGCCCCAGCGAGCCGACGGTGAGGGTGAAGAACCCCGGCAGCGCCAGGACGAGCCGGGGCGGCATGCCCGGCCGGCGACTGAGCAGGCCGGCGGCGGCCCCGAGCGCCACGGCCGCGACGAAGGTCCCGCCGAACTCGCCGAACAGCCAGGTGCCGACGGTCTGCACGCCGACGGTCAGGTAGACCAGCACCAGCAGCGCCGGCAGCAGCCGCCAGGGCACCGCGAAGGAGAGCACCGTGCCGACGGTGAAGACCACCCAGCTCAGGAACAGCATCCACCGCGGCAGGTCGCCGTGGGCCGCGACGTCGAACAGCGAGTGCCGCGGCGTCCCCGTGAAGACGAGCCCGAGCAGCACCCCGACGTACAGCTGCAGCAGCAGGAACACCGCGTAGACCAGCCGGATCGCGCCGGTGGTCAGGTACCCGGCGGCCAGCTCCGCGGCCGCGGCACTCAGGTAGTCGCCGGGGACGAAGTAGAACAGCGCAGGCAGCATCAGCAGGACCGGCCCGCCGTGGGCGGGGGTGTCGGCGAAGGCCTCCAGGGCGATCACCGAGACCGCCACCGCCGCGACCGGCGGCAGCAGGACGGCCAGCCGTGGCACGCGCTCGGCCCCCACGGCCAGCCCGGCGCTGACCGTGGCGAGCACCGCCGTCGTCCACACCTCGTACCAGGTGGCCTGCATCAGCGGGGCGAAGCCGACGGAGAACAGCACGATGCCCAGCATCCGCAGCCACCACGGGTAGGGCTGCGGGGCGTCGGCGATCGCGGCGAGCCGCCGGTCCGCCTCGGCCGCGCCGATCCGCCCGGCCGAGACCTCGGCCAGCAGGGGGCCGAGGGCGACCACCCGGTCGAGGCGGAACACCTCGGGGAACGCCCGCACCCCCGCCGTCGTGGTCCGCCCGTGCGAGGTCACCGTGACGGTGGCGCCGTCCGGCACCACCAGCAGGGCGGCGCTGCCCCCGCAGTCGCGGGCGGCCCGGCGCACCGTCCGCTCGACCTGCTCGGCGCCCTCCCCGCTGACGCCGAGCAGGACCTCCGTCAGCCGGGTCAGGAAACCGGCCAGCTCCTGGTGGGTGCCGGTCGGACGGTCCATCCGGGTACCTCCGCGGGTCGTGCCAGGGCGGTGGCGGCGGTCGCCGCGCGGCGCCGCGCGGGCGCTCAGGGGGTGCGATCCGTGATCCGTCCCACCCTGCCCCGGCCCGGGTGCCCCCGCCCGCCGGACACGGCCGTCAGGGCGCCCGGGCCGCCGGGCCGGGGACCCACGGCGACCAGCGCGATCAGGGCGACCACGGCGACCAGGACGGAGGCCCGGGTGCGGCGGCGTCCGGGCGGGCCGGTACATTCGCCCCCGTACCAGCCAGCGAGGGGAGAACTCCCGTGCCCGACCGGCCCAGCCTCCTGTACGTGACCGACCTGGCCTACCAGGCCCGCGGCCGGCGCTACTGCGACGAGGACATCCTGCTGACCTCCCGGCTCCGGTCCGAGTTCGACCTCGCGCTGTGCCACCCGCTGGACGCCCGCGCCCTGATGACGGGCTTCGACGCCGTGGTGGTCCGCAACAGCGGGCCGGTGCTGCACTACCGGGACGAGTACGCGCGCTTCCGCGAGCAGGCCCTCGCGGACGGCGTCCGGGTCTACAACCCGCTGACCGGGCGCGCGGACATGGCGGGGAAGCAGTACCTGCTGGACCTCACCGAGGCCGGCCACCCCGTCATCCCGACCGTCGACCGGCCCGGGGACCTGGACCGGCTGCCCGACAGCGCCGCCTACGCGGTCAAGCCCAAGGCCGGCGCGGACAGCATCGGCCTCGCCTTCCACCCGCGCGCGGAGCTCGCCGGGATCGACTGGACGGACGTCCTGGTCCAGCCCCGGATCGACTTCCGCTACGAGGTCTCGTTCTACTTCGTCGACGACGCCTTCCAGTACGCGCTGTACGCACCCGATCCGCACCGGCGCTGGGTGCTGGAGCCCTACCGGCCGAGCGAGGCCGACCTGGCCTTCGCGCGGCGCTTCGTCGCGTGGAACACCCTCGACCACGGGATCCAGCGGGTGGACGCCTGCCGGGCCCCGGACGGCGGGCTGCTCCTGGTGGAGCTGGAGGACCTCAACCCCTACCTGTCCCTGGACCGCGTCGACGACGCGACCACGGACCGGCTCGTCCGGGCCATGGCGGACTCCCTGCACCGCTTCCTCGGCTGAGGCAGGGGCCCGCACGCCCGCGAGCCCACGAGCCCCCGGGGCGGGCGTCAGCTCCGGGGCACGCCGCCGACGAAGTCCTTGAGGGCGTCGATCCGGGTGCGGCGCCCCGGCGGGAAGCGGCGAAGGGCGCGTTCGGCCCGGCGCGAGCCCTCCGGGTAGCGCCAGCGGGCCCACGGCGAGGCGGGCTTGGCCAGCCGCAGGCAGGCGACCATGGCGACGGGGGAGACCAGCAGTCCGATCACGCCCGTCGCCGTCTTGCCCTTGAGGATCGCGATGGCGCTCATCAGCGCGTTGACCAGCAGCACCAGGGTGAAGGTCAGATGGGCCGCGGTGCCGGAGCCGGCGTCGGAGAACGGGTTGAACCCGGCGACCAGCAGCAGCCCGACGGCCACCGCCAGGAAGGCGGCGTCGACCGACTTCCGGCCCTCGCGGCTCCAGTACACGTCCTCCAGGTGCAGCCAGAGCGCGTACTCGTCCAGCGCGAGCGCGGCGCCCGCGCCGAACAGCACCGCGAGGACCTGCACCCCCGGGCTGTCCGGGCGGTAGGCGAACTCGATCGCACCGGCCACCAGCATCGCGAGGATCCCGTACACCTGGTGGTGCACGTGGGTGCCGCCGACCTGGACGTCGCGGAAGGGCCCGCGACCGGCCCGGATCAGCCGGGTGATCACCCGGGTGCCGACGAAGGTCGCCACGAACGCGCCGAGCATCCAGAGCCCGATGCCGTGGTTCGGCACGGTGAGGTTCACCTCGATCCGCACTTCCGCGGTGTGCACGGCCGCCGTGCCCCGTCAGCCCCGGGGCCCGTGCGCGGCCCGCGCACGGGGCGGCCGGGGGAGCCACCGGACGGTCGTCGCCGCCACGCTTCGGGGGCCGCGCCCTGGCGGCGTTCGCTGTTCCGGCACCACTTCCGCACCTCCGTGGGCCGCGGCCGGCCCGCCCGTGCTCCGCGGGCCCGGGGCCCTCGCCCAGCCTATGCGGATTCCCCGCGCAGGGCCCGCGCCGGCGCCGGCGGGCCGGGTGCCCCGGTTCCCGTCCGCTCCTCGTCAGGCCTGGCCGGCCGCCGTCTCCGGTGCCCGGCAGGAGTCGATGAACGAGAGCAGGCGCTCGTTCACCAGGTCGGGGCGTTCCAGGGTGAGCCCGTGCCCGGCCCGCGGCACGATCTCGGCCCGGACCCCGGGGATCCGCGCCGTGACCCGATCCAGCGCCCGGCGCGGCCGGAGCAGGGCGCCGCGGCCGTTCTGCACTACCACCTCGGCCGGCTCTTCCCCGGTGCGCCGGCCCGCTCCGCCGACACCGGGTGACCGGCACCGGGTGACCGGCACCGGCCGGGGGACCGGTCGGGACCGGTGGGGACCGGGGCACCGCAGGACCGGGCCGCCGGAAAACCGCGAGCGCTCCCCGCCCCGGTCGTGCCAGGATGCTCGGCATGTCTGCTCGTGCCCTGAGCTTCGGCGCCGTCGCGGAAGCCTACGAACGGTTCCGGCCGGGATACCCCGACGAGCTCTTCGACCTGGTGGCGGCGTACGCGGGCCGGCCGTTGCGGACGGCCCTGGAGATCGGCGCCGGCACGGGCAAGGCGACCCGCCTGTTCGCCGGTCGGGGGGTCGCGGTCACGGCCACCGACCCCGACGCCGCCATGCTCGCCGAACTGGCCAGGGCCGTACCCGGGAACGTCACGACCGTACGGGCCGCCTTCGAGGACCTGCGGCCGGACGGGGCCCACGGGCTGGTCTACGCGGCGGCGGCCCTGCACTGGACGCGGCCGGAGGGCCGGTGGTCACGGGTGGCCGCGCTGCTGGAGCCGGCGGGCGTGTTCGCCTGCTTCGGCGGCCCCGTCCAGCTCGCCGACCAGGCCGTCGAGGCGGCCGTGCGCGCGGCACGGGCACCGTTCCTCGCGGACGACGAGGTGCCCGCCCCCGACGGCACCGCCCCGGGGGCGGAGCTGCAGTGGCCGGGCACCGAACTGCGCCGCTCCCCGCTCTTCCACGACGTCCGACAGGTGGTCGTCGCCCGGCGCCTGACGATGAGCGCCGCGGACTACGTCGGCCACCTGTCGACCGTCTCGGCCTACCTCCAGCTGCCGCCGGCGGTGCGGGAGCAGGCGTACGCCGCGATCACGGCCGCGCTGCCCGGCACGGTGGACATCGCCGCCGACATCACCGTCCACCTCGCCCGCCGCCGCCCCGCCCACGGCCTGCCGGGCAGCTGACGGGGACGCCCGCTGGACCGGCGCTAGGCCTCCAGCGAGCGCTTCAACGCGGCCAGCGTCTCCGTCATGGTCCGGCGGTTCCACTCCGCGCGGTGGCCGGTGCGCAGCACGGTCTCCGTCGTCCAGGCGCTGATCCGGTCCCGGCGGTCCTGCCAGAACTGCTCCACCACCGTCACCCCGTCGCCCCCGGTGAGGCGGAAGCCCCAGCGGGCGACCGGGATCGGCCCGAAGCTGACGTCCCAGGCGAAGGCGTGCCCCGGCTCGGCCTCGACGACCCGGCAGACGGTGTTCCAGCGGATGCCCCCCTTGCGGTTGTGGCCCCGGAACCGCGCACCCGGCACCGGAGCGGCCGGGCTGCCGCGCCAGGAGGCGCCGGTGCACTCGGGACTCCACTCGCCCATGCGCGTCACATCGGCGACGGCGGCCCAGACGGCGTCCGGCGCGGCGGCGATCTCCGCCCGCACGGAGACGGACTCACGGCCGGCACTGCTCATGCGAACCTCCTGAGGATGTTCCCGGCATCGCACCGCGCGCGGGCCCGCCGCGTCAACGTGCGCCGGATCACAGCGTCCTGACGGGCCCGCCGGAGCGGGGGCGGCCGGGAAGCGCCGGCCCGTCGGCCGCGGCTCAGTCGAAGCGGATGTGCTGCACGCCCGTCCAGGCCCGGCGGAGGCGCCCCCGGAGCGCGCCGTCGGTGTTCGGGGCGAGTTCCAGCCCGCAGGACGCGGCGACGTGATCGGCGACCTGGCGGATCGTGAGGCGGTCGGTCCAGAGGTGTTCGGCGAACTCCGGCTCGCGCAGGCGTTCCAGGCAGAGGTCGAGCTTCGACACGGCGAAGCTCTCCCGGCGCAGCGGAGCGTCCTTCCCGGCGACGAACCGCACGGCCTGCCCGAAGCCGCGTTCGCGCAGCCGTCGCAGGACGGTGTCCCGCCCGGCCAGCAACGCGAAGTGCCGGACGTCGTGGTGCCGCTCCCGCAGCCGGCCGACGATCTCGCGGAAGTACGACGGCTCCACCACCGTCATCGGCACGATCACCACACCGTCGTGCCCGGTGAGGGCGCGGTCCAGGACCTCGAAGACACCCTGCCGCCAGGCCGGGAGGTCCTGGAAGTCCCCGCGCAGCGCCGGCGGCATCATCCGGTGCAGCCCGAACCCGACGTGTTCGGGGTCGCAGACGACGCTGCCGGGGAGCCGCCGCCGGATCTCGTGCGCGGTCTGGGTCTTGCCTCCGCCGAAGGGCCCGTTGATCCACAGGAGCATGCCCGGGACCCTACCCGGCCCGCCCCGGCGGCACCGGCGCCGGGCCCTCCCGGGCCCCCGGCGGCCGCGGCCGCCGGGGGAGCCGGTCTGCTCCGAGTGGAGGCCACGAGTGGTGGGCGGCCGCCCGGCGTCCGACGCTGGCCAGGGCCCGCCCGGAACCACCCGGCGGCGGGCGCAGCCACCCGGCGCCGCCCCGATCGGGCGGCCGGGGCGTCAGAGAGACGGGATCGCATGACGGAACAGGGCATCACGGCGGACCACCCGCCGCCCGTGCGCGGAACCGGCGGGACCGGCCGGGCCGGACGGCGGTGGCCGGGGCAGCGGTCCGCGCGCGGACGTCGCCGGGGCGCGCCCGCCGCGGCGGCGCTCCTCGCCGGCGTGCTGGCCCTCGCCGTCGCGGTCGGCCCGACGCCGAGCACCGCCGCCGCGCCCGCCGACCGGGCGTCCCCGGCGACGGGGGGCCGGGCGCGGTTCGTACCGGGCCCCTGCCCCGAGACGCCCGAGCCGGTCCCCGGGCGGTGCGGGTTCCTGGAGGTCCCCGAGAGCCGCGAGCGGCACCAGCACGGCGAGCGGGGCGGTCCCGGCGAGCGGGGCGGCGGGCGCACGCTCCGGCTGGCCGTCGCGATCGTCCCGGCCGTCTCGGCGACGCCGGCCGCGGACCCGGTGGTGTTCATGGAGGGAGGCCCCGGCGGCGACGCGTTCGGCAGCATCCCCTTCCTGATCGGCTCCGGGGTGAACCGGGACCGCGAGCTGATCGTGATGGCCCAGCGGGGCACGCTGCACGCACAGCCGAACCTGGCCTGCCCGGAGATCGACCGGTTCAACGCGACAGCGGTGGGGCTGCGCTACGACGCCCCCTCGACCGGGCGCCTCCTGGTCCGGGCGGCCCGCGAGTGCCGGGACCGGCTGACGGCCGACGGCGTGGACCTGAGCGCCTACAACACCACCGAGAACGCCGCCGACTTCGCCGCGCTGCGCACGGCCCTGGGCGTCGAGCGGTGGAACGTCTACGGGTACTCCTACGGCACCGAACTGGCCCTCACCTACCTGCGGCTGCACCCCCGGGGGATCCGCTCGGTGGCGATCGACTCCGTCGTGCCCCCGCAGGTGGTGAGCCTGCCGTGGACCTGGGACAGCGCCCGGGAGGGGATCGGCGCGATCCTCGCGGCGTGCGCGGCACAGCCCCGCTGCGGGAGCCGCTACCCCGACCTCCCGGACACGCTCACACGGCAGGTCCGGCGGCTGGAGGAGCACCCGCTGAGGGTGACGGCGCAACCGCCGGCGGGAGGCGAGCCGGTGCAGGTCGTCCTGGACGGCGGCGCGCTGGTGAACCTGCTGGTCGCCAACGCGGTCAAGGCCGTCGACGTCCCCGCGGCGCTCGACGAACTCGCCCACGGGAACCCGGAGCGCTTCGCCCGCGCCCAGGCCGCCGGAGCGACGCCCGTCATCGGCGAGTTCGCCCACGGCCTGACGCAGTCGGTGGCCTGCGCCGAATGGGTCCCGGGCCACTCGGAGGCCGACCTGCTCCGGGCGGGCCGCCGGGCCTTCCCCGACTGGCCGGACACCGTCCTGGCGCAGGCCCCGCAACTCCCCTTCGAACACGACGTCTGCCGCGTGTGGAACGTCCCGGACCGCACCGGGGTCCAGCGGGTCGCCACCCGCAGCGACGTGCCGACCCTGATCGTCTCCGGCAGCTTCGACGCGAAGACCGGGGCGAGCTGGGGCCCGTTCACGGCCCGGACGCTGCCCCGTTCGACCACCGTGCTGATCCCCGGGACCGGCCACTTCGTCGTCCCCCAGTCGCCCTGCGCGCAGAGCGTCCTCGCGTCCTTCCTCGTGGCTCCGACCGCACCGGACACCGGGTGCGTCGCCGGACTCGCACCGCCACCGTTCACCATCACCCCAGAGACGGACACCGCATGACGCCGATTCCCCCGCCCCACCGCCGACGCGACCGGCGACGGATCCGGGTCACGCTGGCCGGGGCCACCGCCGGCGCGCTCCTCGCGGGCCTCGCCGCGCTGCCCGCCCGGGCCGCGGACGGCGCCGACGCACCGCTCGGTACGCTCGCCCGGACGGCGGGCCGGGCCCACTTCGAGCCCGGCCCCTGCCCGCGGACGGCGGACCCGACCCCGGCCCTCGACGGGGCCCGCTGCGGAACGCTCACCGTGCCCGAGAACCGCGCTCGGCACAACGGGCGGACCATCACCCTCGCCGTCGCCATCGTGCCGGCCGCGCGGAAACGGGCCCCCGACCCGATCGTCTGGCTCGCCGGCGGGCCCGGGGACGACGCGAACTCCGAGATCCAGCTGGCGCTCGGCGGCGGACTGAACCAGGACCGGGACGTCATCTTCATGTCCCAGCGGGGGACCTACTCGGCCGACCCCGCGCTCACCTGCCCGAACGTCGACCGGTTCGCCGCGGACTCGCTCGGCCTCGTCTACGGCGCGCCGTCCACCGGGCGCCTGCACGTCGACGCGACGCGCGCCTGCCGTGACCGGCTGGTGGGCCTCGGGGCCGACCTGAGCGCCTACAACAGCACCGAGAGCGCCCAGGACTACGCGGACCTGCGCCTCGCACTGGGCATCCGGCAGTGGAACCTCTTCGGCATCTCCTACGGCACCGACCTGGCCCTGCTCTACCAGCGCCTGCACCCGGAAGGCCTCCGGTCGGTCGGCATCGACGGCGTCCTGCCGCCCTCGCTGGCCGGGGGAGCCGTGACCTGGAAGGCCGCCCGGGAGGGCTTCGACGGCATCTTCCGGGCCTGCGCCGACCAGCCCGCCTGCAACGACCGTTACCCGGAGCTGAAGGCCACCTTCGAGCGCCTGGTCCGCGAGCTCGAAGCCCGGCCGGTCACCACGACCGTCACGCTCCCGGACCACCCGGACCCGGTGGAGGTCACCCTGGACGGCGGCGTCCTGGTGAACTGGCTGACCTTCGCCAGCCACCTGGCCGCCGGCGTGCCCCGCTCCATCGACGAGCTGGCCCACGGCGACCCGGGGCGGATCGCCACCCAGTGGGCGGGCGGCAAGCTCAGCCCGCAGGCCGTCGGGCGGATGTCCCACGGGCTCGCCTACGGAGTCTTCTGCAGCGAGTGGACACCGTTCGAGACCGAGCAGGACGTGATCGAGGCGGGGCGGCGGGCGTTCCCGTCGTTCCCCGAGTCGGTGCTGGCCAATGCACCGCTGCTGCCCTGGCTGCACGAGGACTGCCGCGCCTGGGACGTCCCCGCCGCGCCCGCCTCGGTCCGGGACGTGACCCACAGCGACATCCCGACCCTCGTCCTGTCCGGCGGCTTCGACGCCCAGACCGCACCCAGCAGCGGGCCGTACGCCGCCCGCACGCTGAGCCGCTCCACGGCCGTCACCGTCCCCTACGTCGCCCACGTGGTCTTCGCCGACTCGCCGTGCGCGCAGGCGATCACCCGTTCGTTCTTCGACGCGCCGACCGCGCCGGACACGGAGTGCCTGGCCTGTCTGCAGCCGCCCGAGTTCGAGATCGCCCCCTGAGACCGAGCGGCCGCGGGGCCCACCGGCCGACGACTCGGAGGCGGCCCCGGCGCGACCGGGCCCGGCGCAGCCGTCGCTGCGCCGGGCCCGGGGTCGTCGCTCCTCCGGTCAGCCGAGCGTCGCCCCGCGCTCCTGCGCCAGGGCCTCCAGACCGTACCTGGCCACGTGCTCGGCGTTGCCCAGGTCGATCGGCCGGACGCCCTCGGCCGTCAGCCGCTCGTTGATCGCGTCCAGATGACCCTGCACCAGCTGCTTCTCGGCCTCCGTGGTACGGCCCTTGTGCGGCCGGCCGGCGTGCTCCAGGCTGGCGTAGTTGACCCGCTCCCTGGATCCGGCCGGCGCCGCCTGGACCGGAACGGCCTGCGCCACCCGCTTGGCACCGCGCAGCACCTCGGCCATCGGGGCGGCGGACGCCAGCCGGTCGAAGGCCTCGGCCTCCAGCACCACCGTCTCCGGCTCGTCGGCATCCGGGTAGTGCAGCTCGATCGTCACCAGGTCGAGCGCCAGGTCCTCCACCGCGGTCAACTCACTGCTCAGCGCCTCGATCTCGACCGGGCCGCCGTCCAGCTCGGGGTGCTGGCGCACCACGATGCGCACCAGGTCCCCGTCGTTGTCCACGTGCTCGCCGGTCAGGTCCGAGAACCGGATGATCTTCTGGCCCATGTCTTCCTCTCGCGATGGCGGTGATCAGTCCGAGAGCCTACGCCCGCACCCGATCACCGCCGACGCGGCGGTGGAGGACCCGAGGCCGGACGGGAACGGAGAGGTCGCGCTCCGGGCCGGGTTCGCGCTCAGGCCGTCCCGCGCAGCGCGGCCGTCGAACGCTCCAGGAGGGTGCGCAGCTGGGCGCGCTCCCCGGCGTCGAGGGCGTCGGAGAGCCGCTGCTCCACGCCGCGGGCGAGGGCGTCCGCCTTCCGCGTGAGGGTGCGGCCGGACCGGGTGAGCCTGGCCACCAGCACCTTCTGGTGGATGCTGGAGGCCTCGCGGGTGATCAGGCCCTTGGCCTCCAGGTTGGTCAGGATCGTCGTCATGGTCTGCGGCGTGACCATGCACTCGCGGGCGAGCTGCGCCCCGGACATCCCGGAGGACTGCTGGAGCAGCAGCAGGGTGACGTACTGGGGCACCGTGAGGTCGACGGTGCGCAGCACCCGCGACTTCTCGCCGATCAGCGCCTGCTCGGCCCGCTTGATGGCGTGGCCGAGCCGGTCGTGGACCTCGGACGCGGCCTGCCGGTCGGAGCTGTCGTCGGTCACAGTGCTCGCACCCCTGGCTCCCCGGCTCCGGATCATTCGGGCTTTACGGTACATCAGGGGACTGCCGGGCCTCCACGGACGGACGGACCCGCTGCCCGGCTCAGGACGCCGAGCGGACCGGCGCCATCCCGTGCAGCACCCGGCCGGCGGCGCGCTCGCGGTCGAGCTGCTCGGTGAAGACGGCGAGTCGCTCCTCGGGCTCCAGCTCGATCAGGCCGGGCGGCCAGGTGCCCGGCGGCACCAGGACGACCAGGGCGGCCCCCCGGCCGCGGGCCGCCGTCAGCCAGCCGGGCGACACCTCGACCCGGGCGTCGGGCTCCCACACCGACCGGCCGCCGACCAGCACCAGGCGCACCACCCGGCCGCCGCCGACCTCGACGAGCCCGGTGGTGTCCGGAGGCTCCCCGGCGGCGATCACGAACCCGCTGTCGACCGCGGCCTCCACCAGTTCGCCGTGCAACGCGGGGCCGACCTCCACCAGCACCTCGGCGAACGGCAGCCCGTCCGCCGCCTCGCGCACCGCCAACGCCCACACCACCGGGGCCTGACCCCGGTCCGTCTCATCCGTCACACCGGATCAACGAGCCACCGCCGGTGAGGAGCCGGGCAGACGGGGTGGTTCGCGGAATTCGACTGGTGCGAACGGGCGTGCGACCTCTAACGTGGCGCTCCGTCACGCCGGCCCGCCGCAGGCACCAGTACCCGTTCCGGAGCTCCTCACCGATGCCCACGCCCACCGCGTACCGCTCGCCCCGGGCGGCCGCGACCGCCGCCGTCGTCCTGCTCGCCGTCGTCGGCGCGGCGACGCTGTTCGTGCTGGCCACCGACGTCCGCCTGTTCTCGCTGGCCGGAGGCCTCGCCGGCGGCGTCGTCCTGGCCGAGCAGGCCGACTTCACGGACGTGGACCAGCTGCAGCAGACGGCGGGCACGATCCACCTCGTGGCCTTCCTGGTCTCGGCGGTCGTCTTCGTCAACTGGTTCCAGCGGGTGCGGGCGAACGCGGGGGTGTTCGACCCGCTCGGGCACCGGTTCTCGCAGGGCTGGGCGGTCGGCGGCTGGGTCGTCCCCGTCGGGACGCTCTGGATCCCCCGTCAGATCGCCGGTGACATCTGGAAGGCCAGCGGCCGGCCGGACGAGTCGGGGGTGCGCCCGCCGGCGCCGCAGGGGCTGCTCAACCTCTGGTGGGGCGCCTTCTGGATCTCGAACCTGCTGGAGCGGATCGGCTCCCGGATCAACTCCGGGGCGGCCGACTGGGGCAGCTACCGGACGTCACTGCTCTGGATCATGGCCTCCGACGTGCTGGAGCTGGTCGCCGCGGGCCTCGCCGCCGCGGTGGTGCTCAGGCTGACGGGCATGCAGGAGCAGCGCTGCGCCGAGTCCACGGTCGGTCCCCACGGCGTGCACATCTCCGCCGTCGAGGGCTGACCCACCCGGCGCGGGGCCCGTTCCACGGCACGCGTAAGGAACGGGCCCGCACCGGGCGCCGGCTCAGTCGTGGGCGAGCGCCACCGCGCAACCGATCGCGATGAGCACGACCACGCCCCACAGGTGGCCGCCGCCGGCCGACAACTTCTCCTCGCTGATGCCGAGTTCGCCGACCAGCCGGCGGACGGCCGGCACGTCCTGCCGGACCAGGGCGTTCTGGAGGTCCAGGTGTTTCTCCGGGTACTTCTCGAGCGAGGTGAGGATGGCCCTGAGGTCGCTCGTGGCCAGCTCGACGTGCTTCGGGTCGAACTTCTCCGGTGTCGCCACCTTCATGATCCGGTCGCTGGTCACCGGTACGCCGTTGACGTCCTTCGTGACGTCGGCAAATCCCATGATCAAACTCATCTGCGGTACCCCTGTCGGCTGTCGGCCCCTTCTCGGTGAGGGGCCGCCGTGGTCATCGTGACCTCGCGGGGAGGGAGCCGGCCAACGGTGCTGGGCTGTCCAGCCGACGGCGCTCCGGGGCGCGGCGCCGCGCGTGGACGCGGGGCCCGGAGTGCCGTCGGCGGTTCGGCGTCCGGTGGTTCAGACGTCCGGCGGTTCAGGTGTTCGGCGGTTCAGGCGAGGACGAGGGCGTCCCACTGCTCCCGGGTGGGGCCGTCGTGCCGGGGGGAGAATTCCGGGCGGGCGTCGAGCCAGGCGGTGACGTGGCGTTCCACCTCGTCGCTGCCGTAGGCGTCCGCGGCCGACCGCACCAGGTGGCGCACCTGGGCGCGGGCCCGCATCACGACCGGGTCCTCGAAGGCGCAGGCGGACAGCGCGGCGGCGCGCCGTTCGGCGAGGGTCGTGCCCTCGGCGAGGCGCTGCTCGGCGGCTTGGTCGGCCTTGACCTGCGCGTCGAACCACGGGCGGAGGGACTGCCGCGTCCAGGCGTGGTAGTCGGCCGGGTCGGCGGCGATCCGGTCGGCGTGGGAGGCGAGCTGCTGGGCGGCCTGCAGGCCCAGGGCGACGCCGTGGCCGAGGGTGGGGTTGGTGTGGACGAGGCTGTCCCCGGCGTTGACCAGGCCGGTGACGACCGGTCCGGCCTCGTCGACGAGCGAGGTCCAGCGGTTGTCCAGGCCGGCCATCGGCAGGACGGCGGACTGCGGCTCCGGGTCGAGGTCGAGCCAGGCGGCGGTCGCGGGGAAGGTGCGGGCGACCGCCTCGAACACCGCGGGGTCGGTGAGCGCGGTGCGCGTCGGGTCACCGGTGGAGAGCACCATGCTCAGCGCGAAGGTGTCGTTGTCGGAGGGGAAGACACCGGCGAGCGCGAAGGCCGCGGTGGAGCCGTTCTGCACCCGCCCGGGGTTGCGCGGTCCTTCGGCGCGCAGGCGGTACCAGCGGCACAGGTAGGTGATCCCGGTGCGGTGGCTCTCGACCACGGGCGGTCGGCAGCCGGCCGAGACCAGCCAGCCGGGGACGGGCGAGCGGCGCCCGGCCGCGTCGACGACGAGGTCGGTCGGGTGGGTGTGCGCACCGGCCCGCACGCCGGTGACGCGGTCCGGGAGGTCCGGCCGGTCCGGGTCGTCCAGTGCGAAGTCGAGGCCGGTCACCCGGACGCCCCGCCGCACCTCGACGGTGGGTTCCCGCCGCACGGCCGCGGCCAGGGCCGCCTCCAGCACGATCCGGCGGGTGCGCAGGGTCACCAGCTCCTCGTCGCCGGGCCGGTGCGGAGGGTGCTCGTCGAACCAGTCGAAGTCGTGGTACTCCCGGGCCCCGCGGGCCAGCAGGTCCGCGTGGACGTCGGGGGCCTCGGCGCGCAGGACGGTGCGCACCGGGGCGAGGAAGGAGTGGGGCTGGTTGGCCTGCGGTATTCGGGGCCGGTTCCAGTCGTGGAAGTCGCGGTCGAGGTCGTCCCCGGCCTGGCGCGCGTCCTGTTCGAAGAGCGTGACCGGATGGCCCCGCCGGCCGAGCATGAGCGCCGTTCCCAGCCCACTGATACCGCCACCGATCACTGCAACCCGCGCCACTGGCTCCCCTTAGCTCTCGCGTCGTGTTGCGGAACGATCTTACCCGGTGGCACTGCGGCGCAGGTGGGGAGGGGGGCGCCTGCGCGCCCGGGGCCGGTCAGTCGACGTGCAGCGTGAGCTCCGCGGTGTGGACCCGGCCGTCGGTCTGGAACTGGAGGAAGACCCGCCAGTCGCCGGGCTCGCCGAGCAGGGCGAGGAAGGTGAGCGTCGGGCCGCCGTGGTCGCCGTCCACGGTGCCGGTCGGGTGGAGGTGTGCCAGGGACTGGTCGCCCTGGTGGAAGGCGCTCAGGTGGGCGTAGCTGTCCAGGTAGGGCTGGAGGTCGGTGACCGGGCTGCCGTCCCGGGTGACGGTCGCCGTCAACTGGTGGGCGCCGGCCATCGGTTCGGCGCGCAGCGCGACGGTGTAGCCGTCGACGGTGGCGCTGCCGGCCGGGGCGGGCAGCGGCACGGCGGCGGCCCGGCCGGGCACGGTGACGGTGCGGCTGAGGACGAGCTCCTGCCCGCGGCGGGCGTCGGCGGGGACGAACGAGGCGTACAGCCGCCAGGTGCCGGGGGCGAGGTCGGCGAGCTCGGCGGTCCAGGTGCCGTCGGGGGCCATCTCCGGGTGGAGGTGCTGGTAGCCGGTGAGGTCGGTGCGGATCGCGTAGAAGTGCATCGTGCGGGCCTGGTGGGCGGTGAAGCCGGTGACCGGCGCGCCGTTCGGCCCGATGACGCGGAAGCGGAAGGCGTTCGGGCGGCCCGCGGGCAGTTCGGTGGTGCCGGTGTCGAGCCGGTAGCCGTCCTGCTCGGCGGCGAGCCCCTGGCCGAGCGCCTGGCCGAGCGCCTGGGAGAGCCCCGGGTCGGTCGGGGAGGCGGTGGCCGGACCGCTGGGCCGGGGGTCGGGACTGGCCGGTGGCGCGGTCGCGACGACCCCGAGGACGAGCAGCGCGGGGATGCAGGAGGCGAGCAGCCAGCCTCGGGCGAACGGACGGGGGGCGGCGGTCACCGGTGGATCCTTCCCGTGGCGGCGGGCGTGCCTGCGGGCGGCGCCCGGGGCCGAGGGGTTCGGCCTCACAGGAGTGGAGACCGCCAGCGGGCCCGGCGATAACGGAAAAGTCCGATCAATCGTTCGGAGTCTCCCCCCGGTCGGCGCCGGCGGCCCTCGCCCCTACCGTTCGGTGCTGCGGGGCAGGACGGGCTTCACGTCCAGCACCGGGGTGCCGTCGACGGCCTCCAGGTCGCTGACGCGCAGGCGCGGCCCGTCCTCGGCCAGCAGGTCGACGGCGAGGATGGTGACCCGGTGCAGTCCGATCGGGTTGGGGCGGTCGGGCGAGCGGGTGGCGAATACCCCGGTCTCGGGCCGGGAGAGGTCTCCGCGGGGGTGGACGGCGAGCACCCCGCGGTCGGCCCGGTCGAGCCAGGTGAGCAGCAGGACGTCCTGTCCGACCCGGAGGTCGCGCAGGCCGCGCTCCACCGAGGGGTCGAAGCGGAGCCAGGCGTCGGGGCCGCCCTCGTCGCCCTGTTTGGGGGCGTCCGCGCGGTGGAGCAGCGGTGACTCCACCCGGCCGATGGCCCGGGCCCGGTAGTGCTCGTCCGTCATCGTTCGTTCCCTCTCCGCGTGGTGGACGCCGCCCGGTCGGTGTCCGAGCGTCCGGTGGGTCGCCGCCGGTGGGGGCGTCGTGCGTCACCGTCCTAGCAGAGGGGCGTCCGGGCCGCCGGGCGTTGGGGCGGCCCGTCGTCGCGTCCGGCTGCGGTGGACCAGTGCGCCGACCAGGGCGCAGGCGGTGGCGACGGCCAGCAGGACGACGTCGAAGAATCCGGCGAGGACGAGGTCCGCCCGGCCCGCCCCGGCTGCGGCGGAGAACTCCGGGTCGACCAGCCCGCCCGGGTCCTCGGTGACGTCGACCTGCTCCCCGACGGTGTCACCCGCCTGGCAGTGGACGCTCCGGACGCGTCCGGGCGCGTCCGCGTACCGCACGGCGCAGCGGTAGCTGGTCGTCCTGCCGTGGATCTCCCGCACCTCGGTGACCGTGCCGGAGTGGGCGACGCCGCGGGCCGTCAGCACGGCCGCCTGTGCGGTGCTCATGCTCAGCAGGGGTACCGCGATCACCGGGCCGAACACCAGCGCCAGCGCCACCCGCCGCAGGACGCCCGTCGGGCAGAGGCAGCACAGGGCGGTGATCAGACCGACCAGCCCGGTGATCACGAGAACCAGGGCGGGCGCCAGCAGCCAGGGGCCGAAGGCGCCGAGCGCGCCGCCGACCGGTAGCAGGACGGCCGCGGCGGGGAGCCACAGGGCCGTCAGCAGCGGGCGCGCCGGCCACGCGTCGTCACTTCCGCGGCTCCTGCGCCGTCGTGGGCGCCGCGGCGCGGGCACGTCGTTCGTCATGGCGGGAGATCCTGCCAGGTGACCCGGACAGCGGGTGCGGCGGGCGCTTCGGACGGGTGCCACCGCCGGGTGGCGGGCGCTTCGGACGGGTGTCACCGCCGGGTGGCGGACGGGCCGGACGCGTCGGACGCCTCGGGGGCCTCAGGCGCGGCTGCGGGCCGGCTCCCGGTCGGCCCGCGGCGCCGGCTCGCGGCGGGGGAGCAGCAGCGGGGTCGCCAGGGCGAGCAGTCCGGCGGCGGCGAGGGCGGTGCGCGGGCCGGTGACGCCGGCGAGCAGTCCGCCGAGCGCGGTGAGGACGGCGACGGAGGCCTGCTGGCCGATCGACCAGGCGGCCAGGGTCCGGGCCACGAGGTGCCCGGGCGTGCGTTCGAGCCGGTAGGTGGCGAGCACCGGGGTGTACAGGCTCATGTGGACGATGATCGCCAGCTCGACGGCGATCACCGTGACCAGGCCGGTCACGCCGGGGCGGACGAAGGCGAGGCCGATCAGCCAGACCACGCGCAGGGTGCCGACGGTCCGCAGGACCCGGTGCCGGCCGTGCCGGGCCACGACACGGCGGGCCAGCCGCGATCCGACGAGCCCGCCGAGGCAGGGCAGGGCGAAGGCGAGGCCGTACTCCCAGGGAGCGAACCCGAGCCGGCGGACGAGGAGCACGGCCAGCACCGGTTCGGTGGCCATGATCAGGCCGGAGACGAGCAGGTTGTTGAGGTACAGGGCCCGCAGCCCGGGATCGCCGAGGATGTGGCGCCAGCCGTCCAGCACCGCGCCCGCCCGCACCGGGCTGCCGCCGGTCGGCCGCGGTGCCTCCCGGCCCCGGATCGCGCCGACGGCCAGGGCGGAGAACAGGTAGCTGACCGCGTCGGCCAGCACGGTGGCGACCGGGCCGAACAGGCCGATCGCGGCGCCGCCCAGGGGCGGTCCCACCGCGAGGGAGCTCCAGGTGGTGGACTCGAAACGGGCGTTGGCCACCAGCAGGTCCTCCGGTCGGACGAGGGTCTTGAGGTACGCGCCGGAGGCCGCGGTGAACGCGATCCTGGCGGCGGCGACCACGGCCGAGACCGCCAGCAGCTGGGCGAAGCCGAGCACACCCAGGGCGTACGCGGCCGGGACCGTCGCCATGGCCGCGAACCTGGTCAGGTCCATGGCGATCATGGCGGGGCGCCTGCGCCGGACCTCCACCCACGGTGCGAGCGGAAGTGCGATCAGCGCGCCCACCGCGGGCCCGACCGCCGACAGGGCGGACACCTCGGCGGGGCCGGCGTGCACCACCAGCACGGCGACCAGCGGCAGTGCCCCGAACCCCAGCCCGGAGCCGTAGGCGCTGACCGCGTACGCCGACCACAGCCAGCCGAACTCCCGGCCCAACGGCCTCCTGTCCACCATGCCCAGCACGCTCCCCTGCCCGCCCCGACCGAACAAACCCGAGTTGACCGGAGAGAGCCAACCGGTCCGGACAAGCGCAGGTCAAACAACCTCATGGACCCACACCCACAACCATCCGTTGTTCCCTACAGTGGGTCGGCATGGACCTCGAAGCCGTACGCACCTTCGCCGCCGTCGCGGAGGCGGGCCAGTTCCAGCTGGCCGCCGCCGAGCTGTCGATCACCCAGCAGGCCGTCTCCAAGCGCGTCGCCGCCCTGGAGCGCGACCTCGGAGTGCGCCTGTTCACCCGCACGCCCCGCGGCGCCGACCTCACCATCGACGGCCAGGCGTTCCTGCCCCACGCCCGCGAGCTGCTGCGCGTCGCCGAGCGCGCGGCCGGATCCGTGCGCACCGACCGCCGCCCGCTGCGGGTGGACGTGATCAACTCGCGCGGCGCGGCCTCGGCGCTGATGCGCGGCTTCCACCGCACGCACCCCGGGATCGACCTGGACGTGCTGATGCTCCTCGACATCGAGAACGCCGTGGCCGCCATCCGCTCCGGCGCGATCGACGCGTCCTTCCGCGCCGTCGCGATGCCCGGCCGGCCGCTCCCCGAGGACATCGCCTCCGTCCGGGTGGTCGACGAAACCCTGCAGCTCCTCACCGGCCCCGCCCACGCCCTGGCGGAGGCACGGTCGGTGACCCCCGCCGAGCTCGCCGGCCACCGGATCTGGATCCCCGGCATCGTCCCCGGCAGCGAATGGGGCGCCTACTACGACGACCTCGCCGCCGAGTTCGGTCTCACCATCGAGGCCACCGGCCCCAACTTCGGCTCCGACGCCCTGCTCGACACCATCGCCGACACCCCGGCCCTGGCCACCTTCACGGGAGTGGACACCCGCCTGGTCTGGCCCACCGGCCACGGGCTGCGCCGCATCCCGGTGACCGCTCCGACGCCCGTCTACCCGCACTCGCTGCTGTGGCACCGGGACAACCCCCACCCGGCGCTGGCCACCCTGCGCACCCACCTGGCCGCGACGGCGGCCGGCCACGACGCGGCCGGGACCTGGCGGCCGGGCTGGGTGTCCCCGCGCTGAACGCGGCGCCAGGGCCGCGCGCGTTCGAGGGAGCCGGGGCCGAACGGGCCGGGATCGGACGTGTCGGGTCCGGACGGGCCGGGTTCGCGCGCCCCGGGCCGGGCGGGCCCGCTCAGACCGTCGCGACCCTGGCGGGCTCCGGGGGCCAGGTGCCGGCGGCCAGCACACCGGTGGCGTAGGCGTGGGCGACCAGCGCGGTGCGGTTGGGCACCTGCCAGCGCCGGCTCAGCCGGGCGAGGTGGTAGTTGACGCCGTCCGGGGTGAGCCCGATCTCCCGGGCGATGTGGGCGGTGGTGGCGCCCCGGGCGGCGGCGGCCAGGATCCGGGCCTCGACCGGGCTGGCCTCGGCGCGCCGGTCCGCCGGCGGCACGGCGGGCGCGGGCGCGGGCGCGTCCACGCGGCTGAGCGAGAGCAGCAGGGAGGGCGTCTCCTCCGGGGTGTCGCCGACCAGGTCGACGGTCATCTCGCCGTGCCGCCGGGTGCCGTCGGCGGGGGACCAGGAGACCCGGGCCGGGTACCGCGAGCGGCGGTGCAGCCGGACGGCCTCGGCCAGGGCCGGCAGGGTGGCGCTGTCCCGGAGGGTGAAGAACTCCAGGATCCTCCGGTTCCGCAGCTGGCCCGGCAGGAGGCCGAACTCGGCGGCCATCGCCCGGTTGGCGATCAGCAGGCGGCCGCCGAACTCGCAGACGGCGATGGGCATCGACACGTGGTCGAGCAGCCGCAGGGCGCGGTTGCGCCAGACCACCGCGGGGTTCTGCCGGGGGTCCGTCGCCAGCCCGCATTCGTCGATGGCTCCCATGCGCCGTTCGTCTCCTCCGGTAGCCGGGTGGGTCGGGTCCGCAGGGTCGGCAGGCAGACCTGACGGTTCGTAGGCAAGTCTGCGGACCGCGTCGGCACTACACAATCATGTAGTGACCGCGGCCCGCGGGTCCGTACGGCGGCTCAGAGTGGAGGGAGAGCCGACAACGTTCCTGCTGCGGAAGGCGGACCACTGATGACGGACACCGTGCCGGACTCCTCGACCGGGTCCCTGGCCACGTCCCTGACCGGGTTCCTGACCGAGTTCCTACCCGACTCGTCGACCGAGTCCCTGACCGAGCCCCTGACCCGGGCGTCGGCCGGTGCCATGACCGGAGTTCCGGTGGTGGACATCTCCTCGGCCCCTCCGACGGCCGCCCCCGTCCTGCGCACCCTGGAACTGGGCAGAACACACGGCCCCGCCTTCGTCCAGCGGCTGCACGGCCGGGACACCCTGATCGTCGGCAGCCTGGAACTGGTCGCCGAGCTGGCCGACGAGGAGCGCTTCACCAAGGCGATCGGCCCGGCGCTGGAGAACGTCCGCGAGTTCACCGGGGACGGCCTGTTCACCGCCTACAACGGCGAGCCGAACTGGTCCAGGGCGCACGACATCCTGATGCCCGCCTTCGCCCTCGGCTCGATGCGCACCTACCACCCGGTGATGCTGCGGGTGGCCCGCCGGCTGATCGACACCTGGGACCGTCGGGCGGCCGCCGGACTGACGGTGGACGTGTCCGGCGACATGACCCGGATGACCCTGGACACCATCGGGCTGGCCGGGTTCGGCTTCGACTTCGGCTCCTTCGAGCGGGACGAGCCGCACCCGTTCGTCGAGGCGATGGTGCGCTGCCTGGAATGGGCGATGACCAGGCTCATCCGCTCCCCGGAGCTCGACCACACCGAACGTGACGCGGCCTTCCGCCGGGACGCCGACTACCTGGCCTCGGTGGTGGACGAGGTGATCGCGGCGCGCACCTCGGACGGGCGGCAGGACGGCGCGGCGGCCGCTGCGACGCATGGGGAGCCGGCCGAGGATTTGCTCGGCCTGATGCTGGGCGCGGTCCACCCCGCCGACGGGACGCGGCTGGACCCGGCGAACATCCGCAACCAGGTGATCACCTTCCTGATCGCCGGGCACGAGACCACCTCGGGCGCGCTGTCCTTCGCGCTCTACCACCTCGTCAAGCACCCGTCCGTGCTGCGGCAGGTCCAGCAGGAGGTGGACGCGCTCTGGGGCGACCAGGCCGACCCGCAGCCCTCCTACGAGGACGTCGGACGGCTGCGCCACACCCGGCAGGTGCTCAACGAGGCGCTGCGACTGTGGCCGACGGCCCCCGCCTTCAGCCGCGAGGCCCGGGCGGACACCCTGCTCGGCGGCCGGATCCCGGTCCGCGCCGGGGAGCCCGTCCTGGTGGCGACCACGATGCTGCACCGGGACCCGGCCTGGGGCGACAACCCGGAGCTGTTCGACCCGTCCCGGTTCGACCCGGAGGCGGAGGCGGCGCGCTCGCCGCACGCCTTCAAGCCCTTCGGCACCGGCGAACGGGCCTGCATCGGGCGGCAGTTCGCGCTGCACGAGGCGACCATGCTGCTCGCCATGCTGGTGCACCGCTACCGGCTGATCGACCACGCGGACTACCGGCTCGCCGTCAAGCAGACCCTCACCATCAAGCCCGACGGCTTCACCCTCGCCCTCGCCCCGCGCACGCCCACACCCCCGGCCGCCGCCGACACCCCCTCCGCACCCGACGCACCCGACTCACCCGCACGCGCCGCGACCGGTCGGCCCGGACGCGTCCGCCAGGGCACCGGCCTGCTGCTCCTGCACGGCTCCAACTACGGGGCCTGCCGCGAGTTCACCCGGCAGCTCGCGGAGGCGGCCGCCGAGCTCGGCTGCGAGACCGCGACCGCCCCGCTGGACGCCTACGCGGACGGGCTGCCCACCGGCCGCCCGGTGGTGATCACCGCCGCCTCCTACAACGGGCAACCGACCGACGACGCGGCCGGGTTCGTCCGGAGCCTGCGGGAGTCGCCGGACGGCGCGGCCGACGGCGTCGAGTACGCGGTGCTGGGCATCGGCGACCGCACTTACGCCGCCACCTACCAGCGCGTCCCGGTGCTGATCGACGAGCGGCTCGCCGCCCTCGGCGGTACCCGGCTGCTCACCCGTGGCGAGGCCGACGCCTCCGGCGACCTGGCCGGCGCGGTGGAGGCGTTCACCACCGCCCTGCGCGACCTCCTGCTGGAGCGGTACGGGGACGCCGAGGCGCCCGCCGAACGCCCGGTGGAGGAGGCGGCGGCCTACACGGTGACCGAACTGGTCGGCGGCCCGCTGGACGCGCTGGCCGCCCGGCACGGTATGAGCGAACTCACCGTCACCGAGGTCGGCCACCTGACCGACCCGGGATACCCCCGGGTGAAGCGGCTGGTCCGCCTGAGGCTGCCGGCGGGCGTCGACTACCGGACGGCCGACCACCTCACCGTGCTGCCGGCCAACGACCCGGCGCTGGTCGAGCAGGCCGCCGGGCTGTTCGGCGCCGACCCGGAGACGGTGCTCTCCGTCGTGGCGCACCGGCGCACCGGCCCGGCCGTCGACCGCCCGCTGACCGTCCGCGAACTGCTCACCCACCACGTGGAGTTGCAGGACCGGCCGACCGCCGCGCAGCGCGCCGCACTGGCCGCGCTCAACCCCTGCCCGCCCGAGCGCGCCGCCCTGGCCGGGCTCCGCGAGGACGACCCGCGCACCCTGCTGGACCTGATCGAGGACCACCCGGCCCTGCGCGGGGTGCTGACCTGGCCGGTGCTGCTGGAGCTGCTGCCGCCGATCCGCCCCCGGCACTACTCGATCTCCTCCTCTCCCACCGGCGACGCGCGGCAGGTCGACCTGATGGTCTCCGTGCTCAGCGCCCCCGCCCGTTCGGGCCGCGGCACCTTCCGCGGCACCGGCTCCGGGTACCTGGACCGGCTGGCCGTCGGGGCGACCGTGCTGGCCCGGGTCCGGCCCTGCCGGGAGGTGTTCCGCATCGGCCACCGCGCCCCGGTGATCATGATCGCGGCGGGCACCGGGCTGGCGCCCTTCCGCGGTGCCGTGGCCGACCGCCGCGCGCTGCTCGCCACGGGGGCCGAACTCTCCCCGGCGCTGCTGTACTTCGGCTGCGACGACGCGGCGGCCGACTACCTGCACCGGGGCGAACTCGAGGCGGCCGAGCGGGCCGGCGCGGTGTCGCTGCGGCCCGCGTTCAGCGAGCGGCCCGTCGACGGGCGGCGCTTCGTCCAGGACCGCGTCGCGGCCGAGGGGGCGGAGGTCTGGGCGCTGCTCGCGGCCGGCGCGCAGGTGTACGTGTGCGGGGACGGCGCCCGGATGGCGCCGGGCGTGCGGGCCGCCTTCCGCGACCTCTTCCTGCGGCGGACGCCGGGCGCGGACGAGCAGCGGGCCCGCGGCTGGCTCCAGGGGCTGGTCGAGGACGGCCGCTACGTGGAGGACGTGTACGCGGGCTGACCCGGCGCCGGGTGACCGACCGGTTCCGCCGGAGGGCCGTGGCGCCCCCGGCGGAACCGGTCGCGGGCGTCAGACCGGCAGTGACCAGTACTGGTTGGCCTGGTGGTCGCCGCAGGTCCACAGCTGCACCCGGGTGCCGTTGGCGCTGCCGCCGCCGTAGACGTCCAGGCAGAGGCCGGAGCCGGCGAGCGTGCCGTCCGGCCCGGCCGTCCACTGCTGGAGCCCGCTGCCGCAGGTGCTCAGCACCACCGCGCTGCCGGCCGTGGCGCCCGTGGCGGTCAGGCACTTGCCGAGGGTGCGGACGGTGCCGTCGGCGGCCCTGGCCCAGCGCTGGTTGGCGTTGCCGGTGCAGTCGTAGAGGATCACCGGGTTGCCGTCGGCGGTGCCGCTGCCGGAGTCGTCCAGGCAGCGGGCGCCGTTGCCGGTGACCTGGCCGGTGGGCACGGCGGCCGCACAGCCGGCGCCGGGGGTGAGCCGCCAGACGGCGGTGCCGTGGGCCGGGACGCTCTGGCTCAGGGCCGTCGAGGTGGTCGATGTGGCGCCGGTCCAGAGGTCCCGGGCCGTGACGGTGCAGCCGGGCAGGCCGACGGCGCTCAGCGCGACGCCGAGCGTCTGCGTGCTGTTCGAGCGGTTGAGCACGGCCACCGCGCGGTCGCCTCCGGTGAGCGGCCTGGCCAGCACGTCGGCGGCCGCCGTGCTGGAGACCACGGCGGCCTGCCGGCCCAGCGGGTCCTGGTCGACGGCGATCAGCGCGGTGTTGCCGAGCGCGCCGAGGCCGGCCGCGGAGAGCCTGGAGACGTCGGAGGAGAGGATCAGCGGCGCGGCCGACATCGACCAGAGCGCGACCTGGCTGCGGGCCTCGTCGTCGGACAGTCCGGTGTCGCCGGCGATCAGGAAGTCCGGGTCGTTCCAGTGGCCGGGCGAGGCGAAGGAGCCGATCCAGCGGTTGTAGCCGTAGTTGCCGAGGACGCTGGACCAGCGGCTCGCGTTCGGGTGTGCGGCGTCGTAGGTCGCGATGTCGTAGCCCTCGCGCCAGAGCTGGCCGTCCTGGCCGACCCAGGACAGCACCTTGAACCAGTCGGCGTTGCCCCACTCGCCGGACTGGAAGTAGGCGGGCGCGGACTCGGAGAAGACGATGTCCCGGCCGGCGGCGCGCAGCGCGGCCGCCTGGGCGTCGTAGGCCTGGCGGTAGGCCTGCTGCTGGCTCTGGCCGGGCGAGAGGTGGAGGTTGCAGCCGTCGAGCTTGAGGTAGTCGACGCCCCAGGCGGCGAAGGCGGCGGCGTCCTGGGCGAAGTGGTCGGGTTCGCCGCGGGTGCCGAGGCCACTGCCGGGGTAGCCGCCGCAGGTCGTGGAGCCGGCGTCCTCGTAGATGCCGAACTTCAGGCCGCGGGCGTGCAGGTAGGAGCCGAGCCAGGCCATGCCGTGCGGGAACTTGGCCGGGTCGGCGGTGAGGTTGCCGGCGAGGTCGCGGGCCGTGGACATCCAGCAGTCGTCCACGGTCACGGTGTCGTAGCCCTTGGCGGCGAGTCCGGTGGAGACCAGGGCGTCGGCGTTGGCGGTGACGGTGCGTTCGTCGATGGCGCACTGGTAGTGGGCCCAGTCGTTCCAGCCCATCGGCGGGGTGGCGGCGAGGGTTCGGGGGGCGGCTGCGGTGGCGGCGGGCTCGGGCGTGGGGGAGGCCTGGGCGGGTGCGGTGGACACCAGGGACAGGGCGAGCAGCGCGGCGGACAGGGCGCCGGCGGCGAGCCGGCGCCGGGGTGTGCGGGAGGGGGGCACGGCGGACTCCTTGCTCAGGGGGAGGTGAGGAGAAGTGCGCCCCAAGTGCACTGCGTCTGCGCAGTACTGTCAATATGAATGACCTAATGAGCAACTCTGAGCAGAGTCTGCCGAGTTCTGGACACAGGGTCTGCCGCGGCGCTCCCGCGCAGGGGAGCGCCCGGTCAGGCGGGCAGACCGACCGCGCGCTCGCGGTTGCGGCGCTGCTGGATGACGACGGCGGCGACCAGCAGGGCGCCCTGGGCGACGTTCTGCCAGAAGGAGTTGATGCCCTGCACGGTGAGGCCGTTCTGCAGCGCGCCGAGCAGGGCGACGGCGAGCAGCGTGCCGCCGACACCGCCCCGGCCGCCCTTGAGGGCGCAGCCGCCGAGGGCGGCGGCGGTGATCGACTGCAGCTCCAGGCCCTCGCTGCCGGAGACGGGCTGGCCGCTGCCGGTACGGGCGGTGAGCAGGACGCCCGCCAGGGCTGCGACGGTGCCGGAGAGGGCGTAGGCCGCGAGGAGGTACTTGTTGAGGTTGATGCCGGCCAGGCGGGCGGCGGTGTCGTTGCCGCCGATCGCGTAGACGTTGCGGCCGATGTCGGTGTACGTGAGCAGGGCGTGCACGGCGACGGCCGTGAGGATCAGCAGCCAGACCATGGTGGGCAGGCCGGCGATCCTGCCGCGGCTGAGGAAGACGAACACCGGATCGCCCAGGACGTAGCCCTGGGCGCGGCCGTCCGAGACGAGTTGGGCGACGCCCTTGTAGGCGGCGAGCCCGGCGAGGGTGGCGATGGTGGGGTTGACCCGGCCGTAGACGATCACGGCCCCGTTGAAGAGTCCGATGCCGGCGCCGATGGCCAGAGCGGCGCCGATGCCGAGGTAGGGGTCGGCGCCGGCGGAGGTGAACACCATGGCGCTGGTGACGGAGGCGAGGCCGGCCTGGGAGCCGACCGAGATGTCCAGGCCTCCGCAGATGATCACGACGGTCTGCACGACGGCCAGCAGGCCGGAGATGGTGGCCGCCTCGGCGATGACCCGGATGTTGTCCCAGCCCACGAAGTTGGGGTCGAGCCAGCCGAACAGGGCGACCACGGCGACGAGGGCGCCGATCAGGCTGAGGTTCTGGCCGCCGATCGCGGCGAGCAGGCGGCGCGGGCCGCCGGACCGTGCGGGCAGGGCCCCGGCGTCGGGGGCCGGGGCGGTCGGGGGAGTGGCGGTGGTCATCGGGTCTCTCCGGTCTGGGCTGCGTCGGCGTCTGCGTCGGGGGTTGCGTCGGTGGCGCTGGCGGTCGCTGCGTCGGCGCAGGCGCCGGTGGTGGTGGGGTCGGCGGCCGCGGCGAGGTCCTCGGCCATGGCGAGGGCGAGGACGGCCTCCTCCGTCGCCTGGTCGCGGCTGAGTTCGCCGGTCGTGCGGCCGTTCTGCATCACCACGATCCGGTCGGCCAGGCCGAGGACCTCGGGCAGTTCGGAGGAGATGACCAGGACGGCGGTGCCCTCGCGGGCGAGGTCGGCGATGATCCGGTAGATCTCGGCCTTGGCGCCGACGTCGACGCCGCGGGTGGGTTCGTCGAGGATCAGCAGGTCGGGCTTGCGGGCGAGCCAGCGGGCCAGGACGACCTTCTGCTGGTTGCCGCCGGAGAGGGTGCGGACGTCGGCCTCGACGGAGGGGGCGCGGACCCGCAGGCGGTCGGCGTACTCCTGGGCGAGGGCCCGCTCCTGGCGGCGCCGCACGAAGCGCCAGCGGCGGAGCCGGTGCAGGCTCACCAGGGAGGTGTTGTCGCGGATCGAGCGCTGCAGGAACAGCGCCTGGGCCTTGCGCTCCTCCGGGGCCAGGCCGATTCCGGCGGCGACGGCGTCACGCGGGTTCCGCAGCCGTAGCACCTCGCCGTTGAGGGCCACCGTGCCCGAGCGGACGGGGGCGTCGCCGGCCAGGGCGAGCGCGAGCTCGGAGCGCCCGGCGCCGATCAGGCCGGCCAGCGCGACCACCTCGCCCGCCCGGACCCGGAGACTGACACCGGCGACGTCGTCGGTGGTGAGGCCCCGGACGTCGAGGACCACGCGCTCGGTGGCGACCTGCTGACGGACGAACAGCGAGGAGAGGTCCCGGCCGACCATGAGGCGCACGAGCTCCGCCTCGTCGGTGGCGGCGGCCTCGACCACGCCGGCGACCCGGCCGTCGCGCAGTACGGCGATGCGGTCGGCGAGCCGGAAGACCTCCTTCATCCGGTGGGAGACGTAGACGACCGCGACGCCCGCGTCCCGCAGCCGTCCGATCAGGGCGAAGAGGGCCTCGACCTCGTGCTCGGAGAGCGAGGAGGTGGGCTCGTCGAAGGCGATCGCCCGGGGCGGGACGGAGCCGGTGAGGGCTCGCATGATCTCGACCAACTGGCGCTGGGCAGGGGTGAGTTCGGAGCCGAGCAGGTCGGGGTCGAGCACCTTGGCGAAGCCCAGCCGGGCCAGGTCCGCGGTGATCCGGCGACGCAGCCCGGCGCGGTCCAGGAGGCGCAGCCGGGTACGTGGCAACGCGCCGGCGTAGACGTTCTCGGCGACCGGCACGTGCGGGATGATCTCGGGCTCCTGCGGGATGATCCGGATCCCCGCGCGGCGGGCGTCCTGCGGGGAGTGCAGGTCGACGGTCTCGCCGTCCAGCAGGACGCGCCCCTCGGTGGGGCGGTGGTCGCCGGTGAGGATGCGCAGCAGGGTGGACTTGCCGGCGCCGTTCTCGCCCATCAGGGCGGTGACCCGGCCGGGAGGGAAGTCGAGCGTGACGCCCTCCAGCGCCCGGACGGCGCCGAAGCGCTTGGAAACGCCCTCGGCGCTCAGGCCCGGGGACCGGTTCGGTGGTGGGACGGGGGGCGGTACGGGTGTGGTCATCTGGGCCTCGTCGGCGGTGCGGTGCGAACGGTCGGGAGGGGCCGTGGGTCCGGCCGGGGGGAGGGGCGCTCGCGTCCGGCCGGCGCGGCCGGGGGCGGGGCCTGCCGGGGCGACGCCCGCGGCGCGGTGGCGGACCGCCACCGGTGGGCGCCGGACGAGGCGTCAGCTGCAGGACACGCCCGCGGACCGCCAGGTGGCGGGGTCGACCATGGTGGTCGGGGCGAACGCCTCCTGCGGGAAGTCCTTGCCGTTCTTGAGCTTGTCGTACATGGTCTGCACCGACAGGGCGCCGACGTCCCGGCCGCTGATGAACAGGGCGGCCTTCATCCCGGAGGGCTTGCCGGCGGCCCAGTCCTTGCAGGCGAGGTAGGCGCCCAGGCCGACGCCGTCGATGTCGTCCGGGCTGATCCCGGCGTTCTGCAGGGCGGTGACGGCGCCCTGGACGTTCTCGTCGTTGCAGCCCCAGACCACCCAGTGCTTCACGCCGGGGTTGGCGGTGATGGTGGCGGCGACCTTGTCCTGCGCGCCGGTGGGGGAGTTGTCGGTGGCGACGTCGAGCAGCTGCACGCCCGGCACGGCCTGGTCGAAGGCGGCCCCGGCGGCCTTCACGCGGTCGCCGCAGACGGTGACGTCCTGCTTCCACGCGGAGATGATCCGGGTGTCGGCGGCGTTCCACCCGGCCTTCCGGAACTCCTCGGCGGCGCGCCGGCCGACCTGCTGGCCCATCTGCTGGCCGGAGAAGCCGATCCGCGGCACCAGGTCGGTCGCCGCGCACTGTGCCGGCGCCGGTCCGCTGGTGCAGACCTGGTCGTCGGAGGTGAGCAGTGCGGCCTTCGCGTCCCGGGCCGTCTGCACGACCTGCGGGCCGACGGCCGGGTCCGGCACCACGATGATCAGGCCGTTGCTCTTCCGGGCGATCGCGGCCTGCACTTCGCCGACCGTCCGGTTGGCGTCGTTGCCGAGGTTCACCACCTTCAGGTCGGCGCCCAGTTCGGCGGCCTTGGCCTTCGCGCCCGCGGCCTCGTCCACGAAGTACTGCTGGTCGCCCTGTTTCTGCAGGTAGGTGATCGAGACCTTGCCGGACACCGGCGCGACCGGGGCGTCGGCGGCGCCGGAGGAGGTCTGCCCGGTGGAGCAGGCGGTCAGCCCTAGGGAGGTGACCAGGCTCAGGGCGGCGATCGGGGCCAGTCGGCCACGGGGGGAGAGGTGCATGGCGGGGCTCCTGAGGGGTGGGGGACGAGCTACGGGAAACAACAGAAGCGATCAGAAAACATCGCAATCAAACGTGACGGTTCCTGGGAGGGTGCCCAGCTCGGAGGCGGGTCAAGCCCAGGTTTCGCGACGGGAGTCGGGGAGGCCTTGTGGTGGTGTCACCACGCCGCAGACGGTGGTGAGGTCGGTGGTTTGAGTCGTTATTTCCTCTGTCACAGCAGGTAGTTGCTGTGATCGGGCGCGCCTGTCGGCTGCTGCTCCGTTGCCCTGGACAGCTTCGAGCAAAGCCGGGGCAGCGTCAATAGGCCTGGCAGGGGCATGCCGGCAGGGCGGTCCGGGGCCCGCTGGTGGCCCCGGACTCGCCGTAGTTGCGTACCGTCAGGCTGGCTGAATTTGTTGATTGGTGTTTATATCTGGCGCCTCTCCCCGCCCGTCCCCGTGGGGGAGGGCGGCCGTCGGCGTCCCGGGGGCCGTCAGGCGGGTGTCACCACGTCGAAGCGCTCGGCGCCGAGGACCCAGCGGCCGCGGCGCATGACGGCGACCAGGTCGTGGGTCTCGGAGTCGAGGGCGACGAGGTCGGCGAGTTTGCCGGTCTCGAGGGAGCCGGTGGTGTCGGCGAGGCCGAGCAGCCGGGCGGGGGTGGTGGAGAGCGACTCGACGGCCTGGGCGAGGGTCAACCCGCCCACGGTGACGGCCCGTTGGAACACCCGGTCGAGGGTCAGCGTGGAGCCGGCGATGGAGCTGCCGTCGGGGAGCATGGCGACGCCGTCCTGGACGCGGACCTGGAGGGGGCCGAGGGGGTAGAGGCCGTCGCCCATGCCGGCGGCGCCCATGGCGTCGGTGATCAGGGCGAC
>NZ_JBFAZB010000066.1:0-42094 GCF_040681575.1 Kitasatospora sp. NPDC051702
GCATGGCCGCCCCGCCGATCGCGGACGACCCGGCCGCCTACCGCCCCACCCCCCCCGCCCTCGCCCCCGCACCGAACGGTGCGGGGGCGGGCCCTTCTGCACGCCGCCCCGGGGTTCCCGGGCACGAGGCAGGGGGCCCGCCGGTCGGGCGGGCCCCCTTGGGTGTTGCTCTTGTGCTCATGGTGACGGCTGTCGGGAGCCGCCGACGGACCCGGTGGGGTCCCGAGCGATCAGAACATCAGAGGATGGTCAGATAGCGGTGACGTTCTCCGCCTGCGGGCCCTTCGGGCCCTGGGTGACGTCAAAGCTCACCGCCTGGTTCTCCTCCAGCGAGCGGAAGCCGCTCGCGTTGATGGCGGAGTAGTGGACGAAGACGTCGGGGCCGCCGCCCTCCTGGGCGATGAAGCCGAAGCCCTTCTCAGCGTTGAACCACTTGACGGTTCCCGTGGCCATGCCGTTCTCCTTGCGAGGGACGTATCGGGGGCCACACCGTGTGGCACCCGGTCCGCTGCGCTGATCGCCCTGCCTCCGGACGAGTCCGAAGTTTTTCGATATTGCTGAAAAACTACAAAAAGCCTGCGGTTACATGCTCCGCAGGCTTCAAGTACTGCAAGGGGAATCAAACTGCAACTGAGGGCAACGCTAGCATGCGGTCGCTGTGACGACCAGGGGTGACTTGCGGCCCGGACGGCGCGTGTCGTAAGGCCCCGCGCGAGGGCGCGGGGCGGGCGGCGCAGGGGTGTTGGGCAGGCGGCGCGGGCGCCCCGCGAGGGTCGGGAGGCGGGTCGCGCGCAGGCGTGCGGGGCATCCGTGGCGGAGTCGGCGCGGGCGTGTCGGGTGGCCGGTGCGAGCCATTCCGAACACCGGGCATACGCTGCGGGGAAGCGCACGAACAGCACGAGGGAGCGGCGCAGTGGCAGCACCGGACGGACAAACGCGGGAGCCCCAGGAGAACACCCCGGAGATCACCCCGGTCAGGCCGCGGGTCGGCCATATTCAGTTCCTGAACTGCGTCCCCCTCTACTGGGGCCTCGCGAGGACCGGCAATCTGCTCGACCTCGACCTCACCAAGGACACCCCGGAGAAGCTGAGCGACCAGCTGGTCGACGGCCGGCTGGACATCGGGCCGATCACCTGCGTCGAGTACCTGCGCAACGCGGACGACCTGCTCGTCCTGCCCGACATCGCGGTCGGCAGCGACGGCCCGGTGATGTCCTGCATCATCGTCAGCAAGGTCCCGCTGGGCGAGCTCGACGGCCGACGGGTCGCGCTCGGCTCCACCAGCCGCACCTCCGTCCGGCTCGCCCGGCTGCTGCTCGAGGAGCGCGAGGGCGTCCGCCCGGAGTACTTCAGCTGCCCGCCCGACCTCAGCGCCATGCTCGCCGAGGCCGACGCCGCCGTCCTGATCGGCGACCCGGCGCTGCGCGCCTACCTCGGACAGGCCGCCGACCTCGGACTGACCGTCCACGACCTCGGCGAGATGTGGAAGGACTGGACCGGACTGCCCTTCGTGTTCGCCGTCTGGGCGGTGCGCCGGGAGTTCGCCGAGCGCCGGCCCGAGCTCACCGCGGCCGTCCACCGGGCCTTCCTGGAGTCCCGCGACCTCTCGCTCGTCGAGGCCGCCAAGGTCGCCGAGCAGGCGGCCCGCTGGGAGGCCTTCGGGGCCGACGTGCTGGAGCGCTACTTCAGCGAGGCCCTCGACTTCTCCCTCGGCGGGCGCCAGCTCGCCGGGGTCGCCGAGTTCGCCCGGCGGGTCGCCCACGACAGCGGCTTCGCGCCGGACGTGGCCGTGCGGTTGCTCGAACCGGTGGCGCTGCCCGTCGGCTGAGCGGTCGCGTGGGACGTGGCCGTGCGGTTGCTCGAACCGGTGGCGCTGCCCGTCGGCTGAGCGGTCGCGTCGGACGTGGCCGTGCGGTTGCTCGAACCGGCGGTGCCGCCCGTCGGCTGAGCGCGGCCCCCGCCCGGCCCGGTACGGTCTGCTCCCGGGTGCGTCCTGCGGGCGACCGCAGCGCGTCCCGGGAACGGCGGACGCGGCCGGGCGGCCGCGTCGACGGCGCGAGGGGAGCGTGCGGGGCATGCGGGCACTGGGGTCGGACGACCCGCGTCAGGTGGGCGCCTACCGACTGCTGCGGCGGCTCGGCGCGGGCGGGATGGGCCGCGTCTACCTCGGCCGCACGGCGGGCGGGCGCACCGTCGCCGTCAAGGTGGTGCGCAGCGAACTCGCGGACGACGCCGAGTTCCGCGCCCGCTTCCGGCAGGAGGTCGCCGCGGCCCGGCGGGTCGGCGGCGCCTGGACCGCGCCCGTGCTCGACGCCGACACCGAGGGCGAACACCCCTGGGTCGCCACCGGCTACGTGGCCGGCCCCGCGCTCGCCACCGCCGTCCGGGACTCCGGACCGCTGCCCGAACCGGCCGTGCGCGCCCTCGGCGTCGGGCTCGCCGAGGCGCTCGCCCACGTGCACGGGCTCGGCCTGGTGCACCGCGACGTCAAGCCGTCCAACGTGCTGCTCACCCTCGACGGGCCGCGGCTGATCGACTTCGGCATCGCCCGCGCGCTCGACGCCACCAGCGGCTTCACCCAGTCCGGGTACGTGGTCGGCTCGCCCGGCTTCATGTCCCCCGAGCAGGCGAACGGACGGCCCGTCGGCCCGGCCGGCGACGTCTTCTCGCTCGGAGCCGTCCTCGCCTTCGCCGCCACCGGGGTGCACCCCTTCGGCGAGGGCGTCAGCGCCGCCGTGCTGCTCTACCGGGTGCTCCACGAGGAACCCGACGTCGCCGGCCTGGCCGGGCCGCTGCGCGCGCTCGTCCTCGACTGCCTGGCCAAGGACCCGGCCGCCCGGCCCACCCCGGCCCGGCTGCGCGAACGGCTCGACCCGGACGGCGGCGCCACCGCCCTGCTGGGCCACGGCGGCTGGCTGCCGCCCGCGCTGGCGGCGGCGGTCGGGCGCAGCGCCGTGGAGCTGCTGGACCTGGAGGGGGATCCGGACGGCGGCGGCCCGCCGGACGAGCCCGTGCCGACACCGACCTACGTGCCCCGCGGCCACTACCCGCCCCTCGGCCAGCACCCGCCCGCACCGGTGACGCCACTGGAGCCGGGGCGGCCCGGCCGGCCGGGGCAGCCTGGCCGGCCGGGGCAGCCCGGGCGGCGGCGGGCCGGGCGGGCGGCGGCGGCCGTGCTGGCCGCGGCGCTGCTCGCCGGCGCCGGGTACGGGCTGTACGCGTGGACGCAGCGGCCCGATCCGGCCGGGACCGCACCGACCACGGGACCACTGGCCGTCCCGTCCGTCGACCCGGGCCGGTCCGGCGCGTCGCCGGGGGCGTCCGGGGAAGGCGGGGCGTCCGGGGAAGGCGGGGCGGACGGACCGTCCGATCCGTCGGCCGCCGCGTCACCGGCCGGGCGCTCCGGGCCGCCCGCCGCCCCCGCGACCGCACCGGCGTCCGGGTCGGGAGGGACCGGCGGGCCGAGCGCCGTACCGGCCGCCTTCCTGGGCACCTGGCGCGGAGACATGGTCAGCGACAAGGGCCTGCCCGCCGGCACCACCACGCTCACCATCGGCCCCGCCGCGATCGGCCAGGAGAACACCACCAGCCGCAACGCCCTCACCGGCCTGATCCCGCTCAGCTGCGACGGCGCCTGGACGCTCAAGTCCGCCTCCGGCAGCGCCCTCGTCTTCACCTCGCGGCTGGTCCGCTCCTCACTCCCCGGCGCCTGCACCAGCGGCTCCTACGCCGAGACGCTCACCCTGCAGGCGGACGGCACGATCCGCTTCACCTCCGCCGACCCGGCGGCCGGTAACCCGGCCGGCACGATGCGCAGGGTCGACGGGACAGCGGGCTGACGCGGCCGCCCGAAGGGCCTGGCGTAGGCTGGTTCGGCCGTACCCGGACGCCCGCCGTCCGGGGGCCGGCAGCGCCGAGAACAGCAGTACCCGAGAGAGAGAAGGCCGCCAGGTGACCGAGCTCGCAGCGACCACCCTCGATGCGCCCAGCACCGACCTGCAGGCCGTGCTCGACCGGGCCGCCGCCGGCGGCCGGATCACCCCGGAGGAGGCGCTGGAGCTGTACCGCTCGGCGCCGCTGCACGCACTGGGCTCCGCCGCCGACGCGGTGCGCCGCCGCCGCTACGCCGGTACCGAGCACATCGCGACGTACATCATCGAACGCAACATCAACTACACCAACGTGTGCGTGACGGCGTGCAAGTTCTGCGCCTTCTACGTGCCGCCGAAGAGCGACAAGGGCTGGTCCCGCGAGCTCGACGAGATCCTGCGCCGCTGCGCCGAGACCGTCGAACTCGGCGGCACCCAGGTCATGTTCCAGGGCGGTCACCACCCCGACTACGGCGTGGAGTACTACGAGCGCGCGTTCTCGGCGATCAAGGCCGACTTCCCGCAGCTGGTGATCCACTCGCTGGGCGCCTCCGAGGTCGAGCACATGTCCCGGATCTCGGGCGTCTCGATCGAGGAGGCCATCACCCGGATCCACCGGGCCGGCCTGGACTCCTTCGCCGGCGCCGGTGCCGAACTGCTGCCCGCGCGGCCGCGCAAGGCGATCGCCCCGCTCAAGGAGTCCGGCGAGCGCTGGCTGGAGATCATGGAGGCCGCGCACGGCCTCGGCGTGGAGTCCACCTCCACCATGCTGATGGGCACCGGCGAGACCAACGCCGAGCGGATCGAGCACCTGCGGATGATCCGCGACGTGCAGGACCGCACCGGCGGTTTCCGGGCCTTCATCCCGTACACCTACCAGCCGCAGAACAACCACCTGAAGGGCTCGACCCAGGCCACCGTCTTCGAGTACCTGCGGATGATCTCCATCGCCCGCCTGTTCCTCGACAACGTCGCCCACATCCAGGGCTCCTGGCTCACCACCGGCAAGGAGGCCGGCCAGCTGTCGCTGCACTACGGTGCGGACGACCTGGGCTCCGTCATGCTGGAGGAGAACGTCGTCTCGGCGGCCGGTGCCAAGCACCGCTCCAACCTCACCGAGCTGATCCACCTCATCCGGGCCGCCGACCGCGTCCCGGCCCAGCGCGCCACCACCTACGAGCACCTGCGGGTGCTGGACGACCCGGCCAACGACCCGGTCGACCAGCGGGTGGCCTCGCACATCGCCTCCACCGCGATCGAGGGCGGCACGGCGCACCCCGAGCTGAAGATCCTGGACAACTGAGGAGCGGGGCGCCGACGTGCTGACCCTCCACCGGGCGGCCCTCGTGCTGCCCGACCCGGCCGACCCCACCGCCCCGTCCCTCGCGGACGGGGCGGTGCTGGTGCGCGGCGAACGCGTCGAGGCCGTCGGGGCGTACGCCGGGCTGGCCGCCGCCCACCCGGGGGCACGGGTGCGGGACTGGGGTGCCGCCGTGCTCACCCCGGGACTGCGCAACCCGTACGGGCACCGGCTGCTGGAGCGTGACTACCACCCGGACCCGCGCGAGGGGATCGGGGTCGAGCCGCTCGTGGACGGGTTGGTGGACGCTGGGGATGCCGGGGCTGGGGGTGCTGCGGGTGCCTTGGGTGGTGCCGGTGGTGCGGGTGCCTCGGGGGCTTCGGGTGACGACGCGCGGTGCGGGGCCAGCGCCCGGCGCGGGCTGCAACGGATGCTCGGTTTCGGGGTGACGGCGGTCGCCGGGCCGTTCGAGCGGAGCTCCGTGCGCACGGCCGTGGCGCGCTCGGGGCTGGTGGCGCTGCCGGGCGACCCGGCCACGGGTGCCGACGCGGACCGGGGTGCCGCTCCGGGCGCGGCCGGTGGTCGGCTGCTGGACCCCCTGGCGGTGCTGCCGCTCTCGCGGGCCGTCCACGGACGGGTGACGGTGGGCGGCCGGGCCGACTTCGCGGTCTTCCCGGCGGGTCGGGGAGCCGTCGGGGACGGCCTCGGGGACGGCCGGGTCGGCGGTGCGGTGGACGCGACCGGGGACGAGGCCGGGGGCGAGGCCGGGGACGAGGCCGGGGGCGAGGCCGGGGACGAGGCCGGGGCGGGAGAGGCCGCCGTGGGCGTCGGGCCGCTGCCGGGCGGCTGCCTGGCGACCGTGCTCGCGGGGCGGTTGGTGTACCGCCGGCGCTGAGCGGCGCCCGGGTCGTTCGTCCGTACCCGCCGGTAGCCGGACTTCCCTGCGGCGCAACGGACTTCCTTCGTGTGCTGCCGAACTGCGGTGTCCGCAGCGTGGAGTGATTACCCCTTCGCCGTGACCTGAGGGCCCGCCAGCGGCTACGATCCCGAACAGCTCACTCCGTACCCTCACCACACCACCGCCCGTGCCCGCGGGCGGCGCGGCCCCGTCCCAGGGCCCGAAGGCAAGCCAGGACAGGAACCATGCGATCCGCGACCGTCCCCCCACCGCGAACCCCGCGGTTGGGCCGTGGTTGGTACCTCGCCGCCGTGCTCAGCGCCGTGCTCGCCGTCGGCATGTGCCTGCTCGGCTGGCGCCAGGCCGAGCAGGCCGACCGGATCGCCGCCCACCCGGTGAGGGTCGAGGGCGTCGTCACCCAGCTGCCCACCGGCGGCGGCTCCTACAGCGCCGTCAGCTACCGGGCCTCCGGCCAGCAGCACACCGCGGCCGCGCTGCCGCTGACCGACGGCGCCAGGGTGGGCGACACGATCTGCCTGGAGCACGCCGCCGACGACCCGGGCGCGGTGCGGATCTGCGGCGACACCTATCCGCAGCCGGTCGGCGTCGGCCTGGCCCGGTTCAGCGTTCCGGTCGCCGTCGGGCTCTTCGCGATCTGCGTGCTGCGCATCCGGCGGCACCGGCGGGCCGTCGCGGTCCGCGCCGGCCAGGGCCGGCTGGCCACCACCGTCGCCCTGGCGACCGGGGCACTGGCCGACGGGATGCCCGCTATAACGCACGGCAAGCGCTCCCGCCGCCGACGGCGCCCGGGCGGGCGGCGCGCCCAGCACTGACGGGGCCGGCGTGCCCGCCGCGGGCCGGCCGGGTGCCGGCCGGGGGGCCGGATCCGGTGGCCCGGCGTGCCCCGTTGGTCGGGGCATCGGCGCCAGGGTGAACAATGGGGTCGTGACCCGAGCCTCTCTGGACAAGCAGCCGCACGAAGTCGCCGCCATGTTCGACGACGTCGCGGCGAAGTACGACCGCACCAACGACGTGCTCTCCCTCGGCCAGGCCCGCGCCTGGCGCCGGGCGGTGGCCGAGGCGGTGGCCGCCGGACCCGGGGACCTCGTGCTCGACCTCGGAGCCGGCACCGGCACCTCCTCGCTGCCCTTCGCCGACGCCGGCGCGCAGGTCGTCCCGTGCGACTTCTCCGTCGGCATGCTCGCCGAGGGCAAGCGCCGCCACCCCGAGCTGCCGCTCACCGCCGGCGACGCCACCCGGCTGCCCTTCGCGGACGACACCTTCGACTCGGTGACGATCTCCTTCGCGCTGCGCAACGTCCACGACACCGACGCCGCGCTGCGCGAGATGCACCGGGTCACCAAGCCCGGCGGCAAGCTGGTGATCTGCGAGTTCTCCACCCCGACCTGGACGCCGTTCCGGACGGTCTACACCGAGTACCTGATGCGCGCCCTCCCGCCGGTCGCCACCGCGGTCAGCAGCAACCCCGACGCGTACGTGTACCTCGCCGAGTCCATCCGGGAGTGGCCGGACCAGCCCGCGCTGGCCGCCAAGCTGCAGGAGAGCGGCTGGTCCAAGGCCGCCTGGCGCAACCTCACCGGCGGCATCGTCGCGCTGCACCGGGCCTACAAGCCGGCGTAGCGCGCACCGCCGCGGCGCCCCCGGACCGCGGGGCGCGGTCGGGGGTGCGGGGCGAGGTGCGGTCCGGTGCGGTCCGGGTCCGGGGCGGGACGCAGCCGGGGGCGTGGTCGTTTCCGGCGCCGTGAACGGAACTAGACTGCCCAAGACAACGCCGCCGTCCCCCAGCCGCAGCTCCAGGAGAGTGTCCACCGTGTCCGAGACCGCAGCCGACCTGACGAAGCCGGACAGCCCGATCGAGAGCACGGCCGACGTCATCGTGGTCGGCGCGGGCCCCGCCGGCTCCACCACCGCGTACTACCTCGCCCAGGCCGGGCTGGACGTGCTGCTGCTGGAGAAGACCGCCTTCCCGCGAGAGAAGGTCTGCGGCGACGGCCTGACCCCGCGCGCCACCAAGCAGCTGGTGGACATGGGCATCGACGTCTCCACCGGGAACGGCTGGCTGCACAACAAGGGCCTGCGCATCATCGGCGGCGGCGTCCGGCTCGAGCTCGACTGGCCCGAGCTGTCCGCGTTCCCCGACTACGGCCTGGTGCGCAAGCGCGCCGACTTCGACGAGCTGCTGGCCCGTCAGGCCGAGAAGGCCGGCGCCAGGCTCTACGAGCGCTGCAACGTCAGCGGGCCCGTCCTGGACGACCGCACCGGCCGGATCGTCGGCGTCACTGCCAAGCTCGGCGACGAGAAGCGCCCCGTCACCTTCCGCGCCCCGCTGGTCGTCGCCGCCGACGGCAACTCCACCCGGCTCTCGCTCGCCATGGGCCTGCACCGCCGCGAGGACCGCCCGATGGGCGTCGCCTACCGGACGTACTTCACCTCGCCGCGCCACGACGACGACTACCTGGAGTCCTGGCTGGAGCTCTGGGACACCCGCGGCGGCCAGCGCAAGCAGCTGCCCGGCTACGGCTGGGTGTTCGGCATGGGCGACGGCACCTCCAACGTCGGCCTCGGCATCCTCAACTCCTCGCCCGCCTTCGGTGAGCTCGACTGGCGCGAGGTGCTCAAGGCCTGGTGCGCTGGCATGCCGGAGGAGTGGGGCTACACCCCCGAGAACATGACCGAGCCGATCCGCGGCGCCGCGCTGCCGATGGCCTTCAACCGGCAGCCGCACTACACCCGCGGCCTGCTGCTCGTCGGCGACGCGGGCGGCATGGTCAACCCGTTCAACGGCGAGGGCATCGCCTACGCGATGGAATCCGGCCAGATCGCCGCCGGGGTCATCGCCCAGGCCCACGCCCGGGTCACCGAGGCCGGCCGCGAGCGCGCCCTCCAGGGCTACCCGCGTATCCTCAAGGACGTCTACGGCGGGTACTACACGATGGGCCGCGCCTTCGTGAAGCTCATCGGCAACCCCAAGGTGATGCAGCTCGCCACCCAGCGCGGCCTCACCCACCCGATGCTGATGCGCTTCACCCTCAAGATGCTCGCCAACCTCACCGACCCGCAGGGCGGCGACGCGATGGACCGCATCATCAACGGCCTCGCGAAGGTCGCCCCGAACGCGTAACACCCTCGGGGGCGTCCTCGGGGGAACGCCCCCCGGGGCGCCCTCCGGCGGCCCTCCTCGGTGCGGCCTTCAGTGCGTCGCATCCTCCGCCGCCCCCTGCTCCCGGTCCGCCGGGCGGCGGGAGGCGGCGGAGCGCTGTTCGACGTAGGCGAGGCGCTCGGCGAACACCCGGGCCGCGTCCGGGGTCAGCGTCCGGAGCGCGACGAGGGCCGAGAAGACGACGTCGCAGAGCTCGTGCTGGACGTCCTCCCAGCTGTGGGTCACGCCCTTTCGCGGGTTCTGGCCGGTGGCGCCGATCACCGCCGCACCGACCTCGCCGACCTCCTCGGAGAGCTTGAGGATCCGCAGCAGGAGCTCCTCCCGGGGCGACTGCGTGCCCTCCGCGTCGAGCCACGCGACGACGTGGTCGACGCTCTCCCAGATCCGGCTGTCCATGCGCGCTGCTCCCGTACGGTGTCGGTGGTGCTGCCACCGTACGGGAGCGGCGGCGGACAGCGCCCGGCTCTCGCGGGCCGGGCGGTCGTGACCCGATGGTCGTGACCCAGTGGTCGCGGGCCGGGGGCTGCGAGCCGGGCGGTTCTGAGGCGAGCGGTCCTGGGGCGAGCGGTCACCCCCCGAGCGGTCGTGGGTCCGGGCCCACGGGGTGCCGGCCCCGGGTCAGCGGGTGCTGATCTTCACGTTGCGGATGTTCACCGGGAGGGTCGGGAAGCCGTCGCCGGGGTTGTTCTGGTCGTCCTCGCCGCCCGCGGCGATCTTCTGCAGCACGTCCAGGCCCGCCGTGACCCGGCCGAACGGGGTGTAGGCGGGGGAGAGCTTGGTGTCCTTCCAGACGAAGAAGAACTGGCTGCCGTTGGTGTTGGGGCCCGCGTTGGCCATCGCCACCGTGCCCGCCGGGTAGGTGGCGCCGGTCAGGTTCTCGTCCGGGAAGGAGTAGCCGGGGCCGCCGCTGCCCGTTCCGGTCGGGTCGCCGCACTGCAGGACGTAGATCCGCTGGGTGGTGAGACGGTGGCAGTGGCTGCGGTCGAAGTAGTCGTGCTCGGCGAGGAACCGGAACGAGAAGGTGGTACAGGGCGCCTTGTCGGTGAGCGCCTGGAAGGTGATCGAGCCCTGGCTCGTGCGCAGGGTCGCGCGGTAGGGCTGGGCGGCCTTCTTGGCGTCGAAGACCGGGATGCCCTTGAAGTTGTCGGCCGGCACTGCGGGCGTGTAGGCGCAGGTGGGCGCGGGTGTGGTGGGCGGGGTGTCCGCGACGGCGGTGCCGGTGCTCGCCACGAGCGGCAGGACGGTGGCGACGGCGAGCAGGGCCCAGGGTGCGCGCTTCACGTGACTGGCCTTCCGAGGGGTGGTGGACGGCGGGTTTGGCATGGCGACATCATCCACGCCGGGGCGGCGATCCGGTAGGGGGCGGAGTGGTGTGGGTTCCCGTTCGGTGTCGGAGGGTCAGGAAGTCGCACCCGTCGCGGGGTTCGCCTCGCGGGTGTGGATGAAGAGGCCGGCGCCGGCGGCCAGTGCGGCGGCGTCCGCGGCCCGTTCGGCGGACCGGGCGTCCAGCGGCTCGCCGGTGACGAACAGCCGGTAGTAGAGCGGGGCGGTGGCGGCCCGGACGACTTCGGCGCCGTCCGTGCCGGTGGGCAGTTCCCCGCGGGCGACGGCCCGGTCGGCCACCTGCGCGGCCTGTCGGTGCCGGGCGGTGAAGAAGGAGCGCAGGGCGGCCGCGCCGGTGTCGGAGCGCTGGGCGGCGGTGATCAGCGCCGTGGGAGTGGGGCCCTGCTCCGGGTCGGTGAAGACGGCGAACAGCTCCCGGGTGATGAGGCGGAGGTCCTCCCGGAGGTCGCCGGTGTCGGGTACCGGCCACGGTTGGTCGGCCGAGACGGTCAGGGCCTCGGCGACCAGGCCGTCCACCCCGCCCCAGCGACGGTAGAGCGTCGCCTTGTGGACGCCGGACCGGGCCGCGACCGCCTCCACGGTGAGGCCGTCGTACCCCTTCTCGGTGACCTCGGCGAGCGTGGCGGCGACCACCTCCGCCCGGACCCGGGCGCTGCGACCGCCGGGGCGCGGAGTCGGAGCTCGGGGTGGCTCGGCTCCCGCGGCGGGGCTCGCGGCGGGGCTGGCGGCTGGACCGGCGGCGGGGCGGGGGGTCGGGGTGGCGTCGGGGGTGTTCGCGGTGTTCGCGGTGTCCGCGGTGTTCGTGGCGCTCTCGTTCAAAGTCGACTCCAGTCGCGTTAAAGCTTGCCGTGCGGATGGTCTTGATGCCATGCTCATCGTAATGCGACACAGGTCGCATTACGAGAGGAGCCCTCCCCGATGACCGCCACCGCCATCCCCGACCCGACCGCACTGCACCCGCTCGCCGGCCATGACCGGGTGGTCCTGCTGCGCCCGCTCGTCACCGACCCGCGGATCGACGTCGGCGAGTACACCTACTTCGACGACCCCGAAGGGGCCACCCGCTTCGAGGAGCGCAACGTCCTCTACGCCTACGGGCCCGAGCGGCTGGTGATCGGCCGGTACTGCGCCATCGCCACCGGCACCCGCTTCCTGATGGCCGGCGCCGCCCACCCCACCATCGGCGTCTCCACCTTCCCGTTCACCATGTTCGGCGGCGACTGGACCGAACGGACCCTCGACATCGTCACCGGCCTGCCCAGCCGGGGCGACACCGTGGTCGGCAACGACGTCTGGTTCGGCTTCGGGGCCACCGTGCTGCCGGGCGTCCGGATCGGCGACGGGGCGATCATCGCGGCCGGCGCGGTCGTCACCGCCGATGTCGAGCCCTACACCGTCGTCGGCGGCAATCCCGCCCGCCCCATCCGGCGCCGCTTCGACGAGGCCGACATCGAACGGCTGCTCCGCGCGGCCTGGTGGGACTGGCCGGTCGAACTCGTCACCGAGCACGTCCGCGCCGTCATGTCCGGGACCCCGGCCGACATCGAGGAGATCGCCGCGGCGAACGGTCTGCTCGCCCCCTGAACCGTCCGGCCCGTGAAAGGCCGTTGATCAGGGGCGGGCCGGTGCGCGAAGATGGCGCACCGCCGCTCCACGCTCCGCCCGTTCGCCGCCGAGCCCGCCGCTCGGCCTCCTCCTGGGTCCGTCCGACGCCGTACGGTACTCGCGCCCGCCGGTTCCGTTCGCTCGGAGGGGTCAGACCCATGCGCTCCCGCCTGTTCAGTTCCAGCTCCACGTCCAGCTCCTCGCTCTCGTCCTCGTTCGCTTCCTCGTCGGTCCTCCGCGACCTGCCGGTCCTCCTGGTGGCCGTGGTGTGGGGGTCGAGCTTCCTCGCCGTCCAGCGGGTGGCCGAGCCGGGGACCGCCGTCGCGATGCTGGTGCTGCGGTTCGGGCTGGTGCTTCCACTCCTCGGGGCCGTCGCCTGGCGTGCCCTGCGGAGGCTGAGCCGCGCCGAGTGGCTGGGCGGCGGTGCGCTGGGCCTGGTGCTCAGCGGGATCTTCCTGCTGGAGACGTACGGCGCCGTGCACACCTCTGCCACCAACGCCGGACTGATCATCAGCCTCGCCATGGTGCTGACCCCGCTCGGCGAGAGCGCGCTCACCCGGACCGCCCCGCCGCGCGCCTTCCTCGCGGCCGCCGTGCTGGCCGTCCTGGGCGTCGCCCTGCTCACCGGCGACGGAGGGCTCCGCCCACCCACGCTCGGTGACCTGCTGGTGCTGGGCGCCGCCCTCGTCCGCGCGGTGTTCGTCCTCACCACGGCCCGCACCCGGGCCGTGCGCAACACCGACGCGTTGGCCCTGACCTGGGTCCAACTCGCGGTCGCCACCGCCGTCTTCACGGTCGTCGCGCTTTCCGCGGGGCCGGCACCGTGGGCCGTCGCCGCCTCGTACGGGCCCGGACAGTGGGCCTGGCTGCTCCACCTGTCGCTGTTCTGCACGCTGTTCGCCTTCTTCGTCCAGACCTGGGCCGTCCGAGCCACCTCGCCGTCCCGGGTGAGCCTGCTGCTGGGGACGGAGCCGCTCTGGGCCGCCGTCTTCGGCATCACGATCGCGGGCAACCGGATGGGCCCGCTGGCCCTGCTCGGCGGAGCCGTGGTCCTGTTCGCGACGGAGTGGGGCCGTCGCACCGCCCCGGCTCCGCGGCCGCAGGCCGGGGACGAGGCCCGGGGCGACTCCGAGGGCGCGGCTCCGGCCCCGCCGCCGGCTCCGGCTCCGGCTCCGGAGGCGGCGCGGGCCTGACCGGGCTCGGTGATCACCGGCGCCCCAGTGTCCGGCGGGCGTAGTCGACGGTGACCGCGCCGAGCAGCGGGCCCCAGACCACCAGGGGCAGGTAGGCGAGGGTCATCACCACGGCGGCGGCCCCGCGCGGCGAATCCGGCTCGGCCAGGTTGGCGGCCCAGCGGCCGAACAGCCCCTCCGCGCCGAGGACGGTGAGCACCACCGAGCCCAGCAGCGCCGGGACGATCGCGGCGAGCGGCCGCACCCGCCGGCCGCCGATCAGCGGGACCCACCGGGGCACCACCAGGCCCCAGGGCCGGACCAGGCCGAGGGTCAGGAACGCCAGCGCCTCGGCCAGGGCGCTCAGTACGACGCAGTAGACGGTGCCCCAACCCGGCTGGTGCTCGCCGTAGGCCGCGGCCGTCGCCCCGGTGAACCCCATTGGGACGCCGAAGCCGAAGGCGACCCGCCACACCCCCGAGGGGACGGTGCTCAGGGCCGCGGCCCCGGCGGCGAGCTCGGCCCACCGCGGTGCGGGCGGGACGGCCCGGGCGTTGCGACCGCCCGGAGCGACGAGGGTGTCCGGAGCGACGGCGACGGCCGGGGCGGCCGCCCCGGCCCGGTGGCCGGTGCCGCGTGCGTTGATCGCGATCTTCGACATGGTGGTGGCTCCCTTCCTGCCCGGCCCTCCCGGCCGGTTCGACGACTCAAGGCTGACCCCTCCCACCGGCTCCGCGGCAGATGCCGATCGGGCTGTTCCACCTGCTCAACCGGCCTTTGAAATATGCCGATCGGCACAAGCGGACCCCGGGTGCCCCGTCGTACGGTGACGGCAGTCCAAGGGAGGAGATGACGATGACTCAGCTGCTCGCACTCGTCGTGCCGGCCCTGCTGCTGCCGGCGTGGGTGGCTCGCGGTCGCCGCGGGGTGGCGGCGGTGACGGCCGTGGTCGGTGCGTCGTCGGCGGCGGTCACCATCGCCGTCTGGTTCGTCGGCCGGTGGGCGGAGGCGGACAGGTGGCCGGGGCTGCTCGGCCTGGCCGAACTGGCCGCCCTGCTGTTGGCGGTGGTCCTCACCCTCCGGTCGGCGGACGGCCCGCGGTCCGCCGCGGCCGCCTGGACGGCCTGCGGCGCCGTCGGCCTCTGGCCCTCCCGGTTCGAGGCGGTCGACGGGCCGATGGGGGCGCTCGACCTCTTCGGCTTCGGGTCGATGCTGTCCCTCCCCGCGGTGCTGATCGGCCTCTACCTGCGCGGCCTGGACGGCGCCCGGCTCCGGGCGGTGGCGGAGGCCCGGCGGGCCCAGCGGCTCGAGCTGGCCCACGACCTGCACGATTTCGTGGCGCACGACGTGAGCGGCATGGTCGCCCAGGCCCAGGCGGGGGCCTACCTGGCCACGATCGATCCCGCGCGGGCGGCGGAGATGTTCGAGCGGATAGAGCAGGCCGGGCAGCGGGCCCTGGCCTCGCTGGACCGGACGGTGCAGCTGCTGCGTACGGAGGAGGGTGCCGGCCGCGCCCCGCAGCCGGGCCTGACCGAACTGCGTGAGGTGGCAGCGCAGTTCGTGCTCTCGGGCGGCGCCGAGGTCAGGCTGGAGCTCCCGGAGGACCCGGTCCCCCGGGAGGTGGCGGGCACCGTCCACCGGATCGTCGTCGAGGCGCTCACCAACGTCAGGCGGCACGCACCGACCGCTCGGACGGTGGACGTCCGGGCGCTCCGAGCCGGCGGCCGGCTGGAGCTGACCGTGACCAGCGACGGGCGGGGCGCCGCTCCAGGAGGCCGCCCACGGCGCGGCGGAGGAAGCGGACTGTCGGGGCTGGCGGCCCGGGTGGAGGCCCTGGGCGGTTCGTTCGAGGCGGGGCCGCACGGAGTGCGGTCCTGGCGGGTGGCGGCGGTGCTTCCCCTGGGGGAGGCACGCGACCGGCAAGGAGTTCGGCGGAGTGCGGCGAAGGCCGCAGCACGGGAGGAGCACGCATGAGCAGCACCGGGCCGATCAGGGTCTTGATCGCGGACGACCAGCCCGACGTCCGCAGTGCGTTCCGGATGATCCTGGACGTCCAGCCGGACATGGCGGTGGTGGCCGAGGCCGCGGACGGCGCCGCGGCGGTGGCGGAGGCGAGGAGGCTTCGTCCGGACGTGGTCCTCGCGGACATCCGGATGCCGAAGCTCGACGGCCTGGAGGTCACCCGGCAGCTGGCCGGTCAGTGCAAGGTGATCGTGGTGACCACGTTCGACCTGGACGAGTACGTGCACACAGCGCTCCGGCACGGTGCGGCGGGCTTCCTGCTCAAGCGCTCCGGTCCGGTGCTGCTGATCGAGGCGATCAGGGCGGCGATGGACGGGGACGCCTTGATCAGCCCCCAGGTCACCGTCAGGCTCCTGCGGCACATGGCGGCGCCCGGTCCGGAGGAGCGCTCCGGTTCGGGGGCGGCGGCGCCGCCTGCGGCCGGCCCGGTGGAGGAGTTGACCGCGCGGGAGCGGGAGATCGCCGAGCTGGTGGCCGACGGCGCGACCAACGCCGAGATCGGCTCCGGGCTGTTCATCTCACCGGGCACGGTGAAGAACCACCTCGCCAACGTCCAGCGCAAGCTCGGTGCCAGGAACCGGGTGGGCATCGCGGCCTGGGTCTGGGAACAGGCCGCCGGCAACCGGTAGCGGGGTGAGTGGCGAGGGGTGGCCGGCAAGAGGTGGCCGGCCGGCGGGGGCGACGGCAGCAGGGAGACACCGGCTGGAGGGGGCCGTGCGGAGGGGCGTCCGGCGAGCGGCGGGGGCCGCGTGGCGAACGGGAACCCCAACTCCACCCCGCGCTCGCGCGCTTGTGAACGAAGGGTCAAGCGGACGTTCGGAGCGCCGCCACCCCTCTGGGTGAGCCGCTATAACACGTCAACATGACGCCCGGAAATTTGCTTGAGACGACGCATAGTTGATATAGGAGCGTGCCTCTGACCAGCCGCTTCACAAGTAAATGCGACTGGTTGTGACCATTTGACTTCTTTGTGTTGACAACTCTCGGCATGTTCACATTCGGCGTGATTCCAAGGGTGTCGTAGATCACAAAGATGACGTTGAACTGCGTGTCGCAGATCACAAGCCGACGGGCATAGGATGCGCTCGTTCCAGGCTTTGTGAACTGCCTCACATGAGGTGGATCCCGGGAACCGGAACGCGGGTTCACCACAGTGTGACCTGCCGGTTCCGATCTGCAGTCAAGGACGACTGGACGGAGGGAGCGGGGGCTATGAATGCCTACGCGCCGATCCTCGTACTCGGTGCCATCGCGGCGGCGTTCGCGGTCGGCTCCGTCGTGATGGCCTCGCTGACCGGCCCCAAGCGCTACAACCGGGCCAAGTTGGAGGCGTACGAGTGCGGCATCGAGCCGACCCCGCAGCCCGTGGGCGGCGGTCGGTTCCCGATCAAGTACTACCTGACGGCGATGCTCTTCATCGTCTTCGACATCGAGATCGTCTTCCTCTACCCGTGGGCGGTCACCTTCGACGCCCTGGGGATCTTCGGGTTGGTCGAGATGCTCCTGTTCATCGCCACCGTCTTCGTCGCGTACGCCTACGTGTGGCGCCGCGGCGGTCTGGAGTGGGACTGAGCGCGGGGTGGCCGCCGCCCTTGTGAACGAGCGGACAAGCCCGAACGGGCCGGACGTACCACAGGACTTGAGGGCTTTCTGAGGGCATTGAGAGGGATCTGATGGGAATCGAGGAGAAGCTGCCGAGCGGCTTTCTGCTCACGACCGTGGAGACGGCCGCCGGCTGGGTGCGCAAGGCGTCACTCTTCCCGGCCACCTTCGGTCTGGCCTGCTGCGCGATCGAGATGATGACCACCGGTGCCGGCCGCTACGACCTGGCCCGGTTCGGCATGGAGGTGTTCCGGGGTTCGCCCCGACAGGCCGATCTGATGATCGTGGCGGGCCGGGTGAGCCAGAAGATGGCCCCGGTGCTGCGCCAGGTGTACGACCAGATGCCCAACCCGAAGTGGGTCATCTCGATGGGCGTCTGCGCCTCGTCGGGCGGGATGTTCAACAACTACGCGATCGTGCAGGGCGTCGACCACATCGTCCCGGTGGACATCTACCTGCCCGGCTGTCCGCCCCGCCCGGAGATGCTGATGGACGCGATCCTGAAGCTGCACGACAAGATCCAGCACGAGCCGCTCGGCGTGAACCGGCGCCGGGCCGAGGAGCTCGGCGAGGCGCTCGCCCTCCGGGCCACCCCGGTCAGCGAGATGCGGGGGCAGCTGCGATGAACGAGCAGGTACCCGAGACCCGGCAGGAGCGGCCCGTCCGCGAGATCCCGGTCGAGGTGGTCGGCCGCCGCCAGGGCATGTTCGGCGCCCAGGGCACCGGTGACACCTCCGGCTTCGGCGGTCTGGTCGCGCCGGTGGTGCTGCCCGGCCCGAGCGAGCGGCCGTACGGCGGCTGGTTCGACGAGGTGGCCGACGAGCTGGAGGGCGCCCTGGAGGAGCAGGGGCTGGACCCGGTCGACGTGATCGGGAAGACGGTGGTCGCCCACGGCGAGATCACCTTCCACATTGAGCGCGAGCACCTGTTGCGGACCGTCCGCATCCTGCGCGACGACCCGGCGCTGCGCTTCGAGCTCTGCCTGGGCGTGAGCGGCGTGCACCACCCCGGCGACAAGGGCCGCGAGCTGCACGCGGTCTACCACCTGCGCTCGATCACCCACGGCCGGCTGATCCGGCTGGAGGTCACCGCACCGGACGCCGACCCGCGGATCCCGTCCGTGGTGAGCGTCTACCCGACCAACGACTGGCACGAGCGCGAGGCCTACGACTTCTTCGGCCTGGTCTTCGACGGTCACCCGGCGCTCACCCGGATCATGATGCCGGACGACTGGCTGGGCCACCCGCAGCGCAAGGACTACCCGCTCGGCGGCATCCCCGTCGAGTACAAGGGCGCCCAGATCCCGGCACCCGACCAGCGGAGGTCGTACAGCTGATGAGCACCCAGCACCACGAACAGGCCCCGCAGGGAGCGGACCCGCGGGAGGACGCCGAGCGGGCACACGCCCGGGAGACCACCGAGGGCCGGGTCTTCACGGTCACCGGCGGCGACTGGGGCGAGGTCGTCGAGGCGGTCGGCCGGGCCGACGACGAGCGCATCATCGTCAACATGGGCCCCCAGCACCCGTCCACCCACGGCGTGCTGCGGTTGATCCTGGAGATCGACGGCGAGACGGTCACGGAGGCCCGCTGCGGCATCGGCTACCTCCACACCGGCATCGAGAAGAACATGGAGTTCCGCAGCTGGGTCCAGGGCACGACCTTCGTGACGCGGATGGACTACCTGACCCCGCTGTTCAACGAGACCGCCTACTGCCTGGCCGTCGAGAAGCTGCTCGGCATCACCGACGACGTCCCGGACCGGGCCAGCGTCATCCGCGTGATGATGATGGAGCTCAACCGGATCGCCTCGCACCTGGTCTGCCTGGCCACCGGCGGCATGGAGATCGGCTCCACCACCCTGATGATCTACGGGTTCCGGGACCGCGAGCTGATCCTGGACGTCTTCGAGCTGGTCACCGGCCTGCGCATGAACCACGCGTACGTGCGCCCCGGCGGTCTCGCCCAGGACCTCCCGCCCGGGGCGGTCGACCAGATCCGCGAGGCGGTCCGGACGTTCCGCTCCCGGATGCACGAGTACGACAAGCTCGCCACCGGCAACCCGGTGTTCAAGGCCCGCCTGGTCGACGTCGGCTTCCTGGACCTGCCCGGGTGCCTGGCGCTCGGCGCCACCGGTCCGATCCTGCGCGCCACCGGCCTGCCGCACGACCTGCGCAAGAGCGACCCGTACTGCGGCTACGAGGACTACGACTTCGAGGTCGCGACCGCCGACAGCGCCGACTCCTACGGCCGCTTCCTGATCCGGCTGGAGGAGATGAAGCAGTCACTGCGGATCGTCGAGCAGTGCCTGGACCGGCTGCGCCCGGGCCCGGTCATGGTGGCCGACAAGAAGATCGCCTGGCCGGCCCAACTCGCCGTCGGCCCGGACGGGATGGGCAACTCGCTCGACCACATCCGCAAGATCATGGGCACCTCGATGGAGGCCCTGATCCACCACTTCAAGCTGGTCACCGAGGGCTTCCGGGTCCCGGTCGGCCAGGCGTACACGGCGGTCGAGTCGCCCAAGGGCGAGCTGGGCGTGCACGTGGTCAGCGACGGGGGGACGCGCCCGTACCGGGTCCACTTCCGGGATCCGTCGTTCACCAATCTGCAGACGATGGCGGCGATGTGCGAGGGCGGCCAGGTGGCCGACGTGATCGTCGCGGTGGCCGGGATCGACCCGGTGATGGGAGGCGTGGACCGGTGACAGACGTCCAGTTGGGGATGCCGGCGATGCCGGCCGCACCGTACCCCGAGGAGGTGCACGCCCGGCTGACCGCGGACGCCGCGGAGCTGATCGGCCGCTACCCGCAGGCCCGGTCGGCGCTGCTGCCGCTGCTGCACCTGGTGCAGGCCGAGGAGGGCTTCGTCAGCGCGACCGGCATCCGGTTCTGCGCCGAGCAGTTGGACCTCACCACCGCCGAGGTCACCGCCGTCGCCACCTTCTACACGATGTACCGGCGGCGGCCGGCCGGGAAGTACCACGTCGGGGTCTGCACCAACACCCTGTGCGCGGTGCTCGGCGGCGACCAGATCTTCGACGAGCTCCAGCAGCACCTCGGTGTGCGCAACAACGAGACCACCGCGGACGGCGAGATCTCGATCGAGCACATCGAGTGCAACGCGGCCTGCGACTACGCCCCCGTGGTGATGGTCAACTGGGAGTTCTTCGACGACCAGACCCCGGAGAGCGCCAAGCAGCTGGTCGACGACCTGCGCGCCGGCCGCGAGGTCCGGCCGACCCGGGGCGCCCGGCTGTGCGGCTTCAAGGAGACCTCCCGGATCCTGGCGGGCTTCCCCGACGAGCGCCCGGGCGCCAACGACGAGTCCGGCGCGGGCGGAGCGCCCTCGCTCGCCGGCCTGCGGCTGGCCAGGGGCGAGGCGCTGCCCGGCACCGGTGGCACCAAGGTCGTCGCGCCCCGCCACGAGGGCACCGGCCACGAAGGGACCGAAGCGTGATGACCTCCGCCGAGCCGGCCGAGAAGCTGCTCACCCCCGTGCTGTCGGCCTCCTGGGACGACAGCCGGCCCTGGACGCTCGCCACGTACCAGCGCCACCACGGCTACGAGGGCCTCAAGGCGGCGCTGGCCATGCCGCCGGACGACGTGATCGCCCTGGTGAAGGACTCCGGGCTGCGCGGCCGCGGCGGCGCCGGCTTCCCCACCGGGATGAAGTGGCAGTTCATCCCGCAGAACGACGGCAAGCCGCACTACCTGGTGGTCAACGCGGACGAGTCCGAGCCGGGCACCTGCAAGGACATCCCGCTGCTGTTCGCCAACCCGCACTCGCTGATCGAGGGCATGATCATCGCCTCGTACGCGATCCGCTGCGACCACGCGTTCATCTACCTGCGCGGCGAGGTCGTCCCGGTGCTGCGCCGCCTGCACGAGGCGGTCGCGGAGGCGTACCGGGCGGGGCTGCTGGGCCGGAACATCCTCGGCTCGGGCGTCGACCTCGACATCACCGTGCACGCCGGCGCCGGCGCCTACATCTGCGGCGAGGAGACGGCGCTGCTGGACTCGCTGGAGGGCCGGCGCGGCCAGCCCCGGCTGCGGCCCCCGTTCCCGGCCATCGCCGGCCTGTACGCCTGCCCGACGGTGGTCAACAACGTCGAGTCGATCGCCTCGGTGCCGCCGATCCTGGCCCGGGGCAAGGAGTGGTTCAAGGGCCTGGGCACCGAGAAGTCCCCCGGCTTCACGCTGTACTCGCTCTCCGGCCACGTCACCAACCCCGGCCAGTACGAGGCGCCGCTGGGCATCACCCTGCGCCAGCTGCTGGACATGAGCGGCGGCGTCCGCTCCGGCCACCGGCTGAAGTTCTGGACCCCGGGCGGCTCCTCCACCCCGATGTTCACCGACGAGCACCTGGACGTCCCGCTGGACTACGAGGGCGTCGGCGCGGCCGGCTCGATGCTCGGCACCAAGGCGCTGCAGGTCTTCGACGAGACGACCTGCGTGGTGCGGGCCGTCACCCGCTGGACGGAGTTCTACGCCCACGAGTCCTGCGGCAAGTGCACCCCCTGCCGAGAGGGCACCTACTGGCTCGTCCAGCTGCTCAAGCGGATCGAGGCGGGCGAGGGCGTCGCGGGGGACTTGGAGAAGCTCCTCGACATCGCCGACAACATCAACGGCAAGTCCTTCTGCGCGCTGGGGGACGGCGCGGCCAGCCCGATCGTCTCCTCGCTCCAGCACTTCCGGGCCGAGTACGAGCAGCACCTGGCCGAGCGCCGCTGCCCGTTCGACCCGGCCGCCTCCACCGTCTGGGCCGACGGCCCCCGCCCCGGCCACCAGTCCGCCACCGAAAGGGAGGTGCACGCGTGACGATCACAGAGCCATCCACCTCCACGGGCGACAAGGCCCCGGTCGAACTGGTCACGCTCACCATCGACGGCGTCGAAGTGCAGGTCCCCAAGGGGACGTTGGTGATCCGGGCCGCCGAGACCATCGGCACCCAGATCCCGCGCTTCTGCGACCACCCGCTGCTCGACCCGGCCGGCGCCTGCCGGCAGTGCATCGTGGAGATCGAGGGCCAGCGCAAGCCGGTCGCCTCCTGCACCATCCCGGTCGCCGAGGGCATGGTGGTGCGCACCCAGCTGAGCTCGCCGGTGGCGGAGAAGGCGCAGCGCGGCGTGATGGAACTGCTGCTGATCAACCACCCGCTGGACTGCCCGGTCTGCGACAAGGGCGGCGAGTGCCCGCTGCAGAACCAGGCGATGTCCACCGGGGAGACGGACTCCCGCTTCGAGGGGATGAAGCGCACCTACGAGAAGCCGGTGCCGATCAGCAGCCAGGTGCTGCTGGACCGCGAACGCTGCGTGCTGTGCGCGCGCTGCACCCGCTTCTCGCAGCAGATCGCCGGCGACCCGTTCATCGACCTGGTGGAGCGCGGTGCGCTGCAGCAGGTCGGCACCGGTGAGGGCGACGACTTCGAGTCGTACTTCTCGGGGAACATCATCCAGATCTGCCCGGTGGGCGCGCTGACCTCGGCGGCTTATCGTTTCCGCTCGCGTCCGTTCGACCTGGTCTCCTCGCCGAGCGTGTGCGAGCACTGCTCGGCCGGCTGCGCCCAGCGCACCGACCACCGGCGGGGCAAGGTGCTGCGCCGGCTGGCGGGCGAGGACCCGGCGGTCAACGAGGAGTGGAACTGCGACAAGGGCCGGTTCGCGTTCCGCTACGCCCAGCAGCGGGACCGCCTCACCACCCCGCTGGTGCGGGAGGGCGGCGAGCTGGTCCCGGCGTCCTGGCCGGAGGCGCTGGCCCGGGCCGCCGCGGGGCTGCGCGGCGCCCGCGCCGGCGTGCTCACCGGCGGCCGGGTCACCGTCGAGGACGCCTACGCGTACGCGAAGTTCGCGCGGGTGGTGCTCGGCACCAACGACGTGGACTTCCGGGCCCGCCCGCACAGCGGCGAGGAGGCGGACTTCCTGGCCGCCGCCGTCGCCGGGCGCGGCGTGGACGTGGACGGCACGGGCCTGAGCTACGAGCGGCTGGAGCAGGCACCGGTGGTGCTGCTGGCGGGCTTCGAGCCGGAGGAGGAGTCGCCGATCGTCTTCCTGCGGCTGCGCAAGGCGGCCCGGGCGCGCGGCACCAAGGTGTACTCGGTGGCGACGTTCGCCTCCCGGGGGCTGACCAAGCTGCGCGGCGCACTGCTGCCGGCGGCCCCCGGCACCGAGCCGGAGTGGTTCGCGGCGCTGGCCGCGGACGAGCCGCTGAACGACGACGCCGGGCGGGCGGCCGAGCTGCTGCGCGGCCCGGGCGCGGTGATCCTGGCGGGCGAGCGGCTGGCCTCCGTGCCGGGCGCGCTGACGGCGGTGCTGCGCCTGGCGCACGCGACCGGTGCGACGCTGGCCTGGGTGCCGCGCCGGGCGGGTGAGCGCGGGGCCGTCGAGGCGGGCGCGCTGCCGGGCCTGCTGCCGGGCGGCCGTCCGGTGGCGGCGCCGGGGGCGCGGGCGGAGGCCGCCGCGCTGTGGGGCGTGGCGGAGCTGCCCGCGCGGCTGGGCCGGGACACCGACCAGATCCTCGCGGCGGCGGTGAACGGCGATCTGGACGCGCTGCTGGTCGGCGGTGTGGATCCGGACGACCTGCCGGATCCGGCGCTGGCCGACGAGGCGCTGGCGGCGGTGCCGTTCGTGGTGTCCCTGGAACTACGGCCGTCCGCGGTGACGGCGCACGCGGACGTGGTGCTGCCGGTGGCGGCGGTGGCGGAGAAGGCCGGCACCTTCCTGGACTGGGAGGGCCGGGTGCGGATGTTCGAGGCGGCGCTCAAGCCGGACCAGCAGATGGGCCGTCACCTGCACCCGGACCTGCGGGTGCTGAGCATGCTGGCGGACGCGCTGGGCCACCGGCTCGGCCTGCCGGACGTCCGGGCGGCCCGCCTGGAGCTGGACCACTTCACCCCGTGGGCGGGCGACCGCACCGCGGACCCGGCCGCGCACCCGGCCGTGCTGCCGCGGCCGGCCAACGGTCAGGCGGTGCTGGGCGGCTGGCGCCAGCTGCTGGACGGCGGCTCGCTGCAGCAGGGTGATCCGCACCTGGCGGGCACCCGGCACCGGGCGGTGGCCCGGGTCTCCCCGGTCACCGCGGAGGAGATCGGGGCCGTCGCGGGCGGTGCGCTGCGGGTGACGGGCCCGGCGGGCTCGCTGACCCTGCCGCTGGAGGTCGTCGACTCGATCCCGGACCGCACGGTCTGGGTGCCGCTCAACTCCACGCCGGGCGGCGCGCACCGCGCGCTCGGCACCACCGTCGGCCACCTGGTGACGATCGCCGCGGCCGCACCGGAGCCGGTCGAGCAGGCCGTGGCCCCGGTCGGCGACGCGAGCAGCGAAGGGGAGGAGCGATGACTCCGCAGCCGTACGAGACGCTCCACTTCTTCGGCCACGACCCGTGGTGGCTGGTGCTGTTGAAGGCGGTGTTCTGCTTCGGCTTCCTGGTCCTGACGGTGCTGATCGCGATCGTCTGGGAGCGCAAGGTGGTGGCCTGGATGCAGTTGCGCATCGGGCCGAACCGGCACGGGCCCTGGGGGCTGCTGCAGTCCCTCGCGGACGGCGTGAAGCTGGCGCTCAAGGAAGACCTGGTGGTCAAGGGCTCGGACAAGGTGGTCTACGTCCTGGCCCCGATCGTCTGCGCCATCCCGGCCTTCATGGCCTTCGCGGTGATCCCGTTCGGTCCGCCCGGCGACGAGGTGTCGATCTTCGGGACGCGGACGGCGATGCAGCTGACGGACTTCCCGGTGGCGCTGCTGTACATCCTGGCGACGGCTTCGGTCGGCATCTACGGCATCGTGCTGGCGGGCTGGTCCTCCGGGTCGACGTACCCGCTGCTGGGCGGTCTGCGCTCCTCGGCCCAGATGATCAGCTACGAGATCGCGATGGGCCTGTCCTTCGCGGCGGTCTTCATCTACTCGGGGTCGATGTCGACCTCGGAGATCGTGGCGCACCAGCAGCCGACCTGGTTCGCGGTGCTGCTGCCGGTGTCGTTCATCGTCTACATCATCGCGATGGTGGGCGAGACCAACCGGGCGCCGTTCGACCTGCCGGAGGCCGAGGGCGAGCTGGTCGGCGGCTTCAACACCGAGTACTCCTCGCTGAAGTTCGCGATGTTCATGCTGGCCGAGTACGTCAACATGGTGACCGTCTCGGCCGTCGCCTCCACCCTGTTCCTGGGCGGCTGGCGGGCCCCGTGGCCGGTGTCGACCTTCTGGGAGGGCGCCAACCACGGCTGGTGGCCGATGCTCTGGATCACGTTGAAGATCCAGCTGCTGCTGTTCTTCTTCATCTGGCTGCGCGGCACGCTGCCCCGGTTCCGCTACGACCAGTTCATGAAGCTGGGCTGGAAGGTGCTGATCCCGGTCTCGCTGGTCTGGCTGGTGCTGATCGCGAGCGTGCGGGCGCTGCGCAACGAGGGCTACGGCTTCGGCGAGGTGGTGCTGTACGTCGGCGCGCCGGTCGGGGGGATCCTGCTGCTCGCGTTGCTGCGGGACTTCCTGAAGAAGGAGCCCGAGGACTCTGCGGCGTCCGGTGACGGGGCGTCGCCGCAGGGCGGGTTCGACCCGATGGCGGGCGGTTACCCGGTGCCCCCGCTGCCCGGCCAGGAGCTGCCGCCGGTGCCGCGCCGGCGCAGCCGCGCCCCGAAGCAACTGCAGGACGCCCTCAACGGGGCCGACCATTCCGAAGGGAGCTGAACCGAGATGGAGTCCGACCAGACGGAGCGGGACGAACGCCCCGACAAGCCGTCGATCCTCGGCCCGGCCGCCGGCTTCGGCGTGACCTTCAAGGCCATGTTCAAGAAGCGGCTGACCGAGCAGTACCCGGAGCAGAAGAAGCCCACCGCTCCGCGTTTCCACGGCCGCCACCAGCTGAACCGGCACCCGGACGGCCTGGAGAAGTGCGTCGGCTGCGAGCTGTGCGCGTGGGCCTGCCCGGCCGACGCGATCTACGTGGAGGGCGCGGACAACCGGGAGGACGAGCGCTACTCGCCCGGGGAGCGCTACGGCGCGGTCTACCAGATCAACTACGCCCGCTGCATCCTGTGCGGGCTCTGCATCGAGGCCTGTCCGACCCGTGCACTGACCATGACGAACGAGTACGAGCTGGCGGACTCCTCCCGCCGGGACCTGATCTTCACCAAGGAGCAGCTGCTGGTGGGGCTGTCCGAGGGCATGGTGGACTCCCCGCACGCGATCTTCCCGGGCGCCGACGAGGGCGCGTACTACCGGGGCGAGATCACCGCGGCGGCGCCCGGGACGGTCCAGCAGGAGCGCACCGACCGGGAGAAGGAGGTCCGGTCGTGAGCCCCCTGACCACCCTCGCCGCGACAGGGACGACCTCCACCGGGGAGGCCGTCCAGTTCTGGGTGCTCGCGGTCGTCGCGGTCGGCGGCGCGCTGGGCATGCTGCTGATGAGGAAGGCCGTGCACAGCGCGCTGTGCCTGGCGGCGACGATGCTGGCGCTGGCGGTCTGTTACATGGCCCAGGGCGCGGTGTTCCTGGGCGTGGTGCAGATCGTGGTCTACACCGGCGCGATCATGATGCTGTTCCTGTTCGTGGTGATGCTGGTGGGCGTCACCAGCGAGGACTCGCTGAAGGAGCAGCTGAAGGGCCAGCGGTTCGCCGCGGTGCTGTGCGGGCTGGGCTTCGGCGTGCTGCTGGTGGCGGGGATCGCCAACGCGAAGCTGAACCACTTCACCGGCCTGTCCGAGGCGAACGCCGAGGGCAACGTGCCGGGCCTGGCCCGGCTGATCTTCACCCGGTACGTGTGGGCCTTCGAGGTCACCGGCGCGCTGCTGATCACCGCGGCGATCGGGGCCATGGTGCTGACCCACCGCGAGCACGTGAAGGCGCCGAAGACGCAGCGCGAGCTGGCCGCGCAGCGGGTCAAGGACAACATCCAGCTCCCGCCGCTGCCGGCGCCGGGCGTGTACGCGCGGCACAACGCGGTGGACGTCCCGGCGCTGCTGCCGGACGGCACGGTGGCCGAGGACTCGGTGATGGCGACGCTGCGCGAGCGCGGCCAGGTCCGGGACGTCAGCCAGGAGATGCTGCGGCGGATGGCGGAGCTGGAGAACAGCACCGCCGACTGGCTGGGCCGCCCGTCCTCCGAGCGGCCGGTCGTGTCCGGGCCGCGCAAGTCCCTGGAGCCGGTGCCGGCCGGTCAGCAGGACGGGCCCCAGGCGGGGTCCGAGCGCACCGACGAGGAGGGCGAGCAGTGAACCCGGTCAACTACCTCTACCTGTCCGCCCTGTTGTTCACCATCGGCGCCTCCGGGGTGCTGATCCGGCGCAACGCGATCGTGCTGTTCATGTGCGTGGAGCTGATGCTCAACGCCTCGAACCTGGCCCTGGTGACCTTCTCCCGGATGCACGGCACCCTGGACGGTCAGATCATCGCGTTCTTCACGATGGTGGTGGCGGCGGCCGAGGTCGTGGTCGGCCTCGCCATCATCGTCTCCATCTTCCGGACCAGGCACTCCGCTTCGGTCGACGACAGCAACCTGATGAAGCTGTAGGCGGAGGGCCTCTCGGTGAACTCTCTCATTCCGCTGCTGGTGGCCGCCCCGCTGGCCGGCGCAGTCCTGCTGCTGCTCGGCGGCCGGGCGCTGGACCGCTTCGGCCACTGGTTGGCCACCGCACTCGCGGCACTCTCGTTCGGCTTCGGCCTGGCACTGTTCTCGGCGATGCTGGGCCGTGACGCCGAGCACCGGGCCGTGACCGAGTACCTGTACACCTGGATCCGGGTGAACGGCTTCCAGGCCGACGTCTCGTTCCAGCTCGACCAGCTGTCGATGACGTTCGTGCTGCTGATCACCGGTGTCGGCACGCTGATCCACGTCTACTCGGTCGGCTACATGGCGCACGACGAGCGCCGGCGCCGCTTCTTCGCGTACCTGAACCTGTTCCTGGCCGCCATGCTGCTGCTGGTGACGGCCGACAACTACCTGCTGCTGTACTTCGGTTGGGAGGGCGTGGGCCTGGCCTCGTACCTGCTGATCGGCTTCTGGCAGCACAAGCCGAGCGCGGCGACGGCGGCCAAGAAGGCCTTCATCGTCAACCGGGTCGGAGACCTGGGCCTGTCGATCGCGATCATGCTGATGTTCGTCGAGTTCGGCTCCTTCGCCTTCGGGCCGGTCTTCGGTGCGGCCGACCAGGCGAGCGAGGGCAAGCTGACGGCGATCGGCCTGATGCTGCTGTTGGCGGCCTGCGGCAAGTCCGCCCAGGTGCCCCTGCAGTCCTGGCTCGGGGACGCCATGGAGGGCCCCACCCCGGTGTCGGCGCTGATCCACGCGGCCACCATGGTGACCGCGGGCGTCTACCTGATCACCCGTTCCGCCGCGATCTTCAACCTGGCGCCGGACGCGCAGACCGCCGTGGTGGTGGTCGGCACGGTCACGCTGCTGTTCGGTGCGATCGTCGGTTGCGCCAAGGACGACATCAAGAAGGCGCTGGCCGGCTCGACCATGTCGCAGATCGGCTACATGGTGCTGGCGGCCGGGCTCGGTCCGATCGGCTACGCCTTCGCGATCATGCACCTGGTGACCCACGGCTTCTTCAAGGCCGGGCTGTTCCTCGGCGCCGGGTCGGTCATGCACGGCATGAACGACGAGGTGGACATGCGCCACTACGGAGGCCTGCGCAAGTACCTGCCGGTCACCTTCGCCACCTTCGGGCTGGGCTACCTGGCGATCATCGGCTTCCCGGGCCTGTCCGGCTTCTTCTCCAAGGACAAGATCATCGAGGCGGCCTTCGCCAAGGGCGGCACCGAGGGCTGGATCCTCGGGCTGTGCGCGCTCGTCGGCGCCGGTGTCACGGCGTTCTACATGACCCGGGTGATGCTGATGACGTTCTTCGGCGAGAAGCGCTGGCAGCCCGACGCCGACGGCAACGCCCCGCACCCGCACGAGTCGCCGAAGAGCATGACGATCCCGATGGTCCTGCTGGCCCTCGGCTCGGTCTTCGCGGGCGGGCTGTTCGCCTACAACGACTCCTTCCTGAACTGGCTGGAGCCGGTCACCGGCCACGCCGAGGGCGACTCGCCGCTCACTCCGCTGGTGGTTACCCTGCTCACCACGGTCTGCATGCTGGTCGGCGTCGGCGTCTCCTACCTGATGTACGGGCGCTCGCCCGTCCCGGTGGTGCCGCCGGTCGGCTCCCCGCTCACCCGGGCGGCCCGCCGCGACCTGCTCCAGGACGACTTCAACCACGCCGTCCTGGTCCGGCCCGGCTCGGCCCTGACCGCCACCCTGGTCTACTTCGACAGCCGCGGACTGGACGGCTTCGTCAACGGCCTGGCCGCCACCATCGGCGGCGTCTCCAGTCGGCTGCGGCGGATCCAGAACGGCTTCGTCCGCTCGTACGCGCTCTCCATGTTCGGCGGCACGCTGGTGCTGGTCGCCACGACTCTCCTGATGAGGTCCGTGTGATGACTCGTCCTGACAAGAACCCGGGGGGCCGGCCATGAGCGCGCTGTTGACCGCCACCTGTGCCGTCCCCGCGGCCGGCGCGGTGCTCACCGCGGCGCTGCCCGCCGGGTCCACCGAGGGCCGGCGCCGGACCACCAAGGCCGTCGCCCTGGGCGTCTCGGCCGTCACCCTGGTGCTGGCCGCCGTGGTGGCCGCGCGGTTCGACCCGAACGGCGCCCGCTACCAGCTCACCGAGTCCCACAGCTGGATCCGTTCCTTCGGCATCAGCTTCTCGCTCGGCGTGGACGGCATCGGCGCCGTGCTCGCCCTGCTCACCGCCGTGCTGGTGCCGGTCGTCATGCTGGCCTCCTGGCACGACGCCGACCCCTCCTCCCCGCCCGCCGCCGGGCCGGAGGGGGCCGGCCCCCTCCGGCCCGACGGGACCTTCGAGAACCGGCGCCGGACCCAGGGCTTCTTCGCCCTGATCCTGGCGGTGGAGGCGATGGTCGTCGTCTCCTTCTACGCCACCGACGTCTTCGTGTTCTACGTGTTCTTCGAAGCCATGCTGATCCCGATGTACTTCCTGATCGGCGGCTTCGGCGACCGGGCCGGCGGCCCCGACGCGGCGCGCCAGCGCAGCTACGCGGCCGTCAAGTTCCTGCTCTACAACCTGCTCGGCGGCCTGGTGATGCTGGCCGCCGTGATCGGCCTGTACGTGATCGCGCAGGACCAGGGCTTCGGCACCTTCGACCTGCCCACCCTGGCCTCGGCGATCGCCGACGGGAAGCTGCAGCTGACCGGCACCGCCGAGAAGGCGCTGTTCCTGGGCTTCTTCTTCGCCTTCGCGGTGAAGGCCCCGCTGTGGCCGCTGCACACCTGGCTGCCGAACGCGATGGGCGAGGCCACCGCCGGCACCGCGGTGCTGATCACCGCGGTGGTGGACAAGGTCGGCACCTTCGCGATGCTGCGCTACTGCCTCGGCCTGTTCCCGGACGCCTCGAAGACCTTCGCCCCGGCGATCCTGGCCCTCTCGGTGATCGGGATCCTCTACGGCGCGCTGCTGGCGATCGGGCAGAAGGACATCAAGCGGCTGGTCGCCTACGCCTCGATCTCGCACTTCGGCTTCATCATCATGGGCGTGTTCGCGCTCACCAGCCAGGGCCAGAGCGGCGCCACCCTCTACATGGTCAACCACGGCATCTCCACCGCCGCCTGGATGCTGGTCGCCGGCTTCCTGATCTCCCGCCGCGGCTCGCGGCTGATCGCCGACTACGGCGGCGTGCAGAAGGTCGCCCCGGTGCTTGCCGGGACGTTCCTGATCGGTGGCCTGGCCACCCTGTCGCTGCCCGGCCTGGCGCCCTTCGTCAGCGAGTTCCTGGTCCTGGTGGGCACCTTCACCCGCTACCCGGCGATCGGGATCGTGGCCACCTTCGGCATCGTGCTGGCCGCGCTGTACGCCCTGCTGCTGTACCAGCGCACCATGACCGGCCCGGTGAAGGCCGAGGTCAGCGGGATGCCCGACCTCAAGGTCCGGGAGCTCGCGGTGGTCGCCCCGCTGGTGGCGCTGACCGTCCTGCTCGGCGTCTACCCCAAGCCGCTCACCGACCTGGTCAACCCCTCGGTGAACGCGACGCTCTCGCAGGTCCACGAGACCGACCCGGCGCCGGTCCACCCGGTCGCCGCCACTTCAGGAGGTGAGCAGAAGTGAGCACCACCGGCATGCTCGCCGCCGCCGGCGGCAACACCGCCAGCATCCCGGCACCCCACATCGAGTACGCCCAACTTTCCCCGATGCTGGTGGTGTTCGGCGCCGCCGTGCTCGGCGTCCTGGTCGAGGCCTTCGTGCCCCGCCGGCACCGGCACTGGACGCAGGTCTTGCTCGCCCTGGTCGGGCTGATCGGGTCCTTCGTCGCCGTGGTGGTGCTGGCCGCGCAGGGCTACGGCTCCACCAAGGTCGACCTGCTGGCGATGGAGTCGGTCGCGCTGGACGGCCCGGCGCTGTTCCTGCAGGGCGTCATCCTGCTGGTCGCGGTGGTGGCGGTGCTCACCTACGCCGAGCGGAAGCTCGAGCCGAAGGCCGGCGGCCTGCCGGCCGACGCGTTCGCCGCCCAGGCCGCCGCCACCCCCGGCGGCGAGCAGGAGCGGGCGGCCGTCCGGGCGGGCTTCGCCACCAGCGAGGTCTTCCCGCTCACCCTCTTCGCGGTCGGCGGCATGCTGCTGTTCCCCGCCGCGAACGACCTGCTGACCATGTTCGTGGCGCTGGAGGTCTTCTCCCTCCCGCTCTACCTGCTCTGCGCGCTGGCCCGGCGCCGCCGGCTGCTCTCCCAGGAGGCGGCCGTCAAGTACTTCCTGCTCGGCGCCTTCGCCTCGGCGTTCTTCCTGTTCGGCACCGCGCTGCTGTACGGCTACGCGGGCAGCGTGAAGCTCGGCGACATCTCGGACGTCATCTCCGGCAAGGCGATGACCACCCCGGCGCAGCTGAGCAGCACCCAGAGCGACGCGCTGCTGCTGATGGGACTGGCGGTGCTCTCGGTCGGCCTGCTGTTCAAGGTCGGCGCCGTCCCCTTCCACTCCTGGACGCCGGACGTGTACCAGGGCGCGCCGACCCCGGTGACCGGCTTCATGGCGGCGGCCACCAAGGTCGCCGCGTTCGGGGCGTTCCTGCGGCTGTTCTACGTGGCCTTCCCCGGCCTGCGGCTGGACTGGCGGCCGGTGCTCTGGGGGGTGGCGATCCTCACCATGGTGGTCGGCGCGGTGCTCGCGGTGACCCAGCAGGACGTGAAGCGGCTGCTGGCGTACTCCTCGATCGCGCACGCCGGGTTCATCCTCACCGGGGTGATCGCCACCAACAAGCAGGGCCTCTCCTCGGTGCTGTTCTACCTGCTGGCGTACTCCTTCGTGACGCTCGGGGCCTTCGCCGTGGTCACCCTGGTGCGCGACTCCAAGGGCGAGGCGACCCACCTGTCCAGCTGGGCCGGGCTGGGGCGGCGCTCGCCCCTGGTGGCGGCGGTGTTCGCCCTGTTCCTGCTGGCCTTCGCCGGGATCCCGCTGACCTCCGGTTTCACCGGGAAGTTCGCGGTGTTCCAGGCGGCTGCGGCCGGCGGGGCGACTCCGCTGGTGATCGTCGGTGTGCTGAGCTCGGCGGTCGCCGCGTTCTTCTACATCCGGGTCATCGTGCTGATGTTCTTCTCCGACCCGAAGCCGGGCGGCCCGACCGTCGCGATCCCGAGCGCCTTCACGGCGACCGCGATCGGGGTGGGGGTCCTGGTCACGCTGGGTCTCGGTCTGCTGCCGCAGTACTTCCTCGACCTGGCGTCCAAGGCGGCGCTGTTCGTCCGCTGACCCCGCCGGGCCGGCGCCGCCGCCCCGGGCCCGTCGTCCGGGCCGTGCCCCCCCGTGCGCGGCCCGGACGCGCGTCCGCCGCCGGTGCGTCCGCCGCGGTTCTCCCGGCGGGTTCACCGGCGGATTCCGCCCCCACCGCCGGATCGCCGCGACAGCCGCCCTGACCTGGGCGTCCGGCCCGATCATGACAGGATCCGCACGCCCGTGCAGTGATCCACTCGCGACCGGATACCCTGCCTGTATGGCCAGCGGCGGCACTCAGGGACCAGGCCGCTAGATCGACCAGGGACAGAGGAGTGGTCTTCGTGACCGTCGTGGGACCCTTCGGGCTCAGCGTGCAGGACCGCGACCTGACCCGGGACGTCCAGGCCGGACTGGACGCGGTGGAGACGGCGCTCGCCGAGGCCGTCAAGAGCGACGTCCCCTTCATCACCATCACCGCCAGTCACCTCATCGAGGCCGGCGGCAAGCGCTTCCGCCCGCTGCTCCTGCTGCTCGCCGCGCAGTTCGGCGACCCGGGCGCCCCGGGCGTGGTGCCCGCTGCCGTCGTCGTCGAGCTGACCCACCTGGCCACGCTCTACCACGACGACGTCATGGACGAGGCCCCGGTGCGCCGCGGCGCCCCCAGCGCCAACTCGCGCTGGGACAACTCCGTCGCCATCCTCACCGGCGACTTCCTGTTCTCCCGCGCCTCCCAGGTGCTCGCCGACCTCGGCCCCGAGGCGGTCCGGATGCAGGCCGACGCCTTCGAGCGGCTGGTCACCGGCCAGATCCTGGAGACCCGCGGCGCCGGCCCGGACGGCGACCCGCTGCTGCACTACCTCGACGTGCTGGCCGGCAAGACCGGGTCGCTGATCGCCGTCTCCTGCCGGATAGGAGCACTGGTGGCCGGCGCCGAGCCGTGGATGGTGGACACCCTCGGCGAGTTCGGCGAGCGGATCGGCATCGCCTTCCAGCTGGCCGACGACGTGCTGGACATCGCCAGCGACGGCCACGAGTCCGGCAAGACCCCCGGCACCGACCTGCGCGAGGGCGTGGCGACGCTGCCGACCCTGCTGCTGCAGCAGATGCCCGCGGACCCGGCCGACCCGGCCGACACCCGGCTGCGCGAGCTGATCGCCCAGCCCCTCGCCGACGACGAGCTGCACGCCGAGGCGCTGCGGCTGCTGCGCCGCCACCCGGCGCTGGAGCGCGCCCGCCGGGAGACCCTGCGCCAGGCCGAGGACGCCCGCGCGCTGCTCGCCCCGCTGCCGGACTGCCCGGCGAAGGCGGCCCTGGAGGGCCTCTGCGACTCGGTGGCGATCCGCACCATGTGACGGCCCGGCCGGGAACCCGCCCGGCCGGAGCACCCGCCGGCCCGGCAGTCGCCCGGGCCCGGCACTCAGCCGGCCCCCTCCCGGCGCCCGCGCCGCCCGGCACCGGCCGCGCGGCGGTGGGCACCCCCCGGAGGACGGGCGTCCGGCGCCGTGAATCCCCCGGCGGGCGGACACCCGAATGGGGGAGACTGACCCCTGTCAGCTCACCCTGCCGGGAAGGTCGCCATGCGCCGCGTCGTCATCGCCGAGGACTCCGTACTGCTGCGGGAGGGCCTGACCCGGCTGCTCACCGACCGGGGCCTGGAGGTCGTGGCCGGGGTCGGTGACGGCGAGGGCCTGCTGAAGACCGTCCACGAGCTGGCCGCGGCCGGCGAGCTGCCGGACGTGGTGGTCTCCGACGTCCGGATGCCGCCGACCCACACCGACGAGGGGCTGCGGGCCTGCGTCGAGCTGCGCGGCCACTACCCGCAGCTGGGCGTGCTGGTGCTGTCGCAGTTCGTGGAGGAGCGCTACGCCTCCGAGCTGCTGGCCGGTTCCACCCGGGGCGTCGGCTACCTGCTGAAGGACCGGGTCGCCGAGGTGCGCGAGTTCGCGGACGCGGTGGTCCGGGTCGCCGAGGGCGGCACCGCGCTGGACCCGGAGGTGGTCCAGCAGCTGCTCAGCCGCAGCCGCAAGGGGGACGTCCTGGCCCGGCTGACCCCGCGCGAGCGCGAGGTGCTCGGCCTGATGGCGGAGGGCCGGACCAACACCGCGGTGGCCAGGCAGCTGGTGGTCTCGGACGGCGCGGTGGAGAAGCACGTCAGCAACATCTTCCTGAAGCTGGGCCTGGCGCAGAGCCCGGAGGACCACCGCCGGGTGCTGGCGGTGCTCACGTACCTCAACTCCTGACCGGCCGGGAGCGGAGCCCGGGGCACGACCGGGCCGCCGGAGCCCTCGGAGGGCCGCCGGAATGATCTCCGGAGGCCGGACGTTGGACCTCGTGTGCGGGTCGGGCGCGGGTCGGTGATTTCCCGCCGCACGCGGGAGTTCCGTCCCCGGCCGACCTCCCGCGCATAGGATGCGGGAGGTGCACCAGGCGGACGGGGCACGGGGCCGCGCCCGCGGTGGTGTGCCCACGAGGAGGTCCGCGGCAGTGACCAGTCAGGTCGATCAGTCAGAGGCAGTGGACGGCCCGGACGGCGACGAGGGTCGTTCCGGGAGCGGTGACGGACGCTCCGGCCCGACCGTGCCGGCCGGTCCTCCCGCCCCGGGAGGCCCTCCGCAGCGGCGGGCCAAGCCCATCCGCAGACTCGACCGGGTGATCATCCGTTTCGCCGGCGACTCGGGTGACGGGATGCAGCTCACCGGGGACCGGTTCACGTCGGAGACGGCGTCGTTCGGCAACGACCTGTCCACGCTGCCCAACTTCCCGGCCGAGATCCGGGCGCCCGCCGGGACGCTGCCGGGGGTGTCGAGCTTCCAGCTGCACTTCGCGGACCACGACATCCTGACGCCGGGGGACGCGCCGAACGTGCTGGTGGCGATGAACCCGGCGGCGCTGAAGGCGAACCTGGGGGACCTGCCGCGGGGTGCGGAGATCATCGTCAACACGGACGAGTTCACCAAGCGGGCGCTGGCGAAGGTCGGGTACGCGGCGGATCCGCTGGAGGACGGCTCGCTGGAGGCCTTCCACCTGCACAAGGTGCCGCTGACGACGCTGACGCTGGAGGCGCTGAAGGACAGCGGGCTGGCCCGCAAGGACGCCGAGCGGGCGAAGAACATGTTCGCGCTCGGGCTGCTCTCCTGGATGTACCACCGCCCCACGCACGGGACGGAGGCGTTCCTGCGCACCAAGTTCGCCAAGAAGCCGCAGATCGCGGAGGCGAACATCAGCGCGTTCAAGGCGGGCTGGAACTTCGGCGAGACGACGGAGTCGTTCGCGGTCTCGTACGAGGTGCCGCCGGCGCGGCTGCCGGCCGGGCGCTACCGCAACATCTCGGGGAACCTGGCGCTGTCCTACGGCCTGATCGCGGCGGCGCGGCGCGCCGAACTGCCGTTGTACCTGGGCTCCTACCCGATCACGCCGGCCTCGGACATCCTGCACGAGCTGTCCCGGCACAAGAACTTCGGGGTGCGGACCTTCCAGGCGGAGGACGAGATCGCGGGGATCGGCGCCGCGCTGGGCGCGGCGTTCGGCGGGGCGCTGGGCGTGACGACGACCTCGGGCCCCGGGGTGGCGCTGAAGAGCGAGACGATCGGCCTGGCGGTGTCGCTGGAACTGCCGCTGCTGGTCGTGGACATCCAGCGCGGGGGCCCGTCGACGGGCCTGCCGACGAAGACGGAGCAGGCCGACCTCCTGCAGGCGATGTTCGGGCGCAACGGCGAGGCGCCGGTGCCGATCGTGGCCCCGGCGACGCCGGCCGAGTGCTTCGACGCGGCGCTGGAGGCGGCGCGGATCGCGGTGACGTACCGCACGCCGGTGTTCCTGCTGTCGGACGGCTACCTGGCCAACGGCTCGGAGCCGTGGCGGATCCCGGAGGTGGACGAACTCCCGGTGATCAGCCCGGACTTCGCGACCGGGCCGAACCGGGAGGACGGCTCGTTCTGGCCGTACCTGCGGGATCCGAAGACGCTGGCGCGGCCGTGGGCGGTGCCGGGGACGGCGGGTCTGGAGCACCGGATCGGCGGCATCGAGAAGCAGGACGGCACCGGGAACATCTCCTACGACCCCGCGAACCACGACTTCATGGTGCGCACCCGGCAGGCGAAGGTCGACGGGATCGCGGTGCCCGAGGTGGAGGTCGACGACCCGAGCGGTGAGGCTCGGGTGCTGGTGCTCGGGTGGGGTTCGACGTACGGGCCGATCACCGCGGCGGTGCGCCGGGTGCGGGCGGACGGCGGTGAGGTGGCGCAGGCGCACCTGCGGCACCTGAACCCCTTCCCGGCGAACCTCGGGACGGTGCTGAGGAGTTATGACAAGGTCATCGTGCCGGAGATGAACCTGGGGCAGCTCGCGTTGCTGCTGCGGGCGAAGTACCTGGTGGACGCGGAGTCCTACAACCAGGTGCGGGGGCTGCCGTTCAAGGCGGCGCAGTTGGCGGACGTGCTGTCGGCGGCGATCGGCACCCTGGACGAGGAGGACCACCGATGAGCGAGAACGGCTTCCCGTCCCTGCGTCTGGTGCCCCGCGCCGAGGGCGCGCAGAGCGCCCGGGACTTCAAGACCGACCAGGAGGTGCGCTGGTGCCCGGGCTGCGGGGACTACGCGGTCCTGGCGGCGGTGCAGGGCTTCATGCCGGAGCTCGGCATCCGGCGCGAGAACACGGTGTTCGTGTCCGGGATCGGTTGCTCGTCGCGTTTTCCGTACTACATGAACACCTATGGGGTGCACTCGATCCACGGGCGGGCGCCGGCGATCGCGACGGGGCTGGCGTCCTCCCGGCCCGACCTGAGCGTGTGGGTCGTCACGGGGGACGGGGACGCGCTGTCGATCGGCGGCAACCACCTGATCCATGCGCTGCGGCGCAACGTGAACCTGAAGATCCTGCTGTTCAACAACCGGATCTACGGTCTGACGAAGGGCCAGTACTCGCCGACCAGCGAGCTGGGCAAGGTCACCAAGTCGACGCCGATGGGCTCGCTGGACGTGCCGTTCAACCCGTTGTCGCTGGCGATCGGCGCGGAGGCGACGTTCGTGGCGCGGACGATCGACTCGGACCGCCAGCACCTGCAGTCGGTGCTGCGGGCGGCGGCCGCGCACGAGGGCACCGCGCTGGTGGAGATCTACCAGAACTGCAACATCTTCAACGACGGCGCGTTCGAGGTGCTGAAGGAGCCGGGCACGCGCGACGAGGCGCTGGTCCGGCTGGAGCACGGGCAGCCGATCCGCTTCGGCGCGGGGCTGGCCGGCGGGGTGTTCCGCGGCCCGGGCGGTGAGCTGTCCGTCGGGGCGGTGACGCCGGACAACGAGGCGCAGGTGCTGGTGCACGACGTCCACGCGGCCAGCCCGGCGACGGCCTTCGCACTGTCCCGGATCGCCGACACCGACACCCTGCACCACACCCCGATCGGGGTGCTGCGCGACGTGCGGCGGCCGGTCTACGACGAGTTGATGGCCGATCAGCTGGACGCGGCCGTGGCCCGGCACGGGTCGGGCGACCTGGCCGGGCTGCTGGCCGGTGCCGACACCTGGACGGTGGACTGACCGCTCCGGACGGTGCGACGGCGCCCCCTCGGCCACCGGCCGAGGGGGCGCCGCCCGTTGTCGGGCCCGTCGTCGAGTCCGCTGTGGCGCCCGCCGTGCCGTGCGTCACTCCGCGGCCCACTCGACCAGCTCGATCACGACCCCGTTCGGGTCGGTGACCTGGAAGAGCTTCTCGCCCCAGGGCTCCTCGCGCAGCTCCATGGTGATCCCGGCGCCCTCCGCGCGCAGCCGCCGTTCCTCGCCCGCGAGGTCCGCCACGACGAAGGCCAGGATGGTGCCGGCCACCGTCCGGTGGCGCTGGTCCTCGGGCAGCACCTCGATGCCGCGGCGCAGGTAGACGACGTCGACGCCGCCACCCGGGTGCCGTAGCGAGACGAAGCCGTCGGCCGACATCGCCTCGGCGTAGCCGAAGTGGCGCCGGAGGAAGTCGGCGGAGGCGGTGGTGTCCTCGACGGTCAGGGCGATGGCGGAGGTGGTGATCTGCATGGTGGGCGTCCTCTCGTCGGCAAGCCGGCACGGTTATCCCGTACGCAGTACACTATACGCAGTACGTAGAATTGTGCCAGGGCTCTCCGCCGATGCGCGTGGGGAGGCCCCCGGGCGGGAGCCTCCCCACGGTGCGGTGCGGCGGATCGAGAGACGTGACGGGTGCGGCCGGCGTGACCCGGCGTCACCCGGTGCGGCCGGTCAGCGGCCGCGCCGGGTCAGTAGACGCAGGGGATGCCGCCGTCGGACTCCGCGTCGACCGCGGGGCCCTGCACCGGCAGGTTGGCGGTCGGGTCGCCCGGAGCCCCGGAGGCGCCGGCGCTCGCGGTGGCGGTGGGCTTGTCGTCGGCCGCTCCGGTGAACCCGGTGCCGAGGGTGACCACCACCCGGCCGGCGGGCGTCGCGGCGGACTCGGTGGGGCTCACGCCGTAGCGCGCGGCGACCAGGTCGGCCGCGTCCTTGGCGCCCTTGCCGTAGACGACGGTGGTGGTCTTCGGGCGGGTGCTCGCGCTGCCGGTGCGGCCGGCCTTGAAGCCCATCGCGACCAGCGCCTTGGACTCCGCGCCCGAGGAGACCCCGGCGGCGGTCGAGGCGTTGAAGACGTCCACGGTGGCGGAGGCCGCGGCGGCCGTCGTCGTCGGGGACGCGGTCGGCGTCTGGGTGGGCGTCGCGGTCGGTGCGCCGGGGGTGGCGGCCGCGGTGTCCGCGGGCGCGGGGGCGGGGGCGGAGTCCGCGTAGCCGAAGATCTGCTTGACCACCTTCTGGACCTTCGCCGGGGTGACCAGGTTGACGTCCTGGCCGTTGCGCTTGCCGAAGTCGTCGAAGGTCAGGGTGTTGAACTCGACGTTGCCGCCGGTGAGGTTGGGCGCCTGCTGGGCGAAGTCGAGGACGTTCCACTCGTTGTCGATGACGAGGTCCTTCTGCACCACGCCGAAGAGCTTCTGCAGCTTGCCCAGGTCGCTGACGATGCCGTCCTGCTTGAGCTTGTGCACCACGGAGGAGATGAACGCCTGCTGGCGGTGGGTGCGGGCGAAGTCGCCGCTGTTGCCGTCCGGGCCGTCCAGGTTGTGGCGCTGGCGGACGAAGGAGAGCGCCTGGGCGGCGTTGAGCTTGTTGATGCCCTTGTGGAAGTCGGCGCCGGAGCCCTGGCCCTCCATGGCCGGGTCCTTGGTGTCGTGGGTGAGGCAGACCTCGATCGGTTCGACGGCCTTGGCGATGTCGTAGAAGCCCATCAGGTTGACCTCGGCGATGTGGTCGACGGGCTGGTCGAGGAACTTCTGCACGGTCTGGATGGTGGCCGCCCGGCCGGCGTCACGGCCGGCCTTCTCCAGGTCCGCGCCCTTGAGGCCCTTCGCCTGGAGGCCCGGCGTGGCCTTCTCCTTGGCCTCGCCGTAGGCCTCCTTGATCTTGCGCATGCCGGCCTGCTTGCCGTCGGCGCCGTACGTCATGACGTAGTCGTCGCGGGGTATCGAGACGGCCTGCACCTTGCCGCCGCCGGCGGGTATGTGCAGCAGGATCAGCGAGTTGGTGTTGTAGCCGCCGACGTCGGAGCTGTGGCCGGCGTGCAGCTCGTCCTGGACGAACTCCGGCGGCAGGTCGGTGCCGTCCATGTTCTTGCGGCTGTCCAGGCCGATCAGCAGCAGGTTGACCGAGTTGTCGAGGTGCTTGGGCGCGTCCTTCTTCGTCCCGGCGATGACGTCGGAGGTGGTCATCCCGTCGGTGAGGGACGTGTACTCGTACCAGACCACCCCGCTGGCGGCGAAGACCGCCAGGGCCACCGAGCAGGCCGCGGTGCGGCCCGCGATCAGCAGCGGGGAGCGCCTGCGGGCGGGTGCCGGAGCCGCCTCCGCGGCCCGGTCGGCGTTCCGTTCCTCAGCCATGGGCCCTCCTCCGGCCCAGGACCACCCGGACCACCATCACCAGCGCGGCCGCGGCTGCGGCTGCGGCCATCACGGGGAATCCGTGCACCACCCACTTCGCGGAGCCGGTGGCCAGGGCCCTGCCCCGGTAGGCGTCGCCGTTGGCCAGCAGTTCCGCGCCGGCGGTGACCCCGAGGACCAGCAGCGGGGAGGCGGCGAGCACCCACCACCACCCGTTGCGGCCGCTGAGCGCGGCGGCCAGGCCGGTGCCGAGCACCGCGCCCACTCCGAAGGCCAGGCCGGTGCCGGGCCCGGAGAGCTCGTCGACCGCGGCGCCCGCCGCCGGCAGCCCGACGGCCAGCGCGGCGGGCAGGGCGGCGCCGCCGGGCAGCGGGCGGGCCGCTCCGCCCGACTGCCGCCGTATCCGCTGGTCGGACGTCCGTCCTCGTCGGCCCGCCACGTACTCACCCCCGGTCCTCGGTGCTGGTGCGCCACGGTGGCGCCCACGCCCGGCCGCCGTGTGGGGATCGGCCGTGCGCTGCCACTACTGGACGCTGTTGGTCGGCCGACTGGTTCCCTCGACCGGGTGAGCCGGGGCCTGCCGTCCACTTCTTTCTACACGGGTGTAGAGATCGGCAGCAGCATAGGACACCCTGGTCGGACGGCAACCCGGGCCGGCGCGGGCGAGATATACTACACCGGGTAGTTTTCTAGTTCGACGGACGAGGAGCGGTGCGGTGGCGGTGGTGGCGATGGGCGGAACGGGACGGCCGGAGAAGCGCGAGGCGATCGCGCGGGCCGCGACGGCGGTGTTCGGGCGAGAGGGCTACGTCCGGGCCAGCATGGACGCGATCGCCGCGGAGGCCGGGGTGTCGAAGCGGACGGTCTACAACCACTTCGCGGACAAGGAGACCCTCTTCCTCTCCGTCGCCCTGCACAACTCCGCCGAGCTCACCGAGCGGATCGCCGCCCTGATGGCCCGGTACCTCGACCGGGTCGTCGACCTGCGCCAGGACCTCGTCGACCTCGCCGTCGAGCGGGCCCGGGCCGTCCTGTCCGCGGGTGACCACGGCGCGCTCGGCCGGGCCATCCGCGCCGAGGTGACCAACATCCCGGCCGACGTGCTGGAGGCCTGGCTGGACGCCGGCCCGATCGCCTCGCAGCGTGACCTGGCGCGGCACTTCACCACCCTCGCCGACCGCGGACTGCTGGCCTTCGACGACGCGGCGCTGGCCGCCGAGCAGTACACCCTGCTGACCTTCCACGGCGTCGCCGAGCGCTCGTTCTGGGGGGCGCTGCCGGTCGCCGACGAGGAGGTCGCCCGGATCGCGGCGGACGGCGTGGAGGCCTTCCTGCGGATCTACCGAGCCCCGGCGGCGGGCTGACGCGCCCTCGCCGCGCCGGCCGCGGGCCGGGACGCCTCCGGTCTCCGGGCGGCGGGCCGACGCCCCGCGGGGTGGCGGGGGGGGGGGGGCGGGGCGCGCCCCCCCCGCCCCCCCCCCCGCCCGGGCACAAGGAATCCCGGGGGT
>NZ_JBFAZB010000067.1:0-39930 GCF_040681575.1 Kitasatospora sp. NPDC051702
GGGCAGCCGGCCCTACAGCCCGCTGCCCGCGCCGCCCAGCCCCTCGTGGACGCGGAGCAGCAGGCCGTGCAGCGCCCGCCGCTCCGCCTCGTCCAGCGGCGCCAGCACCTCGCCCTGCACCGCGCGCGCCTCGGCGTCCAGTTCCGCGAGCAGCTCCCGCCCCGCCCCGGTGACGGAGACCGTCACCCGCCGCCGGTCCGTCTGGTCCCGGGCCCGCTCGACGTACCCGGCGGCGGCCAGCTGGTCGGCGACCTTGGCCAGGTCGCTCGGGTCGACGCCCAGCCTCCGGACCAGGTCGCGCTGGGCCTGCGGGCCGAAGTCGGCGAGGGCGGCGAGCACGGCCATGTCCCAGAGCCGCAGCCCGCGTCCGGCGAGCCGCTCGGCCAGGCGGGCCCGCGCGGTGCGCCCGATCCGGGAGAGCAGGTAGCTGTCGAGGTCCAGCAGCATGGGCGGCAGGTCGGGAGCGGGGGGCGGTCCGGGGGCGGCGAGCGGTGCCGGAGCGGGGAGCGGTTCGGGGGTCATGGCGCAAGTCTAGGGTGAGTCCCTATAGTGGGTGACGACCCACTAATGATCCCCTCGGCCCATCGATTCCTGACCCGCCGATCCCCGACCCACCACCACCGAGCCCGGGAGCTTCGACCGTGGACGCCCTGTACCCCCGCCTGCTCGTGACCGGCTTCGCCGAGTGCTTCCGCTTCTACCGCGCCGTCCTGCCACCGCTCACCGGCGCCACCCTGGTCAAGGGCACGCCCGACGGCCCGTACGCCAACTGGGACGTCGACGACCAGGCCGTCCTGGTGCTCTTCGACCGCGCCGCGATGGCCGCCACCCTCGGCACCACCGGCCTGCCCGCCCGGCCCGCCGCCCCCGCCCAGGACGCCGCGATGCTCGCCCTCCGGGTGCCCGACGTGGACGAGGCCTTCACCCTCTGCCTGCGCCACGGCGGCACCCCGGTCGTCGGCCCGACCGACCGCCCCGAGTGGGGTCCGAACCTGCGCAGCGCCCACCTGCGGGACCCGGACGGGCACCTGATCGAGCTGCAGTCGTACTGACGCCGGCGGCGCCCCGGGCGGGTCGGCGCGGCCCGCCCGGGGCACCGGACGGGTCAGCGGTCCCGCGCCACGGTCCGGACGGCGGCGCCGAGCGCGTCGGAACGGGAGTCCGGCGCACAGGCCCGGCCGAGCAGCGGCGCGCGCCCGTCGGCGCCGGGAACGTGCCCGAGGACGGCGGCGCAGTACTGGACGTCCGGTACGGGCAGCGGGCGGTGCACGGTCGAGGCCGCCTGGGCGGCCGGGGCGCCGACGGCGCCGGCGAGGGCGAGACAGCCGGCGAGCGCCGGGGCGGCGAGACTACGCGGCATGCGCATGGGAACCTCCGGGAACGGCCCGGAGCGGTCCGGACCGGGGGACGGCGGGGACGACGGCGGCCGTGGACCCGGCCGCCCGCGCCCATTCGACGGGCGGCCACCGCCCCCGGCCGGTCCGACACACCGCGCACCGCACTAGTCGTACGTATGGCCACCAGTCATGCCCGCCACGGCAGTCATGCCCACCGCTGCCGGGCCACCGCCCGCCGGCGGCTCAGCGGCCCGCACCGGCCGGCCACAGCTCCGCACTGCACGCCGCCACCAGCGCGCCGATCCGGGCCCAGGCCTCCTCCGCCGGCAGCGGGTCGAGCCGCCGCCCGCCCCGCAGCCGCAGGGCGACCCGCCCGTCCGCGGCCTCCCTGGCCCCGACCACCGCCTGGTACGGGGCCAGCCGTGCCGACCGGATCCGCGCACCGAGGGTGCCGTGCTCGGGGCCGGCGACCTCGGCGCGCAGCCCCAGGTCGAGGCAGCGCTGCCGGAGCCGCGCGGCCTGCGGCAGTTCGGCCTCCGAGACCGGCAGCAGCACCACCTGGGTCGGGGCCAGCCAGGCCGGGAAGGCGCCGCCGTACAGCTCGATCAGGTGGGCGACCAGCCGCTCGATGCTGCCGATCACGCTGCGGTGGACCATCACCGGGCGGTGCCTGGCACCGTCCGGGCCGGTGTAGTGCAGGCCGAACCGCTCGGGCTGGTGGAAGTCGACCTGCACGGTGGAGAGGGTCGACTCGCGCCCGGCGCCGTCGGCGATCTGCACGTCGATCTTGGGCCCGTAGAACGCGGCCTCGCCCTCCACCGCCTCGAACGGTACGCCGGAACGCTCCAGGACGCCGGTCAGCAGCGCGGTCGCCCGTTCCCAGAGCGCCGGGTCCGCCACGTACTTGCCGCCCCCGCCGGGCAGGGAGAGCCGGTAGCGGACCGGCCGGACGCCGAGCGCCCGGTGCGCCTCGCGGATCAGCTCCAGCGCCGCTGCGGCCTCGTCGGCGGCCTGCTCCGGGGTGCAGAAGACGTGCGCGTCGTTCAGCCGGATCGCCCGCACCCTGCTCAGCCCGCCCAGCACCCCGGACAGCTCGGCCCGGTACATGTCTCCCAACTCTGCTATCCGCAGCGGGAGTTCACGGTAGCTGTGCGGGCGGGAACGGAAGATCAGCGCGTGGTGCGGGCAGAGGCTCGGCCGCAGCACCACCTGCTCCGACCCCAGCTCCATCGGCGGGAACATGTCCTCCCGGTAGTGCGCCCAGTGGCCGGAGATCTCGTACAACTCGCGTTTCCCGAGCGCCGGCGAGTAGACGTGCCGGTAGCCGGCCCGCCGCTCGCGCCCGCGGATGAACTCCTCCAGGGTGTGCCGGATCGCGGCGCCGTCGGGCAGCCAGTACGGCAGGCCGGACCCCATCAACGGGTCGGTGTCGAACAGGTCGAGCTCGCGGCCGAGCTTGCGGTGGTCGTTCACGGGTGGTCTCCCTCCACTCGGTCGGGGCGGGCGAGTGGGCCGGGAACGGCGAAGCCCCGGGGCACTCGGCCCCGGGGCTTCGGACTAGGTCAGCAGTCAGCGCGCCGGGACTCTCTCCGGCGTCGTCGTGGCGAGTGCAGCGCGCTTCATGCGATCCACGGTAACAGGCCCCGGCCGCAGCGGTGATCCGTTTTCCCCGCAGGCCGCCCGGTCGTCCCGGCTCAGTGCAGCAGCACGCAGCCGCGCGCGCCGAGCGCCTCGCGCAGCTCCGGCGACGGCCGCACGTCGTTCCACCGCAGGTCCAGCTTCTCCAGGGCGGGCAGTTCGGCCAGCCAGTCGGGCAGTTCGGTGATCCGGTTGCCGCGCAGGTCGAGCCGGCGCAGCAGCGGCAGCCCGGCCAGCACCGGCGGGACCTCGGTGAAGGCGTTCTCCCGCAGCTCGAGCTCGCGCAGCTCACCGAGCCCGGCGAAGGTGTCCGGCAGCTCGCTCAACGCGTTGCCGCGCAACCAGAGTTCGCGCAGCGCGGGCAGGCCGCCGAAGCGTGCGGGCAGGGTGGTCAGCCGGTTCTGCTGGGCACGCAGCTCGACCAGGGAGACCATGTCACCGATGGTGGAGGGGAGTTCGGCCAGCCGGTTCTCCCCCACGTTGAGGTAGCGCAACGCGGTGAGCCGGCCGAGGGCCTCGGGGAGCGCGGTCAGCTCGTTGTCGTGCAGGTAGAGGAAGTCGCGCAGACCGGTGAGCCCGCCCAGTTCGGCGGGCACCGCGGCGAGCCGGTTGTGCCCGAGATCGAGTGTCCGCAGCCGCTGCAACCTCCCGATCCCGGGCGGAAGTTCGGCCAGGCCGGTGTCGGCGAGGATGAGCACCGTCAGGTCGGTCCGGTCCCACACCCCGGCGGGTACCTCGTCGAGCGGCTGCCGCCAGAGGTTGAGCGTCGTGTCCGTCACGTCGGCCATTCTCCCTCCCGCGATGTGCTCCGCCGACCGGGGCGGGGCGGCACCGGCCCGGAGCCGGCCGCTCGGCGACACCGCCCGGTCAGCGGACGGTCAGCGGACGGCACCCGCCCGGCCCGGTTCGGGGGCGGCCACCGGCACGGCCCGGCGACGGCGGGCCGCGCGGCCTCGGAGCACCACCGCGTGGCCGACGGCGAGACCGAGCAGCAGCGTCACGACGGCCGGCCAGTAGGACCGGGGCTCCAGCGGCAGCGCGGCGGTGTCCGCCCGGGTGCCGATCACCGCCACCGGCAGCAGGCTCACCGCGCCCAGCGGCGCCCACCACGGGTACCGGCCGCGCGGGGCGCGCCGGACGGCGACGCACCAGAGCCCGAACAGCGCGGTCCCGGCGGCCGCGAAGACCAGCCCCGCCTCGTCCTGGGCGACCGCCCGGTGCGGGGAGTCGACGGTCGGGACGCTGGTGGCGCCGGAGGCGAGCTCGGTGACGGTGGACCCGTCGAGCGCGGTGGTCACCCGCACCTCGTCGCCGGTGTGCAGGCCCCGCAGGCCCTCCGGCAGCTCCCCGAGGCGGAGCACCTCGCCCGCGCCGTCCCAGTCCCGGCCCACCGTCACGGCCGTGGTGGCGGAGCCGTCCGCGGCCGGCTCGACCGCGCGCACCACCCGTACCTCCACCCCCAGGCAGCGCCCAGCCGCATCGGCGGGGCGCGCCGCCGTGCAGCGCGGCGCGGCGTCGTAGCGGTGGGCGTCGTCCAGCCCGTGGAGCAGCCGGACGACGCCGAACGGCAGCATCACCAGGGCGCAGACCAGCAGCGCGACGCCCGGCAGCACGCCGCGCAACCGGCGGCGCAGCGGCTCGCGCGGCGGCGGGCCGAGCCGGAACGACGGGCCGACGTGCCGCTCCCAACTCGCCCTGAGCCGGGCGAGGTCGGCGTCGAAGCCGGGCCGCGGGTAGAGGGTGCTCTCCTGGAGGCCCGGCAGGGTCCGGCGGCGGCCGTCCACCAGGGTGATCCGCACCGAGGTCATCTCGCCCCCGCCACCGCTCTGGTGGCGCACCGCTATCCAGCGGACCTCCCCCCAGGGGTAGCCGTGCACCCGGCCCAGCCCCCGGTAGATCCTGATGCCGTCCTCCCCGGCCTCCGTCCAGCACCGTTTCAGCAGCAGGACCGACGCCGGGATCACCACCGCGAGCGCGGCGGCCGTCCACCCCAGCCCCTCCGCGCCGTTGCGCATCGTCGCGATCACGGTCTGCACGCCGATCAGACCCGCCGGCAGCCACAACCGGCGCCACGCGAACGTGAGGTCCCCACCCCGGAAGCGAAGTTCATCCACCGCGGCAGCGTACGCCCGCGCCCGTTCCGGCACGAGGGGGGTGCCCGGTCCGGCACGAGGGGGTACCCGGACCCGCCCGGCGGGGCGGGCGGTCAGTGCGCGGCGGCCGCCACCACCGCCGCCACGAAGGCGGGCACGGCGGGGTCGGCCGCGCCCTCCCGCCAGGCGAGCACCACGCGGCTCGGCGGGTAGTCGGCCAGCGGCACGTAGGCCACGCCCTCGGTGACGTGGCGGTGGGTCGCTCCGGCCGGCAGGATGCCGACCGCGCCCTGCCAGACGACGGCGTGCAGGCACTCCGCCACCGAGCGCACCACCGGACCGGACGGTTCCCGGTCCGCCGCCGAGCCGGGCCCCGGCAGCGGGCCCGCCGCCGCTCCGAGCCAGTAGCCGCGCCAGTCCGGGTCGGCGGTCTCGGGCAGCCGGATCCAGGGCCGCGCCCGCAGCGAGCCCACCCGCAACTCGGCGTGCTCCGCCAGGGGATCGCCCGCGGGCACGGCGGCGACCAGGGGCTCCTCCCCCAACGGCTGGAGCGAGAGGTCCGCGGTGTCGAACGGGAGCCTGGTCAGGGCGATGTCGACGCGGCCGGCCCGCAGTCCGGCGGTCGGGTCGCTGAGCTCCGACTCGCAGAGCCGCACCTCCGCCTCGGGGTGCGTGCGGCGGAAGTGCTCGGCCGCCCGCGGGCCGAGTTCCAGTCCGGCGCCGGCGACCGTGCCCACCCTGAGCGTGCGCCGCCGGCCGGTCCGGCTCACCCGCTCCCGAGTGCGGTCGGCCGCCGCCAGCAGCTCGCGGGCCTCGGCCAGCAGCACGGCACCGGCCTCGGTGAGGAGCACGCCCTGCGCGGAACGCTCCAGCAGCCGGCAGTCCAGCTCCCGCTCCAGTTCGCGGATGCGCTGACTGAGCGGCGGCTGGGACATGTGCAGCCGGGCGGCCGCCCGGCCGAAGTGCCGTTCCTCGGCCACGGCGACGAAGTAGCGCAGGCGGCGGAGGTCCATGCCGTACACCGTATCGGAGCCGTCCGACTCGTCACGGAGCGGCCCGGCCCGCATCGGGTCGGCCCGGCTGGTATCGGGTCGGCCCGGCTGGTATCGGATCGGTCCGGGCGGTATCGAAACGGTCTTGGACGGGGCGCCGGGCCCGCTGCTGAGCTGGTCCCGTACGGCGGGAGCAGGTCCCGCCCGGTTCTCAGAGGTGACCCGCATGGAACCCGTCAGCCACTCGCACGACCACGGCTACCAGGACCCGTCGGACCTCCAGCGGGCCCGCCAGGTCGGCCGGTTGGCCCCTGCGGAGTTCGCCGCCTGGCAGTCCTTCCAGGCCGCCGTCGACCGCACGGACGGTGCCGTGCCGCGCCGGTACCGCGAGCTCGTCGCGATCGCCGTGGCGTTGACCACCCAGTGCTCGTACTGCCTCGACGTCCACACCGGCCAGGCCCTGAGGCACGGCGTCACCGCCGAGGAGCTGGCCGAGGTCGTCTTCGTCGCCGGGGCCGTCCGCGCCGGCGGATCGCTGGCCCACGGACTGCAGGCGATGAAGCTCTACGACCGGCACGCGACCGCCGCCGGGCAGTCGACCGGGTCGGTGCACTGACACCTCCTGCCGCACGCGGCGGCACCGGCGCACGGGGCCGCCGCGGCGGTGCTGCTGGAGGTGTCGCCGCGGTGGTGGTGGTAAGGGTGCCGCCGCGGTGGTGGTGGCAGAGGTGCCCCGGTTGAACCGCAACCACCGCCCCGGCCAACGGCGGTGACGAGTTGTGAATGGATCTGGCGCTTCCTTTCACTGTTCCGATACGTTCTGGATCACTCAGCGGTCAGCAGCCCTCCGGGAGTCGTCATCAGCGCCCAGTCCGCCCCCGCACCCCTCACCCTCCCCGCACTGCTGGACCACCGGGCCGCGCTGCACCCCGACCGGACGGCACTGCTGGTACCGGGCGGTGGCAGTCTGACCTACCGGACGTGGCGCGAGCGGGCGGTGCGGGCCGCCCAGGGGCTGGCCCGGGCCGGGGTCCGCCCCGGCGACCGGGTGGCGCTGCTGTTCACCAACCGGGAGTGGGACGCGTACGCCGTGGCGTTCCTGGCCGCGCACTACGCCGGCGCGGCCGGGCTGGTGATCCGGGAGGACCTGCCGCTCGAGGACGTCGACCGGCTCGTCGAGGCCGCCGGGGCCCGGCTGGCGATCGCCGGAGGCGGGCCGCACACCTCCCTGCCCACCCTCCGCCTGGACGAACTGGACGAACTGGACGGACTGGACGGACTGGACGGACTGAATGAACTGGCCGAACTGGGCGAAAGGGCCGGACCGAACGACCCCGGCGCCCTGGACGGCCCCGGCCACCCGGGCGGCCCCGAGGGCCGGGCCGGCGACGCGCCCGCGGCCGAACCCCCGCACCGGGCCGCCCCCGGCGACCTCGCCCAGATCATCGGGACCTCCGGCACCACCGGCGCCCCCAAGGGCGTCCGCGCCGCCCACGCCAGCCTCACCGCCGGGCTGGTCCTCACCCCCCGCCCCCGCCCGTACGCGCACTCCCGGTACGCCGTGCACGCCTTCCCGATCGGGACCAACGCCGCCCAGGTCGTGCTGGTGAACGCGCTGACCGCGCAGCCCGCCACGATCTGCCTGCCGCGCTTCGACGCGGAGGAGTTCGGGCGGGTGGTGGAGGAGTTCGGCGCGGGCACCGTCTTCCTGGTGCCGTCCATGGCGGTCGAACTGCTCAACTCCGGGGTAGCCGACCGGCGGGACCTCTCCGGCGTCCTGCTGGTCAGCTCCTCGGCCGCCGCGCTCCCGCCCGCCGTCGCCGCCGGGCTCTGCGCCGCCCTCCCGAAGGCGACCGTCGTCAACACCTACACCTCCGCCGAGGCCTCCCCCGCCCAGGTCTCCGCGATCGTCGACCCGGCCCGCCCCGGGTCGGTCGGCCGCCCGACCGACCCGGCCGCCCTGCGGATCCTCGACGAGACCGGACGGCCCGTCGCCCCCGGCGGCACCGGCGAGATCTGGCTGCGCCAGCCGGGCCCGCCGCGCGGGTACGTCGGAGCCGGATCGGCCGACGTGTTCCGGGACGGCTGGGTGCGGATGGGCGACCTCGGCCGGCTCGACGGGGACGGCCACCTCCACCTGGTCGACCGCGAGAGCGACGTCGTCAAGTCCGGCGCCCTGAAGGTCTCGACGCTGCGCATCGAGGCCGTGCTGCACGAGCACCCGCGGGTCGCCGACGCCGCCGCGCTCGGACTGCCGCACCCGGTGATGGGTCAGGTGCCGGTCGCCGCGGTGGTCCCCTCACCCGGCGGAATCGACCTCGACGAGCTGCGGCTCTTCCTCGGCACCCGGCTGGCCCGGCCCGAACTGCCGGTGCGCGTCCTGCTGACGGACGCCCTGCCCCGCAACCCCAGCGGCAAGGTCGTCAAGCACCGCCTGCGGGCGCGCTTCGAGGAGCCCGCGACCGCCTCGGGCGGCACCGCGCCGGCCACGGCACGGGAGCTCGCGCTGGCGGGCCTGTGGCGCAGCGTGCTGGGGCGGCCGGTCCGGGCCGTGGAGGAGGAGTTCTTCGCCCTCGGCGGGGACTCCTTCCGGGCCGTCCAGCTGGCCGCCGCGATCACCGCCGAGTTCGGGGTCGCGGCGGGGACGGCCCTGGTCTTCGAACGGCCCTCGCTGCGGGCCCAGGCCGCCTGGCTGGAGCAGGCGACGACGGCCCCCACCCCGCCCGTCACCGCGGCCCCCGCACCCGCCGCACCCGCCGGCGGTGCTCCGGCCGCGGCCGGGGTGCCAGCCTTCCTGCGGGCGCTGCGCGCCCAGCCGCACGCGCTGCCCCTCACCTCGCAGCAGGAGAACTTCCTGCGCTGGATGGCCGAGGCCCCCGGCCGCCAGGTCGGTTCGGTGGCGGTGATGTTCCGGGTGATGGCGGAGCTGCGGACCGACGCGCTGGCCGAGGCCCTGTACGAGGTGGTCCGCCGCCACCCCGCGCTGCGCACCCGCTTCGTCCCGGTGCCCGGGAGCGGCCCGGACACCCCGCCCGGCCTCCACCGGACGGTGCTGGACGGCGAACCGGCCGCCGACGTGGTGCTGGTGGACGCCCCCGGCCTCGACGACGCGGAGGTGTCGGCCCGGCTGGTCGCCGAACGGGACCGCCCGACGGACCACACGGCCGGGCCGACGACCCGGCTGGCCGTGGTGAGCCGCGGGCCGGAGGACCACGTCGTCCTGCTGGCCGTCCACCACCTCGTCGCCGACGGCTGGTCGCTCGGCGTCCTGCTGCGCGACCTGGGGGTGTGCTACTCGGCGCTGCGCAACGGCCGCCCGGCCCCGGCGGCGCGCCCCGGGCCGGCCTACCGCGAGCTGGTGGAGTGGTCGAACGCGCACTGGCCGGCCAACCGGGCGCACTTCGCGGCCACGCTCGCGGGCGCGCCCGCCGCGGTCGAGCCCTTCCCGGGGCGGCGGCACACCGAGGTGGTGCTGAGCGCCGCCCGGGCGTTCACCGTGCCGCCCGCCCGGGCGGCGGCCCTCCGGGCCCGGGCGGCGGAGCTGGGGGCCACGCCGTTCCTCGCGGTGGCCGCGGTGTGGAGCGGGCTGCTGGCCGAACGCAGCGGGCAGCGGGACCTCGTACTGATGACGCCGGTGCCGGGCCGGACCAGGCCGGAGGCGGAACGGGCGGTCGGCTGCTTCGTGCAGTCGCTGCTGCTGCGGGTGGACGCCTCCGGCGCGCCCGGGTTCGCCGAGCTGCTCGACCGGGTGCGGGCCGCCGCCACCGCCGCGCTGGACCACCAGCTCTACCCGTTCGCGGAGTTCAGCCCGCTGGTCCCGTTCGCGGCCTGGCTGCGGTACGAGAGCTGGAGCGCCCCGGCGCAGCTGCCCGGGGTGGCCTGCGCCGCGTGGGAGCTGCCGCGCAACGCCACCGTGCCCTACCCGCTCCCCGGCGGCGACCGGCACGTCCCGGAGCTCGCCGTCACCGAGCAGCCGGACGGCGGGCTGCGCTGCTGGCTGCGCTACAACGAGCACGCCTTCCCCGCCGGCGCGGTGGACGCGCTGGCCGCGGACCTCGCCGCCGCACTGGCCGCGGCGGCGGGGGCCTGACCGCCGGGACCGCCCTGCGGCCGAGCGCTGCAGCCGACCGGTGAGCCACTGAACCGGCCACCTGAGCAGCGGGGGTCCCGCGGTGTGACGGACCGGCCCGCGCACCTGCGGCCCGACCGAGTGGCCCACGTCACATCCGGCTCCTGTCAGCAATCGGGGCGCCGTCTCGTCCAAGGGGCACGCGAACGAGACAGGAGCAACGCCATGAAGCACCGCATCGTCGTACTCGGCGCCGGATACGCCGGGGCCTTCGCCACCGGGAACCTGGCCCGCCGGCTCTCCCCCGCCGACACCGAGGTGACCGTCGTCAACGCCGTGCCCGACTTCGTCGAGCGGATGCGACTCCACCAGCTCGCGGCCGGCCGGGACCTCGCGTTCCGCACGCTCGCCGACGTCTTCGCGGGCACCGGGGTGCGCCTGCGCCTGGCGCTCGTCACCGGCGTCGACCCCGAGCGCAGGACCGTCGCCCTGACCGGCGAGGACGGCGACGGCGAGCTGGAGTACGACACCCTTCTCTACGCGCTCGGCAGCTCCGCGGCCGACCACGGTGTCCCCGGCGTGACCGAGTACGCCTGTGACGTGACCGGCCGGGCCTCGGCGCTGCGTCTGCGCGAGCGCCTGGCCGCCCTCGGTGACGGCGGCACCGTGCTGGTGGTCGGTGAGGGGCTGACCGGCATCGAGACCGCCACGGAACTCGCCGAGTCCCGGCCCGACCTCTCCGTCGCGCTCGCCGCCCGCGGCGAGCCGGGCGCCTGGCTCGCCCCGAGGGCCCGCCGTCACCTGCGCCGGGCCTTCGACCGGCTCGGCGTCACCGTCCACGAGCACACCGGCGTCGTGGCCGTCGAGCCGACACGGGTGATCGCCTCCGACGGCAGGTCCGTTCCCGCCGACGTGACCGTGTGGTCGGCCGGGTTCGCCGTTCACCCCGTCGCGGCCGCCGGCGGCCTGGAGGTCGCCGGGACCGGCCAGATCGTCGTCGACCGCACCATGCGCTCGGTCTCGCACCCGGACGTCTACGCCGTCGGTGACTGTGCCTACGCGATCGGCGCGAACGGGCGGCCTCTGCCGATGTCCTGCGCCTCGGCCGGCTTCACCACCATGCAGGCGACCGCCGCGGTCATCGCGCGCCTGACGGGCCGCCGGGTCCCGACCACCGGGCTGAAGTACTACGGGAACCACATCAGCCTCGGGCAGCGGGACGCGATCTTCCAGATGGTGGACGGGGACGTCCGGTCGAGGTCCTGGTACCTGGGCGGCCGGGCCGCCGCCCGGCTCAAGTCGGGCGTGCTCACGGGGGCCGGGTGGGGCATCGTCCACCCGACCTTCGGCATGCCGAAGCGCAAGCTCCGCCTGGCCGCCGAGCCTGGCCGGACCGCTGCGGGGACCGCCGCATAGGCTGCCCCGCATGGACAGCGCAGCCATCGATCGGTTCGAGGCCGGCCGGGGCCGGCTGGCCTCGCTCGCGTACCGCCTGCTCGGCTCGGCCGCCGACGCCGAGGACGCCGTGCAGGACGCGTTCCTCCGCTGGCAGGCCGCGGACCGGGACCGCATCGACGTGCCGGAGGCGTGGTTGACCAAGGTCGTCACCAACCTCTGCCTCGACCGGCTCCGCTCGGCGCAGGCGCGCCACGAGCGAGCGGCCGGAGACTGGCTGCCCGAACCACTCCTCGAGGGCGATCCGATGCTCGGCCCCGCAGATACCTTCGAGCAGCGGGAATCGGTGTCCTTGGCCGTCCTGACCCTCATGGAGCGCCTCTCGCCGGTCGAGCGGGCCGCCTACGTCCTGCGCGAGGCCTTCTCCTACTCCCACGCCGAGATCGCCGGGATCCTCGACATCACCGAGTCCGCGAGCCAGCAGCACGTCCACCGGGCCCGCCGCAGGGTGTCCGCCGAGCGCCGCGGCGGTGGCGAGGTGGACCCCGCGTCCGCGCGCCGGGTCGTCGAGGAGTTCCTCGCCGCCGCGGTGTCGGGGCGCACCGAACGGCTCGTGGCGCTGCTCACCGCCGACGCCACCGCGGTCTCGGACGGCGCCGGACTGGCCAGGCGGCTCCTGCGGTACACGACGCGCGAGCGCATCGCCTCCTTCGTTCGGGCCGGCTTCAAGGCCACGCCGGCGAAGCGGCGGCTGGCCGGCGGCTCGCCCGCGATGCACATCGCGCTGGTCAACGGATCCCCGGCGGTCCTCGCCGTGGTCGACGACCGGGTCGTGGGCGCCGTGGCGTTCGACGTCAGCGGCGGCAAGGTCGCGTCGCTGCGCGGCATCGCCGCCGCGGCTCGGATCGCGCGCCTCGACGAGGCTTGGCGACAGCACGAACACGACGTGCCGGTCATCAGCGCATGGTGACCGGAGCCACCGCAGTCCGGTGAGGTGAGCCGGAGCGGGGGCGGCACTCCTCCGGCCCTGCACGCGGACGGTTCGGCCTCGGCGGCGACGAACCGCCCTGACCGAGCGGGGCCCGTGACGGCGCTCTCGACAGCGCCGCCTCCCCCCGCCCCGGCCCCCGCCCCGGCCAGGTGGAGCGCCCGGTCACACGCCCCGGGGGTCCGGCCTGCGAGGGCCGTCCGGGCCGCCGGGCGCCAGCACCCCCGGAAGCCCCCCGACCGGCGGGGCGGCCGGGGGCTCACCCGCCGAGCCGGTCGGCGGCCTCGTCCTCGCTCAGGGCGTCGATCTCGGCGATCAGCCGCGCCTCGATCCGCGCCGCCAGCGTCGCCGCCGTGCCGCTCTCGAACACCTCGCGGATGGGCACGTCCAGGCCCAGGCCCGCCCGGATCCGCGCGGCGACCCGGGTGACCAGCAGGGAGTCCCCGCCGAGCGCGAAGAAGTCGTCGAGCACCCCCACCCGGGGCAGGCCGAGCACCTCCTGCCAGAGCCCGGTGACGAACTGTTCGGCGTCGGTGCGCGGCGCGAGGTAGCGCGGGCCGCCGTCGGGTTCGGGGTCGGGCAGCGCGGCGAGGTCGGGCTTGCCGTTCGGGGTCAGCGGCAGCCTCCCCATCACCACCACGGTGTCCGGTACGAGGTAGGCCGGCAGCCGCGCCGCCAGGTGCGCGCGCAGTCCGGCGGCGTCGGCCTCGGCGCCCGGGCGGGGGACGGCGTAGGCCAGCAGCCGCCGGCCGCCGCGCAGCGCCACCGCGGCCTGGGCGACGGCCGGGTGGGCGGCCAGGGCGGACTCGATCTCGGCGGGTTCGATCCGGTAGCCGCGCAGCTTGAGCTGGCCGTCGACGCGGCCCAGGTACTCCAGCCGCCCGTCGGTGCGCCAGCGGGCGCGGTCGCCGGTGCGGTACATCCGGCCCCCGGCGAACGGGTCCGGCACGAAGGCGGCGGCGGTCAGGTCGGGCCGGCCGAGGTAGCCCCGGGCCAGGCCGGCACCGCCGACGTATAGCTCGCCCTCGGCGCCGCGCGGCAGCAGCCCGCCCTGCTCGTCCAGCACGTAGAGCCGGACGCCCGGCAGCGGGCGGCCCAGCGGGGGGCGGTGGAGGGCGTCGTCGGCCGTGAGGTCGGTCGCGGTGACGATCACGGTGGCCTCGGTGGGGCCGTAGGTGTTGACCAGCCGCACGGTGTCGCCGTGGCGCGCGTGCCACCGGGCGACGGCGTCGGCGCCGACCTGGGAGCCGCCGAGGATCTGCAGGCGCAGCGCGGCCGGCCAGCGGGTCTGCTCGCCGAGCCCGACGAGCTCCTCCCAGTACGCCGTCGGCAGGTCCAGCACCGTGACGGTGTCGCCGTGCGGGCCGCCCAGCAGGTCGGGCAGGCTGCGGCCGCCGCCGGGGAGCAGGACGACGCACGCGCCGGAGGCGAGCGCCGGCCACAGCTCCTCCACGTGGGTGTCGAAGCCGAGGGAGGCGAACTGGACGATCCGGTCGGCGGGCCCGAGCGCGTACCCGTCGGGGCCGGCCATCCAGGCGACCCGGGCGGAGAGCGCGGGGTGGTCGACGGCGACGGCCTTGGGGGCGCCGGTGGATCCGGAGGTGTAGAGCACGTAGGCCAGGCCGCCGGGGTCGGGGGCGGCCTCGGGCCCGTCCGGTCGGTCGCTCCCGGCCTCCGGATCGGTCCCGCTCTCCGTCCCGTCGAGGACCAGCACCGCGTCGGCCTCGCGCAGCATCAGCCGGCGGCGCTCCTCGGGGTGCGCCGGGTCGAGCGGCAGGTACGCGGCGCCGGCCTTCCAGACCGCCGTCAGGGCGACGACCAGGTCGAAGGAGGGCGGGATCGAGACCGCGACCACCCGGCCGGCCACCGGCCCCAGCCGCCGGGCCAGGTCGGTGGAGCGCCGGTCGAGTTCGCGATAGCTCAGGGCCTGGCCGTCGCACTCCAGCGCGGGCGCGTCCGGGCGGGCCGCGGCCTGCTCGGCGAACCGCTCCAGCACCGTCCGCACACCGGCACCCGCCGGCCCCGCCGGCCCAACCGGATCTTCGGAGCCCGCCGCGTCCGCCGGCCCCTGCCCGAGGGCCAGCAGCTCCGCGCGCTCCTGCGGCCCGACCGCCCAGTCCCCGTCCAGGGCGAGCCCCGGGTCGTCGACCACCCGGGCGAGGAGGTCGCGGCAGCGCCGGCCGAGGGCCTCCACGGTGGCCCGGTCGAGCACCTCGCGGTCGAAGCAGAAGGAGAGCGTCAGCCCGCCGTCGGGGGTGCGCCAACTGTCCAGCAGCAGATCGGTCTTGGCCTGCTCGAAGCCGGAGTCCATGCTCGCCGTGCGGACGCCGGCGGGCAGCGCGGGGGCTCCGGGGCCGGCGGCCAGGTCGTACTGGCTCTGGTGGACGAACACCGCCCGGTAGAGCGGTCCTGCGCCGGCCTCGGCGGGCAGGTCGAGGTGGGCCGCCAGGCGCTCGACGGGCAGGTCCGGGTGGCTCAGGGCGGCGAGCGTGGCCGAGCGGGTGCGGCGCAGTGCGGTGCGGAAGTCGGGCCGCCCGCCGAGCTCGGCCCGGATCACGGCCGTCCGGCTGAAGTAGCCGAGCAGTGCCTCGTGCGCGGCCTCGGTGCGGCCGGCCAGCGGCGTGCCGACCAGGAAGTCGCGGCATGCGGTCCAGCGGGCGAGCACGAACTGGTAGCCGGTGAGCAGCACCATGAACGGGGTGCAGCGCTCCTGCCGGGCCAGCCGGTCCAGCGCGGTCGTCTCCTCGGCGCCGAGGTGGACGGTGGCGAACCCGGCGGGCCGGGTCGGCCGGGCGGGCCTCGGGCGGTCGAGCGGCAGCCGCAGCGCCCCGGTGCCGGCCAGCTTGCCGGCCCAGTGGCGGAACGCCTCCTCGCCGGCCCCGGCGGCCGTCCTGGCCTGTTCGGCCCTGGCGAAGTCGCCGTACTGGAAGGGGAGTTCGGGGAGCTCCGCGGGTGCCTCGCCGATCGCCTCGCAGTAGAGGGCGAGCAGTTCGCGCCACATCGTCCGGAACGACCAGCCGTCCGAGACGATGTGGTGAAGGACGACGCAGAGCGCGTGCTCCCGCTCGCCCGCACTGACCAGCGCGGCCCGCAGCGGGGGCCGCACGGCGAGGTCGAAGGGCGCGTTGACGTAGCGGCGGCAGGCGTCGGTGAACGCCGACTCGTCGGCGCCGTCCGGCAGTCGGACCCGGGCCAGCTCGATCCCGGCCGGGGGCTCGACCAGCTGGACGGGCTCGTCGCCGTCCAGTGCGAAGCGGGTGCGCAGCACCTCGTGCCGGACGGTCAGCCGGTGCAGCGCGGTGCGCAGGGCCTCCGGGTCGATCGGGCCGGTCCAGCGCCGGTTGAGGTACATGTTGAACCCGGCGTCCTCCGGGTGGAGTTGCTGGAGGAACCAGAGCCGGCGCTGTTCGGCGGTCAGCGGGTGGGTGGCGGTGGTCACCGGAGGGTCACCTCGGTCTCGGAGCGGTGCGGGCTGGTGGGTGCGGGGGCGGCGCGGCCCTGCAGGGCCTGCAGGCCGACCAGGTCGTCGGGTTCCGCGTCGGGCACGTCGCGGTCGAAGTGGCGCAGCGCGGGGACGGCCAGGCAGGCGAGCACGAGGGCGGCCATGGCGAGACCGAACAGCAGGTAGAGCAATCCGATCCCGCGGCCCTCGCCGGTGCCGATGAGCCGCCCGACGGTCGGGGCGAGGGCGCCGTCGTGGTCCATCAGCGGTTGGAGCAGCCGGGGGCCGAACGGTGCGACCAGCGCGAACCCGACCGGCAGGGTCGACCAGGCGACCATGGTGTTCACCGCGATCACCCGGCCGTGGAAGCGCAGCGGCACCTTGGTCTGCACGATCGTCGCGTAGACGCCGTTGACCAGGGCCAGCGTGTAGGCCATGCCGAAGGCCCCGAGCGCGACCACCGGCACGGCCGGGCGCAGCCCGGTGACCAGGCAGGCCGCGGCGAGGGCCAGGGTGGCGAGCAGCACCCCGCGCAGCCGCCGGTGGCGCGGCCCGCCCCAGGCGAGCAGGGTGAGCCCGCCGAGGACGGCGCCGAGGCCGGCCGCGGTGGAGACCCAGCCGGCGGCGGCCAGCGGGGCGATGGAGAGCACCAGTGGGGTGGTGAGCAGGAACAGTGGGGAGAGGAAGACGTTCAGCGCCGCGAAGAACAGCAGCATGGCCCGGAAGTGCCGGCTGCCGAGGGCGCGTCGGAAGCCCTCGCGGATCTCGGCGGAGACGCTCTCGCGGCGGCTGGCGCCCATCAGGTCGGGGAAGCGGACGGCCAGGGTGACGCCGAGCGCGGCGGCGTAGCTCGCCACGTCCAGGGTGAGGATGCCGCCCAGCCCGATGGCGGCGAGCAGGCCGACGGCGAACAGCGGGACGAGGAACTGGGCGAGTCCGAAGGCCATCTGGACGAGGCCGTTGGCCCGGCCGAGGTAGCGTTTGGGGACGAGTTGGGGCACCGCCGCGTTCCAGGCGAGCCGTTGGAAGGTGAGCGCGGCGGAGAGCACGCCGACGAGCAGGTAGGCGTGCCAGACCTGCAGCGCCCCGGTGAGGTGGAGGATCAGCAGGACGGCCTGGGTGGCGCCGGCGGCGAGGTCCCCGTACAGCATGACGCGGCGCCGGTCGCCGCGGTCGACGACGGCCCCCGCGAGCGGCGCGGCGAGGATGCCGGGGACGAGTCCGCAGGCGGCCAGCAGGCCGAACTGGGCGAGGGAGCCGGTGCGGAGGTAGATCCAGACCGGGAGCGCGAACTCGGTGAGCGCCGATCCGATCATCGACACCTGCTGCCCGGAGGCGACGGTGAGGAAGCGGCGCATGGTCGGGCGCAGCGGGGCCGCCTGCCGCCCGCCGTCCCGTCCGGTGTCCCGGGACGTGCCGGCGAGCCACCAGGTCGCCCCGGCGGTGCGCCGGTGGCGCTCCTCCCGGCCCGCGGCGATCGAGCGGTGCACGCGGGTGAGGATCTCCGCGAGTTCGGCGGCCCGGTACTTGAGGTAGAAGTGGCCGGCCTCGTCGAGGACGACGACGGCGACGGTGTCGGCGAGCCGGTGCCACTCGCGGTAGCGCTCCTGGTAGAACTCGGTCGCCGGGTCGCGCTCGCCGCAGACCGCGATGATCGGGGCCCTCAGCCGGCCGGCGGCCGCCCCGTCCGCGGCGGTACCGGCGCCTTCCCCGTCCGCGGCGCCCGTTGTGCCGCCGTCCGCGGCCGGGCCCGTTCCGCCGCCGCCCTCGAAGAGCCGGGTGAAGTAGCGCTCGGCCTCCTTGGTGCCGGTGCGGCGGTTGCGCACGATCAGCCGCAGCTGCTCGGCGTCGACCTCGTCGGTGTCCAGGCCGGCCGCCGCCAGGGCGTTGATCATGCCCTGGTCGCTGCGCAGCCGGTCGACGAGGTCCGCCCACCGCTCGCCGACGGCGGCGCCGCGCCCCCGCGGGCGGGCGAACGGGAAGATGCCGCCCAGGTGGACGGCCTCGATCTCCCGGCCCGCCGCCTCGACCAGCCGGGCGATCTCCACCGCGAGGCGCACGCCGACCCCGCAGTGCCCGTAGAGCACGATCGGGCCGGGGACGTTCTCGACGATCTCGCGGGCGCAGGTGGCGGCGACCTCGTCGATGTCCATCGGGTCCTCGCCGAGTTCGTGCCCCGGGACGGCGACGGAGTAGAGCGCCCAGTCCGGCGGCAGCGCGTCGGCGAGCGGCTTGTAGATCAGGGCGCTGCCGCCCCCGTACGGGGTGCAGACCAGGCTGGCGGTGGTGCGCACGCGCGGCGGGGTGAGCCGGTGGAGCAGGCCGCCGGGGCCGCGTTCGGCGGCCGGGTCGGTGACCAGGGCGGCGAGCCGGCGGACGGTGGAGTGCGTGAACAGGTCCATCACCCCGACCGGCACCGGCAGGCCGGGGAAGGCCCGGCGCAGCCGGGCGACGACCTGGGTGGCGAGCAGGGAGTGGCCGCCGAGGTCGAAGAAGTCGTCCAGCGCGCCGACCCGTTCGACGCCCAGCACCTCGGCCCAGATCCCGGCGATCAGCGTCTCGGCGCCGTCCTCCGGCTCGACGTGGGCGCCGCTGGGCGCCGGGTCGCCGGGCTCGGGCAGCGACCGGCGGTCGACCTTGCCGTGCGCCAGCAGGGGAAGCCGGTCGAGCACCACGTAGCGGGCCGGGACCATGTGGTCGGGCAGGACGGCGCCGAGCGCCGCGCGCAGCTCGGCGGCGGTCGGCGCGGGCCCGGGGCCGGGGTGCTCCAGGTAGCCGACCAGGTTCTGCCGCACGCCCTCGCCGTGGAGGGTGACCAGCGCCTGGGTGACGCCGGGCAGGGCGGTCAGCGCGGCCTCGACCTCCCCGGGCTCGACCCGGTGGCCGCGGACCTTGATCTGGTCGTCCGCGCGCCCCAGGTACTCCAGCGCGCCGTCCGGCCGCCAGCGGGCGAGGTCTCCGGTGCGGTACATCCGGCCGCCGGTGAGCGGATCCTCGACGAAGCGCTCGGCGGTCAGGTCGGGGCGGCCCAGGTAGCCGCGGGCCAGTCGGTCCCCGCCGACGTACAGCTCGCCGGTCACTCCGGGCGGCACCGGCCGGCGGGCCGCGTCCAGCACGTAGCAGCGCGCCCCGGCCAGCGGTGTGCCGATCGGGGTGTTGCCCGGGCCGGCCTCGCCCGGCAGCACCTCGTGGACGGTGACCCCGACGGTGGCCTCGGTGGGCCCGTAGTGGTTGAACACCGCGCACCGGCCGCGGCCGGCCAGGTCCGCCGCCCAGGTCCGGGACGAGGCCTCCCCGCCGAGCACCAGGGCCCGGCGCGGGAGCAGCCGCTCGGGGGCCGTCTCGGCCATCAGCGCGGCCAGGTGGGAGGGCGTCATCTTGAGGTAGTCGATGCCCTCGCGCTCGATGTGCTCGGCGAGTTCGGCCCCGGCCACGCGGCGCGGCAGCAGGTGCACCCGGCCTCCGGTGGTCAGCGCCAGGTAGAGCATGGTGAGGCTGAAGTCGAACGCCAGGGACTGCGGCAGGCCGTAGCTCGCACCGGGCTCGATCCGCAGCCGTTCCCGGACGCCGGCGAGGTAGTTGAGGATCTGGCGGTGCTGCACCGCGACGCCCTTGGGCTGCCCGGTGGAGCCGGAGGTGTAGATCAGGTAGGCGAGGTCGTCCGGTCCGGAGGTCTCCTCCAACGGGCCCTCTCCGTCGGCGGGTTCGGCCCCGACGGGTTCGGCCGCGGCGGGCTCCTCCGCGAGCTCGTCGAGGAGCAGGTCCGCGCCCTGGTGGTCGGCCAGCAGCGGCCGCAGCCGCGAGTCCGTCACCAGGACCCGGACGCCGGCGTCCGCGACCAGCTGGGCGAGCCTCGCGGGCGGCTGCTCCGGGTCCAGCGGGAGGTAGCAGCCGCCGGCCTTCAGCACGCCGACCAGGGCGACGGCGAGCTCCGGGGACTGTTCCAGGCAGATCGCGACGCGGTCGTCCGGGCCGACGCCCAGCGCACGCAGCCTTCGGGCCAGCACGGCGGCCCTGGCGTCGAGTTCGCGGTGGCTCACGGTCCGGTCGGCGCACACCAGGGCCGGCCGGTCACCCGCCTCGCGGGCGGCCGCGGCGAGCAGCGCCGTCAGCGTCCCGGGGCCGCCGGAGGGCAGCTCGGGGCCCGCCGCCCAGCGTTCGAGCACGTCGTGGCGTTCCGTCGCGGTGAGCACCGGCAGTTCGTCGACGGGCTGCGCCGGGTCGGCGGTGGCGGCCGCCATCAGCACCTCGAAGCGCTCGGCGAGCCGCCGGACGGTGTCGGCCTCGAAGAGGTCGGTGCGGTAGGTGATCAGCCCGTAGAGCCCGCCGTCGCGCTTCTCCCGCAGGTAGAAGGCGAGGTCGGCGTGGGTGGTGGTGGCCCGGTAGCCGAAGCCCTCGGTGGCGGGCGCGGCGGTGCGCTCCCCGTAGTTCTGGAAGGCGAAGGTGGTCTGGAAGACGGCCGCGCGGCTGACGTCCCGCTCGACGTCCAGGTCCGCGACCATCTGCTCGAACGGCACCTCCTGGTGGGTGTACGCGTCGAGCGTGGTCTCCCGCACCCGGGCGAGCAGCTCGGCGAAGGACCGCCCGGGCTCCAGTCTGGCCCGGATCGGCAGCATGTTCACGAACGCGCCGACCACGCCCTCCAGTTCGCGGTGCAGCCGGCCGGCCACCGCGGAGCCGACGGCGAAGTCCCGCTGCCCGGCGTGCCTCCCCAGCAGCACCTGGAGCCCGGCCATCAGCACCATGTACGTCGAGGCGCCGTGCGCGCGGGCGCACTCGGCGACGGCCCGCACCAGCTCCGGGCCCCAGTGCAGCTCCAGGGCGGCGCCCTCGAAGGTGAGCAGCGCGGGCCGCGGCCGGTCGGTGGGCAGCTCCAGTGCCGGGACGCCGGCGAGTTCGGCCCGCCAGTGCTCCCGGGAGGCGGCGAGGGCGCCGCCCGCCAGGCGCTCGCGCTGCCAGCAGGCGTAGTCGCCGAACTGGACGGGCAGGTCCGCCAGCCCGGCCGGGGTGCCGTCGGCGTGCTGGGCGTAGAGCGCGTCCAGTTCGCGGTTCAGGATGTCGATGGACCAGCCGTCGCAGACGATGTGGTGCATGGCCAGCGCGAGGACGTGGTCCTCGGCGCCGAGCCGGATCAGCCGGGCCCGGAGGAGGGGTCCGGCCGCCAGGTCGAAGGGCCGGGCGACCAGCGCGCCGACCTCCTCGGCGGCTCTTCGCTCCGGGTCCGGGTCGGCGGAGACGTCCACCGGCTCGGCGGGGAACGGGCCCGGCGGGGCGATCACGACCTCGGCGGTGCCGTGGTCGGTGGTGGGGAAGGACATCCGCAGCCCCTCGTGGCGGTTCACCAGGTCGGTGAGCGCCCGGTCCAGGGCCTGCCGGTCGAGCGGGCCGCGTAACCGGCGGGCCGGGGCCAGCGCGTAGGCCGTGCCGCCCGGGCTGAACTGGTCCATGAACCAGAGCCGCTCCTGCCCGCTGGACAGCGGCGGCGGGCTGCCCGCCGGGCGGGGTCCGACCGTCCGACTCGGCGCCGCGGCGCCCCGCAGGCGCTGGGCGAGCAGGGCGCGCTTGGTGGCGGACCAGTCGGCGGGCAGGTCCTGGGTGTCGGTCATCGGCGGTCCATTCGGGCGAGGCGGGGCGGGGTGCTGGTGACGGGCGGGTGCTGGTGACGGGTGCCGAGCCGACGGGGACGCCGCTCGGGGGTGCGGGGCCGGTGACGGGAGCGGGGGCGATCGGACGGGCCGGCGGCAGGGAGGTCGGACGCACCCGGAGTGCGTCCGGGGCCCGGCCGCGCTCGCCGGGCCCGTCTCAGCGGCGCTCGCGGACGGCCGCCGCGATGCCGGCCGGTGTGGAGACGTCGAAGAACAGGTCGAAGTCGAGCTCCACCCCGAGCGCGGCGCGGATCCGCGCGGTGATCTGGATGATCGTCAGGGAGTGCCCGCCGAGCTCGAAGATGTCGTCGTCCGGGCCCAGTTCGGGCAGGGCGAGCACCTCCCGCCAGATCGCCAGGACGGTGGCGGCGACCTCGTCGGGCTGCTCGGCCGCGGCACCGGGGCGTGCCGGGGCCGCTGTGGCAGGCGTGGCAGGCGCTGCAGGCGGGGAGGCCGTGGCGGAGGCCACCGCGTCCGGCCGCGGCGGGGCGGGCAGCGCCCGGCGGTCCAGCTTGCCGTTCGGGGTGAGCGGCAGGCGGTCGAGGCGCAGGTACCGCCGCGGCACCATCACCGCGGGGAGGGTGCGCCGCAGGTGCTCCCGCAGCTCCGCGTCGGTGACCGGCTCGGCGTCGGTGACCGACTCCGCGTCGGGCACCGGCTCCGCACCGCCGGCCGGCCCCGCGCCGGGAGACGGGACGACGTACCCGACGAGTTCGGGCTCGCCCGGGGTCTCCTCGTGCACGGCGACGGCCGCCTCGGCGACGGCCGGGTGCGCCAGCAGAGCGGCCTCGACCTCGCCGGGTTCGATCCGGTGACCCCTGATCTTCACCTGCGCGTCGATCCGCCCGTGGAAGGTCAGTTCACCGTCCTCCGTCCAGGCGGCGAGGTCACCGGTGCGGTACATCCGGCCGCCGGCGAACGGGTCCTCGACGAAGCGTTCGGCGGTCAGCTCGGGGCGGCCACGGTAGCCCTGCGCGACGCCGTCGCCGCCGAGGTGGAGCTCGCCCGGCACCCCGACCGGCAGCGGGCGGCCGTCCGGGTCCAGCACGTAGGCGCGGGTGTTGGCGATCGGCCGGCCGATCGGCGCGGTGTCCGGGGCGGTCGGGATCGGCCGCCAGGTCGACCAGACGGTCGTCTCGGTGGGCCCGTAGACGTTGGTCAACTCATCGACTCTGGACCGTAGTTCACGGGCCAGCGGCAGGGGGAGCTGCTCGCCGCCGACCAGCGCCGTCAGCCCGGGCGGCAGCGGCCCGGCGGCGAGCAGCACCCGCCAGCCGGACGGGGTCGCCTGGACGTGGGTGACGCCCTCGCGCCGGACCAGGTCGAGCAGCCGCGGCCCGTCCGTCGCCGCGCCGTCCGGGGCCAGCACCAGCCGGCCGCCGGTGACCAGCGGCAGCAGGAGCTCCAGGCCGGAGATGTCGAAGGAGAGCGAGGTCAGCCCGAGCCACGCGTCGCGGTGCGAGGAGCCGAGCCGGTCGGCGAAGGAGGTCAGCAGGTTGACCAGCGCCCGGTGCCCGACCTCCACGCCCTTGGGCCGCCCGGTCGAGCCCGAGGTGTACAGCACGTAGGCGAGCGCGCTCGGCGAACCGGCCGCGGCGGGCGCCGGGGCGGCCGTGGGCGCGGCGCCGAGGCGCAGCACCGCCGGGGCGGCGGCCAGGACGGCGGGGGCGGGCTCCCGGTCCGCGAGCAGCAGGGTCGCGCCGGAGTCGGCCAGCAGGTGGGCCAGCCGCTCGGCGGGGTGGCCGGGGTCGAGCGGCAGGTAGGCCGCCCCGGCGGTGTGCACGGCGAGCAGCGCGGCCGGCAGGTCCGCGCTGCGCCCCAGGTGCAGGGCGACGAGGTCGCCCGGCCCGACGCCGGCGCCGCGCAGCGCGGCCGCCAGGCCGTCGACGCGGTCGAGCAGCTCCCGGTAGCTCAGCCGCACCGGTTCGGCGTCCGCGGCGGCACCCGCGTCCGCCGACGGGGAGCCGGCGGGGGCGACGACGGCAGGGGCTAAGAAGGCGGGCGCGACGACGGCGGGCGCGTCCGGCGTCCCGGCGGCACGCTCGCGCACCAGGTCCAGCACCGTGCGGTCGCGGGGGTAGTCGCGGGCGGTGTCGTTCCACTCGGCGGTGACCAGCCGGCGCTCGGCGCGACCCAGCAGGGCCAGGGAGCCCAACGGCGCGTCCGGCCGCTCGGTGGCGGCCGCCAGCAGCGTGCGGTAGTGGCCGGCGACGCGTCCGGCGGCGGCCGCGGACAGCACCGCGGGAGGGTACTGGAGGGAGAGCTCCAGCCCCTCGGCGGTGTCCACGGCCTGCAGGTGCAGCGTGTTGCGGGCGGCGCCGTTGAACACCGCCCGGTCCACCCGGGCGGTGCTCCCCGGGAACACCGGGTCGGCGACCGCGCTCCGCCGGTAGCCGAAGGACACCGGGCAGAGCCCGACCCGCGGCGTCAGACCGCCCACCGCCACGCCGAACGGCACCGTCCGGAAGGCGTACCCGGCGCGCACCTCGGCCCGTACCGCCCGGGCGTACCCGGCGAAGTCCGACGCGGCCGTCGCCCCGGCCGGAGCGTGCACCGGCAGCTCGTTGACGAACATCCCCAGCTCGCCGGCCTGCCCGGGCCCGCGGACGGAGAGCGGCACCGACACCGGGACGGCCTCGCCCCCGTAGCGCAGCAGGAGCCCGTGCAGGGCGGCGAGCAGGAACTCGAAGACGGTGACGCCACTGCACGCGGCCGCGTCGGCCAGCCGGGCCCGCTCCGGCGCGTCCAGCCGCCAGCCGACGGCCTCCCCCGGCCCGGCCGCCGTGACGGCGCGCGGCAGTCCGGGGAGCACCGGGTCGGTCGCGGCGGCCCAGCGCGGGCCGTACCAGTCGGCGGCGCGGCGCACCAGCTCCGGGGCGGGGGGCGGGGTCGGCACTGCAGGGGGCGAGGCCGCCAGGTGGGTCGGGCCCACCGGGTGGGCAGGGCCCGCCGGGTGGGCGGCGAGGAGGTCCGGCCGACCCGGGCGGTCCGGAGCGGATGCGGGTCCGCCCAGGGCCGCGGCGTAAGCCGCGGCGAGGTCGGCGACCAGGACGTCCTTGGACTCCCCGTCGAAGACGGCGTGGTGGACGACGATCAGCAGCTCCGCGCCGCCGCCCCCGCCGAGGTGGAGGGTGAAGCGCGCCGGCGGGCCGGTCCGGAGGTCGATCGGCCGGGCCGCGTCCTCGGCGAGCCGCTTCGCCAGGCCCTCCGGCCCGTCCCCGGAGGCGTCGACCACCTCCAGCAGCGGGGCCGGTCCGGGCTCCTGCAGGATCCGCCCGTCGCGCTCCACGAACACCCGGGACAAGGCGCTGTGACGCCCGGTCAGCTCGGCCACCGCCCGCCCGAGCGCGGCCGCGTCGACCCGGTCGAAGGAGATCCGGACCGGCATCAGGAACGCCCCGTGCACGGGCCCGAGCCGCTCGGTCAGCCAGACCCCCTGCTGGAAGGGCGACGCGGGCACGGCGGAGGACTCTGGCATCTGCGGCTCGATTCGACGGTCGGCGATCGGTGCGGGCACGCGACCGGGAGCCGAGGGTGTCGGCGCCGCGGGTTCGCTGGTGACGCGACCGTCTGGTGGTGTCCGGCCCGCCCCTGGCCGGCCGACCGGCCGCTCCGGCCGCGACCCTCCCGGCCCGCCCAGATCCCCCCTGCGCACAACCGAATCGGAGCCGATCTTCTCCCCCGCGGAAAGACCATGGTCCTGACCTGCCGAGAGGTTCGCAGAGAACCCACCCCCCGGTCAAGGGTTCGCGGTCCCTCCCACCAGGCGTCATGTACGCGTCCAACCGCCGGGAACTCGACCACCGGCGCGCTAGTTTGAACGTCCGTCACCGCACCGGCGGACTCCCCCGGGCGAGGCATCCGCCCCGCCCGGAGGCACACGGTACCCCGCGCCCGCGCGACTACCGCACCGGCGCCGGCCGCACGGGGTGCTTGCTCATGATGGACACCCGGTTGAAGGAGTTGATGGTGATCGCGACCCACACCGCGGCAGAGATCTCCTCGTCCGACAGCACCTCGCGCGCGGCGCGGTAGGCCTCCTCCTGGACACCCGCGTCCGCGGGGGTGGTGGTGGCCTCGGCCAGGCCGAGCACCGCGCGCTCCCGCGGCGTGAACAGCTCGGTGTCCCGCCAGGCCGGGAGCACGCCCAGCCGCTGGGTGGTCTCGCCGGCGGCCAGCGCGGCCCTGGTGTGCACGTTGAGGCAGTAGGCGCAGCCGTTGATCTGGGACACCCGCAGGTTGACCAGTTCCACCACGACGCGGTCGAGTCCGGCGTCGGCGGCGACCGCCCGCGCCGCCTCGGCGGCCGCCAGCAGTGCGCGATAGGCCTGCGGGCTCTGCTTGTCGATGAACACCCGCCGGTCAGCCGAGACCGTCGTCACTTCACTCACCTGAACTCCTCCACCGGATCGCTGTCGGTTGCCACCTTGCCATGACACTATAGTTGAAGATAAAACAATCTTGCCGAACGCCGCACGGGAGGAACCCTCACCCATGAGCACCGCCGAGACCGACGCCGCCACCGCACCGCACACCACCGTGGACGTCCTGCCCGCCCGCGACGTCCCCCTCGGCGGGCCCCGCGCCATGACCGTACGCCGCACCCTGCCCCAGCGCTCCCGCACCCTCATCGGCGCCTGGTGCTTCGTCGACCACTACGGGCCGGACGACGTCGCCCGCACCGGCGGCATGGACGTCGCCCCGCACCCGCACACCGGGCTGCAGACCGTCAGCTGGCTCTTCAGCGGCGAGATCGAGCACCGCGACAGCCTCGGCGTCCACGCCCTCGTCCGCCCCGGCGAGGTCAACCTCATGACCTCCGGACACGGCATCAGCCACTCCGAGGTCTCCACCCCCGCGACGACCGTCCTGCACGGCGTCCAGCTCTGGGTGGCCCTCCCCGAGCAGCACCGGCACACCGCCCGCGACTTCCACCACCACGCCCCGCTCCCCGTCGCCCTCGACGGCGGCCGGGCCCGGGTCTTCCTCGGCACCCTCGCCGGCGACACCTCCCCCGTCCCCACCTTCACCCCGCTGCTCGGCGCCGAGCTCACCCTCGACCCGCACGCCACCGTCACCCTCTCCGTCGACCCGGCCTTCGAACACGGCCTGCTCGTCGACCAGGGCGACGTCCGCCTCGCCGACACCCCGCTCCACCCCGGAGACCTCGGCTACCTCGCCCCCGGCTCCACCGCCCTGACCCTCACCAACACCTCCGAAACCCCCGCCCGCACCGTCCTCCTCGGCGGCACCCCCTTCGAGGAGGAGATCGTCATGTGGTGGAACTTCATCGGGCGCTCCCACGAGGACATCGTCCGGGCCCGCGAGGAGTGGCAGGCCGCCGGCGACCGCTACGGCGAGGTCCTGGGCTACCCCGGCGACCGCCTCCCCGCCCCCGAGCTCCCCGGCATCCCCCTCAAGCCCCGCGGCCGCACCCGCTGACCTGGTCTTTCGCGTGGCGGCTGGAAGGGTTGGCGGGGGGGTCGAGCCTGTGCCGTTGCTCCCCCGGCAGGGTGGTCGTTCAGGCCTCGGCGGGATCGATTGGGGGTGGTCGTCGGTTCTCGGGTGTGACCTTCTGTGGACGGCTTAGTCGGACCAATGCCGACTCGATGCCGACGTTGCTGATGGTCCGTCGGGTTGTCGGCGTGCTGGGTGGCCACTGGACCAATGGGGCGACATCGTGCGGGCGGTTGCCGGGAGCGAAGCCGCTGGCCACATAGCCTTTCGCCCTGCCGCCGCCTCGGTGGCACCGGGTTCGGGGACGAGGACAGGGGCGCAGGGTGAGTTCGTCGGGTGCGGCTGCATCGACGCGGCGGACCAGGTTCCGGGCATGGCTGCTGGAGGGCCTGTCCGACATGGCGAAGCAGTACCCGGGGCCGCACGCGGAGGCGCCGGTCGAGCACAAGGGCCAGCGCTGGTGGCGGGTGATGTGCCTGACCGGCCTGGACTACTTCTCCACCCTCGGCTACCAGCCCGGCATCGCCGCCCTCGCGGCCGGGCTGCTGTCGCCGGTGGCGACCGTCGTGCTGGTGATCGTGACACTGTTCGGTGCGCTGCCCGTGTACCGGCGGGTGGCGCGGGGAGAGCCCGCACGGCGAGGGCTCGATCGCGATGCTCGAGCGGCTGCTGTCGTTCTGGCAGGGGAAGCTGTTCGGCCTCGCGCTGCTCGGCTTCGCGGCGACCGATTTCATGATCACCATCACTCTGTCGGCGGCGGACGCGACCGCGCACCTGGTGGAGAACCCGAGTCTGCACAGTGCGCTGGCCGGCAAGCAGATGCTGATCACCCTGCTGCTGGTCGCGTTGCTCGGCGGGGTCTTCCTCAAGGGGTTCAGCGAGGCGATCGGCCTGGCGGTGTTCCTGGTCGGGGTCTACCTCGCGCTCAACACATCTACTTCGAGTGGACCGAGGGCGGTCCGGTCGGCCACTTCCTGCGCTTCTTCCTGTTCGGCCAGGGCGAGGTCGCCCCCGTCACCCGCGAGGTGCTGCGCAAGGCGGAGCCGGACCGCTCCCGGCGCCCGCGCGTCCACGTCGGGTAGGGCGGAGCATGGACGTGGAAGCGGAGAGAGGCGGCGGGACGGCGGTGACCGGCAAGCTGCGGGTGTTCCTGGGAGCGGCGCCGGGGGTCGGGAAGACGTACGCCATGCTCCGGGAGGGGCGGCGGCTCCGCGGTGAGGGGCTGGACGTGGTGGTCGGCCTGGTCGAGACGTACGGACGGCACGGGACGGAGAAGCAGCTGAGGGACCTGCCGGTGCTGCCCCGGCGGACGGTGTCGTACCGGGGCGTGAAGCTGACCGAGCTCGACCTGGACGCACTGCTGGCGCGCCGCCCGGCCCTCGCCCTGGTGGACGAGCTCGCGCACACCAACGTGTCCGGCGGGCGGAACACGAAGCGCTGGCAGGACGTGCGGGAACTGCTGGACGCCGGCATCGACGTGGCGACGACGCTCAACATCCAGCACCTGGAGAGCCTGAACGACGTCGTCGAGCAGATCACCGGCGTCGCCCAGCGGGAGACCATCCCCGACGAGGTGGTCCGCGCCGCCGACCGGATCGAGCTGGTGGACCTGAGCCCGGACGCGCTGCGGGCGCGGATGGCGCAGGGGGAGGTCTACCCGCCGGACCGGATCGACGTGGCGCTCGACCACTACTTCCGGGCCGGCAACCTCGGCGCGCTGCGAGAGCTGGCGCTGTTGTGGCTCGCGGACCGGGTGGAGGAGGAGCTGGCCGACTACCGGGCCCGGCACGGCATCCGGGCGCCCTGGGAGACCAAGGAACGGATCATGGTCGCCCTCGACGGCGCCCCGCAGGGCGAGCACCTGATCCGCCGGGGCGCCCGCACGGCGACCCGGGTGCACGGGGACCTCATCGGCGTGCACGTCCGCCTGGACGACGGCACGGTCGAGCGCGAGCCGCCGGACCTGGCGCCGCAGCGGGAGCTGCTCCGGGAGCTGCGCGGCACCTACGTGGAGGTCAGCGGCGGTGACGTGGCCCGGACGCTGGTGGACTTCGCCCGGTCGGAGAGCGCCACGCAGCTCCTGCTCGGGCCCACCAGCCGGAGCAGGCTGCGCGAGCTGGTCTCCGGTTCGGTGATCAACCGGGTCATCCGGCTGGCCGGCCCGATCGACGTGCGCGTGCTGCCGCCGCCGGAGCCGGGACTGCTGACGGTGCCGCCCGCACCCCGCAGGCGCCGCCCGGCGCTGGTCCCGGTCCGGCGGCGCCGACTGGCGTGGCTGCTCGGGCCGGCCGGGGCGGTCGTGCTGACCTGGGCGCTGTCGCCGCTGCGCGACTCGCTCGGCTTGTCCGGCGTGCTGCTGTGCCTGCTGCTGGTGGTGGCGGGGACGGCCCGGCTGGGCGGGCTGCTGCCCGCGGCGGGCAGCACGGCAGCGGGCGCACTCGCGGCGGACTACTTCTTCACCACGCCCTGGTACAGCCTGACGGTGGAGCAGGGCGCTGACATCGCGGCGCTGCTGGTCTTCCTCGCGGTGGCGGGGGTGATCTCCCATCTGATCGACGGTCTGACGCGTCGCTCGCAGCAGGCGGACCGGGCGCGCGCGGAAGCGGCCGTCCTCACCAGGCTGGCGGGCGAGACGGTGGAATCGGGGGCACGGGCGTCGTCCGACCTGGTGGCGGAGCTGCGGCAGGTCTTCGGGCTGGACGCGGCCGCCGTACTCGTTCGTACGGGCGCGCTCTGGCAACCGGCGGCTTCCGCCGGGGCGGAGGTGCCGCTGCTGCCCGACGAGGCGTCGTTCTCCGTCGACCTGGGAGACGAGGCGGTCCTGGTCCTGCGGGGCACGCCGCTCACCGAGGAGGACACCCGGTTGCTCGGTCCGTACGTCACCCAGCTGAAGCTGGCCCGGGAACGGGAACGGCTGGTCGCGCAGGCGTCGGCGGCCGACGTGCTCGCGCGCGCCGACGCACTGCACACGGCGTTGCTGGAGGCCGTCGGACGCGACCTGCGCGCGCCGCTGGCGGCGGTGCGTCGGGAGGCCGAGCAGATGCCGGACCCGGGCGGGCGGCGAGTCGGCGCCGAGGCGGAACGGATGGAACGGTTGATCGTCGACCTGCTGGACCTGAGCCGGCTGCGGGCCGGGGTGGTGCCGGTGGTTTTGCGGCCGACGGCGGTAGCCGAGGTGGTGCGGGCCGCTGTCGAGGGGTTGCCCGGCACGCGGGTCGACCTGGATCCGGAGCTGCCGCGGGTGCTCGCCGATCCGGGGCTCCTGGAGCGGGCGTTCGTGGCCCTCCTGGATCCGGGGGCGGCGGAAGCCGGGCCGGTGGTGGTCGACGCCGGCCTGGTGGCCGGGCGGGTGGACGTCCTGGTCACCGTCCACGGCGGCGAGGCCGTCGGTCGGGAGGGAGCGGGGCCTGCGGTGGCACGGGGCTTCGTGGAGGCGATGAACGGCGAGCTGGCCGTCGAGGAGGCACCGGGCGGCGGCACCGCCTACGTGATCAGCCTGGTCCGCGCGGTGGCCTGATCCGATGGCGCGGACCGGTCGGCGATCCGGGGCGTCAAGATCGCGTTGTGAATCCGGGCGTCGGCGTAAGGATCTCGTCAACGCGGGGCGAAGGGCCGTGGGCCCATGGGTTTGCTGGCCTCGAACGAACTCGCGGCGAAGCTGGGACAGGACGATGCGCATGTACTCCGCCCGCCCCGGCGGCCGTCGCTACCACCCCGTGCTCGACCGCCTGCCGGCCGCGGTGTCGGGCTCGGTGGCCCTGGTCGCCGGGGGCGCACTTGCACTCGGCCTCGGCCGGCTGGGCGGGCTCCACGCCGGCTTGTTCCCGTACATCGCGTACATCGGACTGGCCGCACTGGCCGGAGCCCTCTCCCGGCCCCTGGCCGCGCCACTTGTCGGCCTGGCCGCCTGGCTGTGCTGCAACGCCTTCGTCGAGCACCGCCATGCCGAGCTCGGCTGGTCCGGCGTGGAGATCGAGAGCGAGCACTTCGTCCTCTTCACTGCCGCTGCCTTGCTGCTCTCCCTGCCCGCTGCGTTGCCGCGCCGGGCGATCCGCGTCGAGCGCCTTTCGGCGGGCGACGGGGCCGGGCGTCGCGTTGGTTGATGCCCGCCCGCCGCCTCGGTGTCGTTCCGGAGGCGGCGGGCGGGTCTGCTATCCGAGGCCGGGGACGAACTGGATGAGCAGGTCGATGGCCTTGATGCCGAGGAAGGGCAGGATGAGCCCGCCGAGGCCGTAGACGCGCAGGTTGCGGCGCAGGAGGTCGGTGGCGGAGGCGGGCTGGTAGCGGACACCGCGCAGGGCGAGCGGGATCAGGGCGACGATGATCAGGGCGTTGAAGATGATCGCGGAGGCGATGGCCGAGGTGGGGCTGTGCAGTTCCATGATGTTGAGGTGGTGCAGTCCGGGGTAGGCGTTCGCGAACATCGCGGGGATGATGGCGAAGAACTTGGCGACGTCGTTGGTGATCGAGAAGGTGGTCAACGCTCCGCGGGTGATGAGGAGCTGTTTGCCGACCCGGATGATGTCGATCAGTTTGGCGGGGTTGGAGTCGAGGTCGACCATGTTGCCGGCCTCCTTGGCGGCGGGGGTGCCGGAGTTCATGGCGACGCCGACGTCGGCCTGGGCGAGGGCGGGGGCGTCGTTGGTGCCGTCGCCGGTCATCGCGACCATGTTGCCGGCGGCCTGCTCGCGGCGCAGGTGGGCGAGCTTGTCCTCTGGGGTGGCTTCGGCGAGGTAGTCGTCGACGCCGGCTTCGGTGGCGATGGCCTTGGCGGTGAGCGGGTTGTCGCCGGTCACCATCACCGTGCGGATGCCCATGCGGCGCAGTTCGGCGAAGCGTTCGGCGATGCCCTCCTTGACCACGTCCTTGAGCTCGACGACGCCGAGTGCGCGGGCGCCGTGCCGGTCGTGGACGGCGACCAGCAGCGGGGTGCCGCCGGCTTCGGCGATGCGGTCGACCAGCGGCTTGGCCTCGATCGGGAGCCGTCCGCCGGAGTCCACCACCCAGCGGGCGACGGCGCTCGCGGCGCCCTTGCGGATCAGGCAGGTGCTGCCGTCGGGCCAGGCGAGGTCGACGCCGCTCATCCGGCTGTGCGCGGTGAACGGGACGGGCTGCTGCTCGCCGAGTTCACCTGGGGAGCGGGGCGGCACCCAGTACTGCCGGTTGGTCAGCTCTACGAGTGAGCGCCCTTCCGGGGTCTCGTCCGCGACGGAGGCCAACTGGGCGGCCTCGGCGAGCTGTTCGGTGGTCGCGCCGGGCAGCGGGTGCAGGGCGACGGCCCGGCGGTTGCCGTGGGTGATGGTGCCGGTCTTGTCGAGCAGCAGCACGTCGACGTCCCCGGCGGCCTCCACCGCGCGGCCGGAGAGGGCGACCACGTTGCGCTGCACCAGGCGGTCCATCCCGGCGATGCCGATCGCGGAGAGCAGAGCGCCGATCGTGGTCGGGATCAGCGCGACCATCAACGCGACCAGCACGATGGTGGTCTGGGGCGCGTTCGCGTAGATGGCCATCGGCTGGAGCGAGACCACGGACAGCAGGAAGACGATGGTGAGCGAGGCGAGCAGGATGTTGAGCGCGATCTCGTTCGGGGTCTTCTGCCGGTTCGCGCCCTCGACCAGGGCGATCATCCGGTCGACGAAGCTCTGCCCGGGCCGGGAGGTGACCCGGACGACGAGGTGGTCCGAGAGCACCTTCGTGCCGCCGGTGACGCCGGTGCGGTCGCCGCCGGACTCCCGGATGACAGGTGCGGACTCCCCGGTGATCGCCGACTCGTCGACGGTGGCGACCCCCTCGACCACCTCGCCGTCCTGCGGGATCACTTCACCGGCGGATACGAGGACGATGTCGTGCAGCAGCAACTGTTCGGCGGGGATGACCTCGTGGCGGTGGTCGCGGGTGCCGACCCACCAATGCAGCAGCCGCCGGGCCGTCGTCCCGGCCTGCGCTCGGCGCAGTGAGTCGGCCTGGGCCTTGCCGCGTGCCTCGGCGACGGCCTCGGCGAGGTTGGCGAACAGCACGGTCAGCCAGAGCCAGAAGCTGATGACCCAGGCGAACACGCTGGGGTGGATGACAGCGCTGATGGTGGTGAGGGCGGAGCCGGTCTCGACCACCAGCATCACCGGGTTGCGCATCATCATGCGCGGGTGGAGCTTGCGGGCGGCGGCGGGCAGGGCCTCGGACAGCTGCCGTCGGGTGATGAGCCGACGGCGCCCCTTCGGGCCGGTGGGCCGGTGGCTTGCGTGCTGCGGCGGCTCCTCGGGTACGGGGTCCGGGCGGCGGAACCAGTTCTGCTGGTCGGGGGTGGTGTCCGGTGGGGTGAGGGCCGAACGGCGCATCGTCTCGGGGACCTTCCGGGCCGCCCGGGAGAGGGGCGGCGGTTCGGGGAACGACGGGGGAACGCCGGACAGCGAAGCACCGGATCTTCACACGACATGCCCGCCTTGACGGCGACTTGGCGTGCGGCGCCGCTTCCTTGACAGCTCCCTGACGTCCCATCGGGCACGTGTTCGTCAATGAGTGGCGGCCGGGCCGGCCCAGTACACCACCTCCTGTCGCACGGGCCGGAAGCCCGCAGCTCCGGCGAGGGCCCGGCTGGCGTGGTTGCTCCGCGGCGCCGACCAGGTCGGAACGAGGCCCTGGGCGCGGGCGGCGGTCGTGGCGGCACGGACGCAGGCGAGTGCGAGGTCGAGCCGTTGGAACGCCGGGTCGGTCGCCACCGCGATGTCCAGGTGGTTCCGTCCGGCGAGGTAGCCGCAGGCAAGCGAGGCCAGGTACGGCCCGAGGAACGCACCCCAGGCGAAGCCGCTCGCCGCGAGCGCGCGATGGCCGCCCCAGGTCTCGGCGACCCAGTGCGGGAGGCCCGGGCGGTTTGCGGAGGAGGCGCGGCGGGCGAACCGGTCGAGGTGGGTTTCGTCGGCGGCGTGCAGCGGGCGTACCCAGGCCGCGGTGTGGCGGGAGACCGGCCGAGCCTGCTCCGAGTGGATGTGCAGCACGCGGATCCACGGGGTGATGTGACTGAAGGTGCGCCCCAGCAGGGGAAGGAAGCGGTCCGGGGCGTGGAACTGCCCGCGCCCGTAACGGGCGAGGACGCCCGGGTCCAGATGTTCGGGATCTCCGTGCAGCAGCCGTTCCGGCCCGCAGTGCACCAGTAGTGCCCGGACGGTGTCGGGGTCGTCCGCCCACCAGCCGCCGTGGGCACTCCGTCCGACGTGGGCGGGCAGGACACTCGCGCCGGGCTGTTCGGGGGTGAACCAGTCGGTGATCGGCGGAACGGTGACGGACATCCGTCCAGTACGGCAGACCGCAGCCGACAGGTGTCGACTCGTTGACGAAAGCCTGGCAGCGACAGGGATCTTGCTGACGGAACCTTGGCGATTCCCGAAACCCGGCGGTAGTCGGGACATGGGCGTCAGCGATGCGTCGACCGCGCGTCAGGGCTTCGTCAGGGAGGGTGAACGGGCTTGCCCCCGGTATCGGGGCAGTCTTTGATGGGGGACATGCACCGCTCGACACGCCACCACGACCGCCCGCCGCATAGTCGGCCGCGGATCGTCGCTGTCGCGGTCGCCGTCCGGTAGGACCGGGCCGCTACCCCGCTCGCCGCCGGCCGCCGGCACGGGCCGGGTTCCGTTCGTCCGGCCCGTGCCGATCACCGCAGTCCGTCCCCTGCCCTGACCGGCTCCGGGGGCCAGGGGACGGACGAGCCTTCCCTCGCAACTCACCCTTCTCGCACCGACGGCCCCGGTTGGCGCACGGCTTCGCGCCGCGTTGCTCCCGCACCCCGCCGATGCCTTTCCACCCTTGGATGGGTCATGTCCGACGCTGTTCTGTCCGCCCGCACCGCCCTCGTCACCGGCGCCTCGTCGGGGATCGGCTGGGAGACCGCCCGGCTGCTCGCCGGGCACGGTGCGACCGTGCTCGTGCACGCCCGCACCGCCGCCGAGGCGGAGGATGCCGTGGAGCGCCTGGTCGCCGCAGGAGCCCGCCGGGATCAACTCGTCGAGCTGGCAGCCGACTTCACCAAGCTGTCCGAGGTCGCCGTGCTGGCCGGCACGGTCGTCAAGCACTACCCGGCGCTGGACCTGCTGGTGAACAACGCCGCCGCGGTGGCGCCAGAGCGCTGCACCCTCACCGACGACGGCAACGAGGTCTCGCTGCAGGTCAACTTCCTGGCCGCGCACCTGCTGGCGAAGCTGCTGCGTGCCCCGCTGTCGGCGGCAGGCGACGCCCGGATCGTCAACGTCTCCTCCTCCCTGCACCGCACCGCCTCGATGAACTGGTCGGATCCGCACCGGGTGAAGAAGTACTCGCGGGTCGCCGCGTACGCGCAGTCGCAGCTCGCACTGACCATGGCGACCGCAGACATGGCCCCGGCCGGCTCCGGCATCACCGCCGTCAGCGTCAACCCGGGTCTGTGCGACACCGCGCTGCTGCCGCTGTACGGACGGGTCGGCGCGCCCGCGGCGGAGGGCGCGACGGCAGTGGTGCGGCTCTGCCTGCCGGAGACGGTCGTCGCGAACGGCGCCTACTTCGACGGCGGCGTCATCGCACCGACCGCGGCCGTCGCCCAGGAGGAGCGCTCGCTGAAGCGGCTGGCCAAGCTCGCCGACCAGCTGGTCGGCCAGGCCGTCTGAACCTCCCCAACCCACGTACCGAGAGAAAGAGCACGATGTCCAAGCGCGCCCGCAAGAAGAAGGCCCGTCGCAAGAAGAAGGCGAACCACGGCCGCAAGCCCGGGCAGTAACCCGACAGACCCACCCGGTGCCGCGTGCAACCGGCACCGGGTGCACCCCTTCGGCCCCTGAGGCCCGCCGTCCGGCTGTGCGGACCGGCGGCGCCTCAGGGGCCGAGTCGTTGCACGGGGCGTCAAGATCGCATCAAGGTCGACGCTGCCGACATCAAGGGTGGAAGGCCGCGCTGAACGGCTTCGGCGCGCTGCTCACCGGTGTGGCCGCGCTGGTCGTGGCAGCCGGGCGTCCCGCTGGTGGAGATCCCGGACGAGCACCGGCGCCTGGGAAGGCCCATCGCCGACTTCGTCGACGAGCTCGGGTCGGAGCACGCCTACGACCGGCTGACCGTGCTGATCCCGGAGGTGGAGCCCGCCCGCTGGTGGCAGCGGGCGCTGCAGAACCGGCGGAGCGCCGTGATCGACCGCGCACTGCGCCGGCACACCGGCGCGGTGGTCTGCCGGCTGCGGATGCGGATGTGAGCAGGTGAGAGCTGCGCCGGCAGGCCTCATCGAAACGTTCAGGACAATCCGCGGTCTCGGATGAATGACGCCGCTATAAGGGCCGCGTCAATGTTTCCGGATCACCCGTATGGACGGCATCAGGGACGCGCTGCGCGCCCCCGGGGGCTGGTTGGCTGCTCCCGCCGGTCTTCCGCCGGTGCCGTGAGGGCCCTCAGGCCTGTTCACGGGTACGTCCCCTCAGCCACCCAGGTGGAGCCATGTCCGATCTCATCTACGTCGGTGTCACGGTCGCCGTGTTCGCCGTCATCGCCCTGATCGCGCGGGGGGTGGAGAAGCTGTGAGCGCCGAGAACATCGCAGGTCTCATCGTCGCCGTCGCGCTCGTCGGCTATCTCATCCTCGCGCTGGTCTACCCGGAGAAGTTCTGACATGAGCTCCACTCTCGCGGGCTGGATGCAGGCCCTCGCCCTCGTCGGCGCGCTGGTCCTGTGCTACCGGCCCCTTGGCGACTACATCGCCAGGATCCTCACCACCTCGAAGCACCTCAGAGTCGAGCGCGGCATCTACAAGGTGATCGGTGTCGACGGCGACGCCGATCAGCGCTGGCCGGTGTACCTGCGCTCGGTGCTGGCCTTCTCGGCCGTCTCCGTCCTTTTCCTGTACGGGCTGATCCGCCTGCAGGGCCACCTGCTGCTGAGCCTGGGCGTCCAGCAGATGGAGGGCCACCAGGCCTGGAACACCGCGATCTCGTTCGTCACCAACACCAACTGGCAGTCCTACAGCGGTGAGTCCGCGATGGGCCACCTGGTGCAGATGGCCGGCCTGGCGGTGCAGAACTTCGTGTCCGCGGCCGTGGGCATCGCCATCGTGGCCGCGCTGATCCGGGGCTTCACGCGCAACCGGACGGACCGGCTGGGCAACTTCTGGGTGGACCTGGTCCGGATCAACCTGCGGCTGCTGTTGCCGATCGCGTTCGTCTTCGCGCTCGTCCTGGTGGCGAACGGTGTGGTCCAGAACTTCCACGGCTTCCACGAGGTGACCAACCTCGCGGGTGACGTGCAGAAGATCCCGGGCGGCCCGGTGGCCTCGCAGGAAGTCATCAAGGAGCTGGGCACCAACGGCGGCGGCTTCTTCAACGCCAACTCGGCGCACCCGTTCGAGAACCCGACCGGGTTCACGAACTGGCTGGAGATCTTCCTGATCCTGCTGATTCCGTTCGCGCTGCCGCGGACCTTCGGCAAGATGGTCGGCGACAACCGCCAGGGCTACGCGATCGCCGCGGTGATGGGGATCTTCTGGGTGGCTTCGGCGGCCCTGATCACCTTCGCGGAGTCGCAGCACTCCGGTACCGCCCTGCAGGCGGCCGGTGCCGCGATGGAGGGCAAGGAGCAGCGGTTCGGCATCGCGGCCTCGGGCCTGTTCGCGGCGTCGACGACGTTGACCTCGACCGGCGCGGTGAACTCCTTCCACGACTCGTACACACCGTTCGGCGGCGGGATCACGATCTTCAACATGATGCTGGGCGAGATCGCGCCCGGCGGTGTGGGTTCCGGTCTGTACGGGATGCTGATCCTGGCGATCGTCGCGGTGTTCGTGGCCGGTCTGATGGTCGGGCGCACCCCGGAGTACCTGGGCAAGAAGCTCGGCGGCCGGGAGATGAAGTTCGCCTCGCTGTACATCCTCACCACGCCGACGATCGTGCTGGTCGGTACGGGTGTGGCGATGGCGCTGCCGGGTGAGCGGGGAGGGATGCTCAACTCGGGCGCCCATGGCTTCTCCGAGGTGCTGTACGCGTTCACCTCGGCCGCGAACAACAACGGCTCGGCGTTCGGCGGCATCACCGTCAACACCGACTGGTACGACACCGCGCTCGGCCTGTGCATGGTGTTCGGCCGGTTCCTGCCGATGGTGTTCGTGCTGGCGCTGGCGGGCTCGCTCGCCCGGCAGCAGCCGGTGCCGGCCACCCCGGGCACCCTGCCCACCCACAAGCCGCTGTTCGTGGGCCTGCTGTCGGGCGTCGTCCTGATCGTCGTCGGCCTCACCTACTTCCCGGCCCTGGCTCTCGGGCCGATCGCGGAAGGTCTCTCCTCCTGATGTCCACCCCCACGTTTACTCCCTCTCCCTCGTCTTCTCCCTCCCCGGGCGGCAAGACCGACGGTGCGGCGCCCCACAGAGTCTCCAGTGGGCTGCTGGACCCGAAACTCCTCCTCTCCTCGCTGCCGGACGCGGTGAAGAAGCTCGACCCCCGGGTGATGGTCAAGAACCCGGTGATGTTCGTGGTCGAGGTCGGCTCGGTGGTCACCACTGTCTCCGCGATCGCCAGCCCGTCCGTGTTCGCCTGGGCCATCACCGTGTGGCTCTGGCTGACCACGGTCTTCGCCAACCTGGCCGAGGCCGTCGCCGAGGGCCGCGGCAAGGCCCAGGCCGACACCCTGCGCAAGACCAAGACCGAAACCAAGGCTCGTCGCCTGCTGGACTGGCCCAAGAGCCAGGCCGAGGAGGAGGTGCCCGGGACCGCACTCAGGCTCGGCGACCACGTCGTCGTGGAGGCCGGGCAGATCATCCCCGGTGACGGCGACGTCGTCGAGGGCGTCGCGTCCGTCGACGAGTCGGCGATCACCGGCGAGTCCGCGCCGGTGATCCGCGAGTCCGGCGGCGACCGCAGCGCGGTCACCGGCGGCACCAAGGTGCTGTCGGACCGCATCGTGGTGAAGATCGCCTCAGAGCCCGGCAAGTCCTTCATCGACCGGATGATCGCCCTGGTCGAGGGCGCCGCCCGGCAGAAGACGCCCAACGAGATCGCGCTGAACATCCTGCTGGCCTCGCTGACCATCGTCTTCCTGGTCGCCGTGGTCACCCTGCAGCCGATGGCCACCTATGCCGGCGCCCCGCAGTCGATGATCGTCCTGGTCGCCCTGATCGTGGCGCTGATCCCGACCACCATCGGCGCGCTGCTCTCCGCGATCGGTATCGCCGGCATGGACCGCCTGGTGCAGCGCAACGTGCTGGCAATGTCGGGGCGCGCGGTCGAAGCCGCTGGCGACGTCAACACCCTGCTGCTGGACAAGACCGGCACCATCACCCTGGGCAACCGCCAGGCCGCCGAGTTCCAGCCGGCCGAGGGCGTGACCGTCGGGGAACTCGCGAGTGCCGCGCAGCTGTCCTCGCTGGCGGACGAGACGCCGGAGGGCCGCTCGATCGTGGTCCTCGCGAAGACCGAATACGGTCTGCGGGCCCGTGCCCAGGGCGAGTTGACGCACGCCACCTGGGTGCCGTTCACCGCCCAGACCCGGATGTCGGGTGTCGACCTGGACGAGAGCGACGGCGTTCACTCCGTGCGCAAGGGCGCGGCGGGTTCGGTCACCAACTGGGTCACCGAGAACGGCGGCACGGTCGGCAAGGACATCGCCGAGCTCGTCGACGGCATCTCCGCCGCGGGTGGCACCCCGCTGCTCGTCGCGTCCCGGATCGGCAGTGCGGCCCCGAAGGCCCTCGGCGTGATCTACCTCAAGGACGTGGTCAAGGAGGGCATGCGGGAGCGCTTCGACGAGCTGCGCCGGATGGGCATCAAGACCGTCATGATCACCGGGGACAACCCGCTGACCGCCAAGGCGATCGCGGAGGAGGCGGGCGTGGACGACTTCCTCGCCGAGGCCACCCCCGAGGACAAGATGGCCCTGATCAA
>NZ_JBFAZB010000068.1:0-39035 GCF_040681575.1 Kitasatospora sp. NPDC051702
ATTCGTCGCCCGCGAGATCTACCGCCACCTACCCCGCACGATCCAAACCACTGAATCGCTCCCACAGACCGCTTGACGATCTATAGGAGCTTCCCACCGTCAGGAACCGGAGGAGATCCCCATGGCCGATCCCACCAGCACCGCCGCCAAGCCGACCGCCGCGGCGGACACCGCGGCCGGCCCGAAGACGATGGACGCCGGGAAGTGGGCCAACAAGCGGGTCTACCTCCGCCTGGTGATCTACACCGCGGGCATCCACGTCTTCGCCGGCTTCATCATGCTGCTGTTCGAGCTCGGCAGCCGCAACAAGTGACCCGCCCCGGGCCGTCGGTGACCTCCGGCGGCCCGCCGCACCGCCCGTCCGGCGGCACCGGCCCGGCCCGGCCGGGCTCACCGCTCGCGCAGCAGCTCGCAGAGCGCGGCCAGCGCCGCCGGGTAGGCGTGCTCGGGCGGGGCCGCGTAGCCGATCACCAGGGCCGGCGCGGCGCCCTCGCCGACGGCCCGGTCGGCGAGGTGCCAGGACAGCGTCCCCAGGGCCAGCCCGGCGGCCTCGGCCCGGGCCCGCAGCTCCGCCTCGGACGGCGAACCCGGCGGCAGCTCCAGGACGGCGTGCAGTCCGGCGGCGATGCCGGTGACCCGCACCCGCGGGGCGTGCTCCGCCAGGGCGGCGACCAGCTGGTCCCGCCGCCGCCGGTAGTGCAGCCGGCAGCGCCGCACGTGCCGGTCGTACGTCCCGGAGGTGATCAGCTCGGCGAGGATCAGCTGGTCGAGCACCGGGGACATCGTGTCGGCCAGCGCCTTCAGCCGGGCCACCGGCTCGACCAGCGCGTCCGGCAGGGCGAGCCAGGCCAGCCGCAGGCCCGGCGCGAGGCTCTTGGCGGCCGTGCCCGCGTACACCACCCGCTCCGGGTCGAGCGCCTGCATCGCGCCGACCGGCTGCCGGTCGTAGCGGAACTCGCCGTCGTAGTCGTCCTCGACGACGTACCGGTCCCGCTCGCGCGCCCAGCGGACGGCGGCGGCCCGGCGGTCGGCGGCCAGCGCCGAGCCGGTCGGGTACTGGTGCGCGGGGGTGAGCAGCACGGCGCCGCACCGGGAGTCGAGCCCGTCGAGCCGTTCGACCCGGGCGCCCGCCCCGTCCAGCGGCAGTGCGACGGTGCTCAGCCCGGCGGCCCGTAGGACGGCGTGCTGCGGGGGCAGGCCGTACCCCTCGACCGCGATGCCGCGGGCGCCGCGCTCCCGCAGGGCCGCGCCGAGCAGGCCCAGGCCCTGGGTGACGCCCGTGCAGATCAGCAGGTGGTCGGGGTCGGTGCGGACCCCGCGGACCCGGGCCAGGTAGTCGCAGAGTGCCTGCCGCAGCTCGATCCGGCCGAGCGGCCCGCCGTAGCCGAAGGCGTCGTGCGGTGCGGTGGCCAGGGCCCGGCGGGCCGCGGCGAGCCAGGCGGTGCGGGGGAACAGCGAGAGGTCGGGCCGGCCCGCCGACAGGTCGTGCCGGACGCTCCGGCCCCGCGCCGACGGCCGGGTGCTCCGCCGCCCGGGGCGCGGTGCGGCGCGCCGGGCGACGGTGGTGCCGGACCCCTGCCGGGACGTGAGCCAGCCCTCCGCGGTGAGCTGTCCGTACGCCTCGACGACGGTGTTCCGGGCGATACCGAGGTCCTCGCCGAGGGCCCGCGAGGACGGCAGCCGGGTGCCCGGTCCGAGGCGCCCGTCCTGGACGGCCTCGCGCAGGGCGTCCTCCAGGGCGACCCGCAACCCGGCACCGGCGGCCCGCCGCTCGGTGAGGTCCAGGTGCAGGTCGCCGCCGAAGGAGGTCCAGGAGCTGCTCATGGGGGCCGTTCTGTCCGGGGCGGTCGCGGTCCGTCCCGATTATCGCGCGGCGGCCCCGCGGCCCGGGGTCAGCTCCAGGTGGCGCCGGCCGGCTCCTCGATGGTGGTGTTGATGCGGTTGAAGAAGTTGGTCAGCGCGATCATCAGGATGATCGCGGAGAGCTGCTCCTCGTCGAAGTGGTCGGCGGCGGCGTCCCAGACGTCCTGCGGGACGGCCCGGCCCGAGCGGTCGGCGATCCGGGTGGCCGACTCGGTGAGTTCGAGGGCGGCGCGCTCCTCGTCGGAGAAGAACGGCGCCTCCCGCCACGCGGCGACCGCGTGCAGCCGCTCGTCGGTCTCGCCGTGCTGCTTGGCGCCGGTGACGCCGGCGAACACGCAGGCGCTGCAGCCGTTGATCTGACTGGCCCGCAGGTGCACCAGCTCCAGCACCTTCGGGGAGACGCCCCCCTGGTACATCGCCTTGTAGATGGTCTGGATACCGGTCATGGCCTCGGGCAGTACCATGGCGGGGTTCTTCATCCGAGCGGTGGTCATCGTCTGCTCCTCGTGGTCGGTTAGCGTCCGTCACAGGACCGACGGATCCCGACGCGAGGATGTGACAGATGGGCGAGGAAATTCTTCTGGCCGAGCGGTTCGAGGCGGAGCGGCCCCAACTCCGCTCCGTGGCCTACCGGATGCTTGGGTCGGTGGCCGAGGCGGAGGACGCCGTGCAGGAGGCCTGGCTGAAGATGAGCCGCACCGACGTGACGGGGGTGCGCAACCTCGGCGCCTGGCTCACCACCGTCGTCGGCCGGGTCTGTCTGGACCAGTTGCGCTCGCGCACCTCCCGTCGCGAGGACCCGCTGCCCGAGCAGGACGGACAGGTCCGGCTGCCGGACCCGGTGGTCAGCGGGCTGTCCACGCTGGACCCGGTGAACGAGATCCTGGTGGCGGACTCGGTCGGCATAGCGCTGATGGTCGTGCTGGAGACGCTCGCCCCGGCCGAGCGGCTGGCCTTCGTCCTGCACGACATGTTCGACGTGCCCTTCGACGAGATCGCGCCGGTCCTCGGCCGGACCGGCGCCTCCACCCGGCAGCTGGCCAGCCGCGCCCGCCGCCGCGTCCAGGGCGCCACCCCGGCCGCCGACGCCGACACGGCGCGCAAGCGCGAGGTGGTGGACGCCTTCCTGACCGCCTCCCGCGGCGGGGACTTCGAGGCGCTGCTCGCGGTGCTCGACCCGGAGGTGGTGGCCCGCTCCGACGGCGGCACGCTGGTGCCGAGCGTGCTGCGCCGCGGTGCGGCCGAGGTCGCCGCCCAGGCGATCACCTTCGCCCGCTTCGCGGCCGACGGCCGTCCGGTCCTGGTCAACGGCTCGCCCGGGGTGGTCTCCTTCGCCGGGGGCCGGGCGCTGTCGGTCATGTCGTTCACCATCCACGACGGCCGGATCACCGCGCTGGACATCCTCACCGACCCGACCCGGCTGGCCGCCCTCGGCCTCACCGGCTGACGGCCGGGCCGTCCGGCCCCGGCGCGACCGACACACTCCGATCGGAGCACTGTCCCCGCCGGGGCCGGACCCCGGGCCCAGACTCTGCCGCATGAACGAGAACGCTGCCGCATGAACGGGAACTGGGACGTCCGGGAGGCCGGTCCGGCCGACGCCCGGCACCGGGTGGTGCTGATCCCCGGCGGGATGTGCTCCGCGGTCTGGTACGAGGACGTGCTGGCCGACCCGTCGCTCGCCGCGGCCGGGATCCGGCTGACGGCCGTCACCCAGCCCGGCTTCGGGGGGACGGCCGCACCCGCGGACGTGTCGATGGACAACTACGCCCGGCTGATGGCCGGTTTCGCCGCCGAGCGCGGCTGCGACGTGCTGGTGGGCCACAGCCTGGGGGCCAACGTCGCCCTGGAGGCGGCCGGGGCCGGCCTGTTCGCCGGGCCGCTGGTGCTGCTCTCGCCGACCTTCTCCCGGCGGGACGAGGCGAGGTTCCTGGCCGTCATGGACCAGGTGGGGCACGTGCCCGGGCTCGGCGCGGCGGCCTGGGCCGCCCTGGTCAGGACACTGCCCCGGACGATGCGCGGCAGCCTGCCGCCGGACCGGGCCGACGCTCTGACGGCCGACCTCGGTCTGACCGAGGCGGGTTCCGCCCGGCGGATCGTCCGGGCCTACTACGAGTACCTGGACCGGCACGGCTCCCTCGTCGACCGGCTCTGCGGCACCGGCCTGCCGGCCTGGGTGGTCCGCGGCGACCACGACGAGATCGGCCTCCAGCCGGCCGAGCGCGCGGCCCTGGAGGCCTGCCCTCGGGTGACGACGGTGACCGTCCCGGACGCCGGCCACGCCGTGCTGGTCGAGCAGCCGGCCGCCGTCGCCGAGGTGGTGCTGGCCGCGGTCGCGAGCCTCTGACCCGGTCCGCCCCGGGCGGGCGGGCGGCGGGATCCGCCGGCCCCTGTCGCACCCACCCGCTACCGTGCCGCGCATGGCGAACTATGTACTCGTGGCCGGGGCGTGGCTCGGCGCGTGGGTGTGGGACGAGGTCGGCGCGGAGCTGCGGGCGGCGGGGCACGGGGTGCACCCGGTGACGCTGTCCGGGCTGGCGGAGCGGCGCGGGGAGCCGGCCGGGCAGCAGACGCACGTGGCGGACGTGGTGTCCGCGGTGGAGCGGCTCGACCTGCGGGACGTCGTGCTGGTCGGGCACAGCTACTCGGGCATCCCGGTGGGGCAGGCCGCGGAGCGGATCGGCGACCGGCTGACCGGGGTGGTCTTCGTGGACGCCAACGTGCCGGTGGACGGCGAGTCCTTCGCCGACCAGGGCGCGGAGCCGCCCGCGCTGGTGGCGGCGATCGCCGCGAACGGCGGGTTCTGGGCGCCGATGCCGGCGGCGGAGTTCGCCGAGCAGGGGCTGACGACGGAGCAGATCGACCGGATCGTCGCCGGCGCGACCCCGCACCCGGGCTCCTCGCTGACCGAACCGGCCGTGCTGGAGCGGCCGTTGGCCGCGCTGCCCGCCACCTACGTGAAGTGCCTGCTGGACTGGCCGGAGCCGCCGCCCGTGGTGGTGGAGCTGGTCGCGGGCGGCGGCTGGCGGCTGGTGGAGCTGGACACCGGGCACTGGCCGATGGTCTCGCAGCCGGTCGAACTCGCCCGCGTCCTGGCCCGGGTGTGAGCGCGGCGCGGGGCGATCGCAGCCCGGGGCGATCGGCTCAGAGGGACAGGTAGACCGCGCTGCCGACGCCGGCGACGAAGCAGTAGACGGCGAACGGCGTCAGGCTGCGGGTCTCGAAGTACTTGGTGAGGAAGCGCACCGAGACGTAACCGGCGACGAAGGCGGCGACGCTGCCGGCGACGACCGGGCCGAGGACGCCGGAGTTCTCCGGCTTGAACAGCTCGGGCACCTTCAGCACGGACGCGGCCAGGATGACGGGGGTGGCGAGCAGGAAGGAGAACCGGGCGGCGTCCTCGTGGTGCAGTCCGCGCAGGATGCCGGCGCTCATGGTGACGCCGGAGCGGCTGATGCCGGGGAAGAGCGCGAGGATCTGGGCGGCGCCGATCCAGGCGCCCTGGCCGTAGCCGAGCCGGGCCAGCCGGTGGTCGGAGGCGATCGCCGGGTCCAGCCCCGGCTCCTCGACGGGCGGGGCGGCGCGCCCGGCCCGCCGGCGGCCGGTGCCGCCGCGCTTGAGCCGCTCGGCGCCGAGCAGGACGAGCCCGTTGAGGGCGAGGAAGACCGCGGCCGGGACGGGCTTGCCGAGCGCGTGCCGCAGCGCCTTCTCCAGGGCGAGGCCGGCCACCCCGACCGGGATGGTGGAGACGATCAGCAGCCAGGCGAGCTTCTCGTCCCGGTCGGAGACCTTGCGGCGGCGGACCGAGCTGAGGAACCCGCTGATCACCCGGACCCAGTCCCTGCGGAAGAACACCACCAGGGCGAGCGCGGTGGCCAGGTGCAGTCCGACCAGCACGGCGAGGTAGGAGGAGCCCTCGGCGGTCATGTCGAGGTCCTGCTGGATCCTCCCGCCGATGAGGGCGGGCAGCAGGATGCTGTGGCCCAGGCTGGAGACCGGGAAGAGTTCCGTCACTCCCTGCAGCAGGCCGACGCCTATCGCTTCGGGGTAGGTCAGGGTGGACATCGCGCACCTTCGCTCGGGGGTCTGATCCGGGGGAGCCCCGCGAAGCTACTACGGGCATGTAGACGCCCGGCAGGGCCGCCGCCAGAAGTTCACCGAGCGGACGTCTGCGCGACACCGCGGGCCGGAGCGGGCGCTGGGGCGCTGCTCGGGTCGGGTGCTGCTCGGGTCGGGTGCCGTCGGGGACCGGCGCGCAGGGGGGGCGCTCAGGACCCGCCGTGCCGGTCCGGGCCGGGCGCCACCCGGCGCCACGCGCCGCCCCCGGCGGGCACCGGCGCGGGGGCGAAGTCGTAGCGCAGCCGGTCGGGTCCGAGGGCGAGCAGGGAGATCGAGGAGGATCCCCAGATCCGGCCGTCGCCGAAGTCCCGCTGCTGGATCAGCGCGGCGTCGTCGTCCAGCGGCAGCCCGTCGCCGGTGACGATCGGCAGCCACGCTCCCCAGGCCCGCTCGACGGGGCCGTCGCCGTGCGGCTCCGGTCGGGGCGCGGCCTCGAGGCGGGCCCGGAAGTGCTCGGCGCGGGCGGCCATCAGCGCGCGGATCCGCTCGGAGGCGGTCCGGTTCGCTGACAGGCCCTCCAGCCCGTCGTTGAGCACCACGCTGAGGTCGGGCGGCAGCTCGTGCTCCTCCAGCCGGCCGCCGCCCCAGCTGGTGACCCGGGCGCCGTCCGGCCGGGCGACGACGAGGTGGAAGGGGTCGTGGGGGGTGAGGTCGAGGTGGCCGATGCCGCCCTCCTGGACGGCGGTGAGGGCCAGCACGCCGCGGGAGCGCCGGGTGCCGGCCGGGGCGGCCGGGCCGAAGCCGTTCAACAGGCAGGCGGCGACGCGCCGTTCGGGGTCGGCGGCCAGCCAGGTCCCGCCGGCCGCGAGGTCCAGACCGCCGAGCAGGCCGGGCCGGTCCGGCCAGTGGTGGTCCGGCGGCAGCCAGGCCCGCCCGAGGTACTCGTCCCGGACGGAGAGGAGCAGCACCGGCACCGCCGCCCCGGGCTCGATGCTGACGAACGCCGTGCACACGATCCTGGCCCCCTGACCTCGTCCTACCGGCGATCCTCGCACGCCCGTTCGCGTACCGGAACGCCGGAACCCCGCTCCGCCGCGGGCCGTCCGTGGCAGACTCGGCGGGGCCGGCGGGCGGGCCGAAGTGGCCCAAGGATCCGCAGCCCGAATGCACCAGGGAAACGGGCCACCGGCTCCCTAGGCTGGCTGTCATGACGACCACCGACACCCCGTCCGACGCCTACGTCCCGGCTCCCGCCCCGCGCCTCTCCCTGCCGACCCTGGCCCCCGAGTTCTACCGGGCCATGGCCGCCGTGGACCGCACCTCCCGGCAGGGTCTGGACCCGGTGCTCGCCGAGCTGGTCAAGGTGCACGCCTCGATGCTCAACGGCTGCGCCTTCTGCATCGACATGCACTCCACCGACGCCGTGAAGAACGGCGAGCGCGACCACCGCCTGCTCTCCCTCCCGGCCTGGCGCGAGACCCCCTGGTTCACCGCCCGGGAGCGCGCCGCGCTGGCCCTCACCGAGTCGGTCACCATGCTGGTCCCGGGCCACGTGCCGGACGAGGTGTACGACGAGGCCGCCGCGCAGTTCGACGAGACCGAGCTGGCCCAGCTGATCGCGCTGATCGCCACCATCAACGCCTGGAACCGGATCGGCGTGGCCACCCGCCTCAGCCCGGCCGCGAAGTGAGGACCGTGCACGTGACCGCCGTGGACGCGAAGGACCGGCAGGAGAAGGCCCGGCTGCTCCGGGAACTGCACCGCCCCGGCGACCCGCTGGTGCTGGCCAACGCCTGGGACGCGGCGAGCGCCCGGCTGGTGGCCGCCGCCGGGGCCCGGGCGGTGGCGACGGCCAGTGCGGGCGTCTGCTGGTCGCTGGGCAGCCCGGACGGCGGCGGCGCCGACCGGGACGAGGTGCTGGCGCGGACCGCCCAGGTGGTCCGCGCGGTCGGCCTGCCGGTCACCGCCGACCTGGAGGCCGGCTACGCGGAGACGGCCGCCGGGGTCGGCGGGAGCGTCACCGCCCTGCTGGCGACCGGCGCGGTCGGGGTGAACCTGGAGGACGAGGAGCGCACCGCCGAGGACGCCGCCGAGCGGATCGCCGCCGCCCGGGCGGCCGCCGACGCGGCGGGCGTCCCGGCCTTCGTCAACGCGCGCACCGACGTCTTCCTGCGCGGCCTGGGCGCACCGGAGGGCCGGCTGGACGAGGCGGTGCGCCGGCTGCGGGCGTACGTCGCGGCGGGCGCGGACGGCGTCTTCGTGCCCGGCGTGGCCGACCGGGCCACCATCGCGGCCCTGGTCGCGGCGGTGCCCGCCCCGCTGAACGTGCTGGCCGGACCGGGCTCGCCGTCGGTCGCCGAACTGGCGGAGCTCGGCGTGGCCCGGATCAGCCTCGGCCCCGGCCTGTTCAAGGCGGCGTACGCGGCGGTCCGCCGGGCCGCCGAGGAGGTGTACGGGACGGGCACCTACGCCGCGCTCGACGGGGGCCTGACCTACCCGGAACTCAACGAGCTCTCCAGGGACCGCCCGTAGTACGGGGCCGGTCCGGCGGGATCCCGCCGGACCGGCCACGGCGGCACCCCGCGGGCGGCGGGCCGGCCGGGCGGACGGGGGCGCCCGGCCGGCCCGGCGGCGTCAGCCGATCTGCCCGCTGAGGCCCGGGTGGCTCATCTGGTTGGTGCCGACGGCCTCCACCTCCTGGGCGGTGTGCCCGACCACCGGCAGCTTGCCGGCGGCGTGGATGGCGAGGTCGGCCGGGGAGAGGTTGAGGCCGTCGGTGAGGCCCCCGGTGGCGTCCGGGGAGCTCGCGGTCTGGGTGGTGGCGGACGCCGCCGGTGCGGCGAGCGCGAGGCCCGCCATGGTGAGGGCGGCCAGGGTGGCGAGTTTCTTCATGCACTGCCGAACGACCCGGGCCGCCTCAGGTAACCGGACGGCTCAGACCGTCACCCTCAGGGTCCGCACGCTGTTGCTGACGAACGAGGTGATCGGCTCCGGCTCGGCGCCCTCGGCCAGGGCCAGCCCGGGGAACCGCCCGAACAGGTGCCGCAGCGCGGTCTCCGCCTCCAGCCGGGCCAACCCGGACCCGAGGCAGAAGTGCGGGCCGTGGCCGAGCGAGAGGTGGCGGTTGGGCTGCCGGGTGAGGTCGAAGCGGTCGGCGTCCGGGTGGTGCCCGGCGTCCCGGCCGGCCGCCGCGTAGGAGGCGAGCAGCGCCTCGCCGCGCCGGATCACCACGTCCCCGACCTCGATGTCCTCGGTCGCGTAGCGCAGCGGGAACTGGCCGACCGGCGAGTCGTAGCGCAGCGTCTCCTCGACCACCGCCGACCAGGGCTGCTCGCCGTCGAGCACCAGGCGCAGCTGGTCGGGGTGGGCGAGCAGGGCCCGGACGGCGTTGGTGATCAGGTTGAGCGTGGTCTCGTGCCCGGCGACCAGCATCAGCAGCAGGGTGCCGACCAGTTCGGCCTCGCTGAGCCGGTCCCCGCTCTCGCGGGCGGCTATCAGGTCGGTGGTCAGGTCGTCGCCGGGCTCGGCCCGCTTGGCCGCCACCACCGCGCCCAGCAGCGCGAACAGGCCCTGCTGCGCGGCGATCGCGGCCTCCGGGGTGGCGGAGCTGGAGACCAGGGTGTCGGACAGCTCGTGCAGCGCGTCCTGCTGCTCCAGCGCCAGGCCGAGCAGTTCGCCGATCACCTGCATCGGCAGCGGGTAGGCGAAGTGCTCGCGCAGGTCGAACGGGCCGTCCAGTTCGGCGACGGCGTCGAGCAGGGCGACGGTGCGGGCCTCGATCGCGGGTGCCAGGTCGGCGATCCGGCGCGGGGTGAAGGCCTGGCTGACCAGGCCGCGCAGCCGGCGGTGGTCCTCGCCGTCGGCGGTGACCATGCCGGGCACGGTGACGAAGTTGAGCAGCGGCCAGCCCGGCGGCAGCCGTCCCTCCCGGAAGGTCGTCCAGAGCTGGGCGTTCTTGCCCACCCGGGGGTCGGCGAGCAGCGCCTGCAGGGTGTCGTGGTGGGTTATCGCCCAGACCACCACCCCGCCAGGGAGCTCCACCAGGACCGCGGGGCCGGCCGCCCGGAGCCGGGCGTTCTCGGCGTGCTGGTCGCGTCCGAAGGGGTCGAGCCGGACGGGCTCGGCTCCGCGGCCGGGTGCGGTGCCGTCGACGGTGGTGTCCATGCGGGCCTCTCGGGGGCTGGCGGGCGGGGCGGGGTGAAGGCGCTGTAGAGCACCGGCAGGCCGAGCAGGGCCCGGGACCACGGGGACGGCCGCCAGGCCAGGTCGGCGGGCGGGACGGCGAGCTGGAGGTCCGGCAGGCGGTGCAGCAGCGTCTCGACGGTGGTCTCGACGATGATCCGGGCGGGGTGCTGGGCCGGGCAGACGTGCCGGCCGGCGCCCCAGGCGAGGTGCGCCCGGTTGCCGCCGAGCGAGCCCTGCGCGGCGGAGGCGAGGCCCTGGGCGGCCGGGTCGGCGTTGGCCGCGGCCAGGCCGAGCACCAGCATGTCGCCGGCGCTGATGTACTGGCCGCCGAGGACGGTGTCCCCGGTGGCCCAGCGGCCGGGGAAGTTCTGCGTCGGCGGGTCGCGCCAGAGCACCTCCTCCAGCGCGTCGGAGACGGTGAGCCGCCCGCCGGTGAGGGTGGCCCGGAAGCGGCGGTCGGTGAGCAGCAGCCGCAGCGTGTTGCCGGTCCAGTTGATGGAGGTCTCGTTGCCCGCGACCATCATCACCACCAGGTGGTGCACGGCCTCCTCGTCGGTCAGCGCGGCCGGGTGGGCGAGCAGCCAGGAGGTCAGGTCGGCGCTGGGGGCGCTGCGGCGGCGGCGGACCAGGTCGACCAGGATCGCCTGGAACTCGGCGCTGGCGCGCACCGACTCGGGGCCGCTGTCCACGAAGTGGCTGATCAGCTCGACCAGTCGGGGCCCGGCCTCGCGCGGCAGGCCGACCAGCTGGGTGAAGACCAGCAGCGGCAGCGGGCGGGCGTACTGGGAGATCAGGTCGGCGGTGCCGTCCGGGCCCCAGCTGTCGATGAGGTCGTTGGCGCAGGCCTCGGTGGTCTCGCGCAGCTTCCGGTGGTCGATCTGGGCGAGGGTGTCCGAGACCGCGGCGCGCAGCCGCTGGTGCTCGGCGCCGTCCAGGTTGAGCAGGGTGGGGCGCCAGGAGGTCATCGGCAGCAGCCGGGAGTCGGCGGCCAGCCGGCCCTCGGCGGGCACCCGCCAGCGGCGCGAGTCCTTGGAGAACAGCGCCTCGTTGCGGGTGAGTTCGAGCAGCTCGGGGTAGCCGAGGACGAGCCAGGCCTCGACCCCGGGCTCCAGCTCGATGGGGGCGACGGGGCCGTGGCGCCGGCGCAGCCGGTCGTAGAGGCCGTGCGGGTCCTCGGCGACGGCGGGGCCGTACAGCGGGGTCAGCGGGACGCCGGCGGGCAGGCCGCCGCCGTGCGCGACCGGGCAGCCGGGGGAGGCGGTGCCGGGATCGGGGGCGGTCATCCCTGCAGCTCCAGGATCGAGCTGCGGTGCAGGTGGTCGACGAAGTCGATCAGCAGGTCGTAGGACTGCCGCCGGTCGCGGGCGTCGCAGTACAGGATCGGGACGTCCGGCAGCAGGTCGAGCGCCGAGCGCAGCTCGTCCTCGGGGTAACTCGGGGTGTCCGGGAAGGTGTTGACCGCGACGGCGAAGGGGATGCGCTGCTCCTCGAGGCGGCCGAGCACGTCGAAGCTCTCGTCGGGGCGGCGCAGGTCGACCATCGCGACGGCGCCGAGCGCGCCGCGCGACAGGTCGTCCCAGAGCGGCCAGAACCGCTGCTGTCCGGGGGTGCCGAACAGGTACAGCGCGAGCCGCGGGTTGAGCGTGATCCGGCCGAAGTCCAGCGCGACCGTGGTGGTGGTCTTGCCGGCGCGCCCGGTGAGGTCGTCCACGCCGCTGCTGGCGGCGGTCATGGTCTCCTCGGTGCGCAGCGGGGTGATCTCGCTGAGCGAGCCGACCAGCGTGGTCTTGCCGACCCCGAACGGGCCGGTGACCAGGATCTTGACCGCGCCCTGGACGGAGGGCGGCAGGTACCGCGGCCCGCCGGACCGGCCGTCGGTGGAGCCGTGGGCCCCGGTCGTCCCGGGGGCGGCCCCGGCTTCAGCGGAGTTGGCGGAGGCCAACGAGCACCTCTTCCAGGAGGGTTGCGGGCAGGCGTTCGGCCTGCGGGACGGGCGGGAGCACCTGCACGGCGCCGAGGTCCCAGAGGTCGCCGACCAGGACCTTGACGACGCCGAGCGGCAGCCCCAGGTGGGCCGCCACCTCGGCGATGGACAGCAGGCTGTGGCAGAGCGCCAGGATGCGCCGGTGCTCCCGGTTGAGCAGTGCGTGCTCGGGGAGCTCCGGCGGGTCGGCTAACGCGCTGACCAGGCTCTCGACGGCCAGCTCGGCCCGGGTGGGCCGGCTGCGGCCGCCGGTGATGACGTAGGGCCGGACCGGCCCGCTCACCGGTGCCCCCCCGCCGCGTGGTCGACGCGCGGCGGGCTGGTGAGGTGGCTGCCGATCCGCTCGACCAGGACCTGCATCTGGTACGCGACCAGGCCGGCGTCCACGGCCTCGCCGGTCACCACGGCCAGGTGCGCCCCGGCACCGGCGGCGACGATGAACAGGTAGCCGCCGCCGTACTCGATGATGATCTGCCGGGTGGCGCTGGCCGGCCCGCCGAACCCGACGGCGACGCCGCGGGCCAGCGACTGCAGCCCGGAGCAGGCGGCGGCGAGCCGTTCGGCGTCCTCCCGCGCGATGTTCGTGCTGCGCCCGATCTCCAGGCCGTCGTTGGAGACGACGACGGCGTGCTGGACCTGCGGGACGTTGACGATGTCGGCGAGCAGCCAGCCGAGGTCAGGGGTGGTGGTCATGGAACTCTCCGGAGCGCTGGGGAAGTCGGGGGGAGGCGGGCAGGGAAGGGTCGGGCTGGGCCTGGGCGCGGGCGGCCGATCGGCCGCTGGCGGTGCCGGCCTGGAACATCGCCATGAACGCCTGCGCGTCCCGGGCCGAGCGGTGCGGCGGGGCGGGCGGGGGCGGGGGAGAGGCGTGCTGGGCGGGGCGGGCGGCGCGGTCGCGCCGGTGGCTCCGGCGGGGCAGCGGCGGCGGGGTGTCCGCGGCTGCGGGGGGTCGGCCGGCCGGCGGCGCCTCCACCAGGGGGTGGTCGGCGGGGTGGCCGGCCGGGCGGGGGTCGGCGGTGAACGCCCGGTCGTCCGGTCCGAGGCCGGGGACGGTGGGCGGCAGCGGTTCGGTGAGCAGGGCGTTCGGCAGCAGCACGACGACCCGGACGCCGCCGTACGGGGACGGCGCCGAGCTGAGGGTGACCCGGAAGCCGTACTGCTCGGCGAGGCGGCCGACGGCGGCCAGGCCCAGCTGCGGCACCTCGCCCAGCCGGGAGACCTCCAGGGTGCTGCCCCCGGCCAGGGCGTCGGCGGCCTTGGCGACGGCCTGCTCCGGCATGCCGACGCCGCCGTCGTCGATCTCGATGACGGCGCCGTTGTGCACCGGCATCAGGGTGACGAACACCTGGGTGCTGGGCGGGGAGTAGCGGGTGGCGTTGTCCAGCAGCTCGGCGACGGCGTGGATCAGGGCCTCGGCGGCGGCGCCGACGACGGCGGTCTCGATCCGGCTGCGGACGACCACCCGCTGGAACGGCAGGATCCGCGACTGGGCGCCGCGCACGACGTCCTCCAGGGAGACCGGTTCGGGCCAGTGGCGGCCGGCCCGGGCCCCGCACAGGACGGCCAGGGTCTGGGCGAGCCTGGCCTGTTGGGCCGCGGCGTGGTCCGCCTTGAGCAGGCCCTCCAGCAGTGCCGGGTCGTCGTGGGTGCGTTCCATCTCGTCGAGCAGGGCCTGCTGGTCGTGGGCCATGACGAGGATGCGGCGGGCCACGCTGAGGAAGGCCCGCTGGGTGGAGGCGGTGTGCTCCTGCTCCTGCTGGACGGCGGCCAGGTCGGCTCCGCGGCGGGAGAGTTCGGTGCCGAGCTCCTCCCGGAGCCGGGCGAGGTCGCGCCGCAGCCGGTCGGCGCGGCGGCGGTGGGTGACGGACACGGCGCGGTATCGCGCGGCGGCCACGAGGGCGAGGACGGCGAGCACGCCGGTTGCCGTTGCGCACCACTGAGTCATCGTCACGCGGCGAATTCTAGGGTGATGATCCTACGAAGGTGTGAACGGATCTCGCCAAGTGACCGGATCTCGTCAATATCCAGTCAATACGGCGTCAAACCGGCGTCGTTCGGACGCGATCGGGGCGCCCGGGGACGATTCGCCCCGCCCGGGTGCTCGTGGGGCCGGGCCCGGAGCGGGTCGCGAATGGCCGAGTCGCATCCGGTGATGTGGGGGGAACGTGTGCACGGTGTTACGGAAGGGGCGACGTCCGGTGCAGGAGCAGCAGGGCCACGTCGTCCGGCCGGGACCGCCGCTCGGTCACGTTCAGGGTCAGCAGGTCCGCCAGCCGTTCGAGCGCGGGCGCCGCGCCGATCCGGTCCGGGCCGGTCCGGCGGGCCCACAGCTCCAGCCCGCCGAGCATCCGCTGCACCGACTCGTCGTAGTCCTCCTCGCGGTCCTCGACCAGTCCGTCGGTGTACGCCAGCAGCGTCTCGCCGACCGCCAGTCGGCCGACCGTGAGCGGGTACGGCTGCCCCGGGTCCACGCCCAGCGGCGGCCCGCCCGGCACGTCCAGCTCGACGGCCCGGGCGTCCGCGACCCGGACCGGCGGCGGGTGCCCGGCCCGGGCGGCGGTCAGCGCCCCGTCGGCCGGGTCCAGGGTCAGGTAGAGGCAGGTCGCGAACAGGTCGGTGTCCAGCTCGGCCAGCAGCCGGCTGGTCCGGGCCAGCGTGGCGGCCGGGTCGTGCCCGTCCGTCGCGTACGCGCGCAGACCGCTGCGCAGCTGGCCCATCACCGCCGTCGCCTCGGCGTTGTGACCCTGGACGTCGCCGATCACCAGCCCGATCCGGCCGTCCGGCAGCCGGAGCAGGTCGTACCAGTCGCCGCCGATCTGCATGCCCTCGGTGCTCGGCAGGTAGCGGGCGGCACTGGCGATCCCGGGCAGCCGGGGCAGCGTGCGCGGGAGCATCGCGCGCTGCAGCTGGGTGGCCCGGTGGTGGTGGGTGTCGTACAGCCGGGCCCGCTCCAGGGACTGCGCCAGGATCCCGGCGAAGGCCGAGTACAGGGTGCGGTCCTCCCGGCTGAAGGCGCGCTCGGTGGCGAAGGTGATCAGGCAGGAGCCCACCTGCCGCCCGGAGGCGATCAGCGGCAGCACCGCCCAGGCGGCCGGGGTCAGCGGGCCGCGCTGGCCGCGGGCCGCGCCGGGTTCGCTGAACAGCGGGGCGGAGCGGGTCAGGGCGTGCTGCATCACGCCCTCGGAGAGGTCCGCGAGCCGGGTCAGTTCGGTGCGGCGCGGGCCCCCGTACACGGTGTGCGAGACGGGCAGCAGCCGGCCCTCGTCCACCAGGTCCAGCACGATGCTGGCGGCGCCGAAGGCCGGTCGGGCGACGTCGGTGACGGTGGTGGTGACGTCCCGGACGGTCACCGCCCGGGACAGGGCGCGGGTGAGTGCCAGCAGCAGGGCGGTCCGGGCGGTGGCCGGGGCGTCGCGCCGGGCCGTGTCGGGCGCGGCGCCGGCGGGGGCGGCGCCGGCGCGGGCGGTGGGCGAGCCGGGGCCGGTGGGAGCACCCGCGGGCTCCTCCGGGCGCTCCCGCCCGGGCCTGCGGCCGTGCTCGCGGTCGGCGAACAGCCCTGCGATCCGGACGGGGCGGCCGTGGACGTCCAGCATCACCTCGCCGGTCTCCTCGATGCTGGCCGCCCGGCCGCCCCCGCGCAGCACCCGGTACGCGATCCGGTACCGCCCGCCGGTGGCGAGCGCCTCGGCGACCGCCGCCTGGACGTCCGGCAGGTCCTCGGGGTGGACGATCCGGTCCAGTTCCGGGGCGGCGCCGTCCGGGGCGGCCGGCTGGCCGGTGATCCGGAACGCCTCGGCGTCCCAGTAGCTCTCCCCGGTGACGAGGTCGCGCTCGAAGGCGCCGTGCCCGGCGGCCCGGACGGCCAGCGACAGCATCGGGTGGGCCAGGCCGGCGGGCCGGCCGGAGTCCTCGGGGGCCGGCGCGGGGCCCTGCGGGCGCCGGGCGTCCGCGTGGTCGAGCAGGTGGGACAGCCGGTGGGCGCAGGCGTCGCCGATGGTCTCCAGGACGTCCAGGTCGCGGCGGGGGACGGTGCCCCGGTGGGCCAGCGCCAGGGCGAGCACGCCGACCGGCCGCTCGTCGACGATCATCGGCAGGGTGATCACGGCGACCATCCCGGTACCCATGCCGGCGTTCCGGTTCGGGTAGTCGACGCTGGTGTGCTCGGGGGTGAGCAGGTAGGGGCGGCGCAGCCGCAGCGCCATCGCGGCGGGGAGGTCGCCGGCCGGGTCGACGGTGCTGTACCGCTCGTGGGCCCAGTCCGGCAGGCCGTGCGAGGCCGTCAGCCGGAGCATTCCGGCCGGGTCCAGCAGGTAGAGCGCGGAACCCTCGCCGGTGATCCAGCCGGGGCCCTCGGCGAGGACGGTGCCGAGCAGCTCGGCGGCGGTGGTGCAGGAGAGCAGTAAGCGCACGCAGCGCATGGCGCTGCGGCCGCCCGGACTGCTGGGCTGCGTCCGGCTGTCGTCCTCGGACGGGGGGAGCCACGGCGAGGTCAGGTCCATCGGATACCCGGCCTTTCCGTTCCGAGGAGGGTGGTGGGTGCCCTTTGGGTGCCCGGAGGGGCACTTAATTCTTAATACCTTATTTCTCAAGTGGGTGCTGAAGCGGGTGAACGGCGCCCCCGCAGCCCCACCGGCACCGGTGCTCCCGCCCTCCCCGCCGCGGGCCCGGGCCGGTCGGCGCCCCGGCGGCGGGCTCAGGCCGAGGGCCAGGAGCGCAGGCCGGTGGTGAGGGTGCTGATCAGCCGGTCGTGGGTGGTGGTGAGGTCCTCGGCGAGCTGGAAGGCGCCGGCGATGGAGAGCGAGGCGAAGCCGTGGGCGACGGAGCGGACGGTGCGCGCCGCGTGGATCACCTCCGGGCCGTCGAGGCCGTACTCCCGGAGGACGGCGATGATCACGCCCACCAGCCGGGCCGCCGCGCGGGAGAGGTCGTCGTCGGGCTGCGGGGCCTGGGGCAGCGCGGCGTAGCGGTGCGGGTGCTCGGCGGCGTACGCGTGGTAGGCGCGCAGGACGGCGGCGACGGCGTCGTCCCCGCTGCGGCCGACGGCGGCCTCGGCCAGCCGGTCCGCGAGCTCCTCGGTGACCCGGACGGCGAGCAGCCGGCGCAGCTCGGCGAGCCCGCCGCTGACGTGCTTGTAGAGCGAGGGGGTGGCGACCCCGGCCCGGGCCGCGACGGCGGCCAGGGTGAGGGCTTCGGAGCCCTGTTCGTCGATGAGGGCGAGGGCGTGGCCGACGACCTGGTCGGGGGTCAGTCCTACTCGGGGCATGGTGCGGTCTCTCCGTGGACGGGCGGACGGGCGGGCGGGCGGTGCGGACGACCGGGGCGGGCCCGGGCGCGGCGGGGCGGACCGGGCTCGGGCGAGCGGGCCCGCGGCCGGGGCCGGGCGTCAGGCGTCAGGCGAGCTCGGCGAGGAAGGGCAGCAGGGCGCCGGCGGTGGCCTCCGGGGCGTCGGCCATCGGGTAGTGGCCGGATCCCTCGATCATGACCTTCCGGGCGCCGAGCGCCGCGGTCTGCCGGTCGGCGACGGCCTCCGGGTCGGGGAAGTCGGGGTCCTTGCCGCCCATGACGACGAGCGCGGGGCAGCGGACGGCGGCGGTCCAGCCGATCGGCGCGGAGTCGCCGGAGACGTGTCCGCGGGTGGCCGTCCGGCGGCCCGGGGTGCGCATGGCGGCGACGAGTCCGTCGACGTAGGCGTCGAAGTCGGCGGGCCTGGCACCGGGGAAGGCGAGCTTGCGGTGGTAGAAGCCCCAGAAGGCCGGCCAGTGGACGATCAGGGCGCCCATCGCGCGGACGACGCCGCGCATGAGGGCGTTGGCCGGGGGGTTCTCGACGAAGGCGTCGATAAGGGCGATCCCGGCGACCCGCTGCGGGGCGTCACCGGCGACCTTGACGACGGTCGCGCCGGTGTAGGAGTTGCCGACGAGCACGGCGCGTTCGATGCCGAGGTGGTTCAGCAGGGCCAGGACGTCGGTGGCGATGGCGGCGGGTGAGTAGTCGTCCCAGACGATCGACGACTCGCCGAAGCCGCGCAGGTCCATGGTGATGACGCGGTGGCCGGCGGCGGTCAGCAGCGGGTGCAGGTGCCGGTAGGCGGCGCGGGTGTCGAGCATCCCGGGGAGCAGGACGACGGGGGCGCCGTCGCCCTGCCGGGTGTCGTCGTAGGCGATGCGCCCGCCGGGGACGTCGAGGTACTGGGTGCTGGTGGCGCTGGTGGCGTTCATGGTGGGCCTCCTGGGACCGCCGCTGCGGGTCGTCGGCGTCTGCCGATAGCCATAAAGCTAAGGCTAATAGCCTTAGCCGTCAAGCCCTCGGTGCCGTCCGCCCCCGGGGTCCCGCGGTGCCCGCTCAGACCCCGTCGACCTTGAACGGGTCGTGCTCGCTGAGCAGCTTCTCCAGCCGGGCCTGGTCCACCCGGGTGACGATCTCGTTGGTCTCCTGCCGGTCCCGGACCACCTTGGCGAGCGTGAAGGACGAGGTGACGGTGTAGAGGAGCCCGATCGCCAGGAAGGCGCGGGTCCAGCCGCCGACCGGCAGGTAGGCGATCCCGACGGCGAGGGCTCCGCCGGACAGCGCGAAGGAGAGCACGGCCTGGATGTAGTACGCGGCCGTGGTGCGGGACTGCATCGGTGCGTTCATGGCGTCAGGATGCGGCGGGGTGATCGGTCCGCACATGAGTAGGCGTACTCAGATGGGGGGTCGTTCGCTGACGTTCGATCACGTCGAGCGGCTCAATGCCGGTCAATGGGGACAAAACCCGCCATCACCTACCAGAGCGCCCTGGTCATCTGCGGTCGTCCCGGGCGGACGGCTTGGAATCGGGGCGCCCTAGGATTAACGTTTGATAACGCAGCGCGGTCGTCAACGCCGTACCCAGACGGCACCGTGCGCCGTCGCCTAATCCCGCCGGCCGGCCTCCGGGCAGGCCAGGGAGCCGGGGAACCACGTTCCTTGGGGTGAATCGGCGGGGCCCAGGCCCGGCCGTAGGAGACCTTCCTGCTCCGAACCCGTCAGCTAACCCGGTAGGCGCGAAGGAAGGAAAGGAGCGCGCCTCCGTGGCGTCGACGCACACCCCGGCACACCCGGCCGGCCCCGCAGCCGGTACCCGGCTCCTCGACCACCCCGGCATGGCCGACCTGGAGCACCCCGCCCCGGAAGCCGACGCCAACCGGCACCGGATGCCGCGTCAGACCCGCGGAGCCTCCCCGCTGCTCGGCGTCACCGCCGTCGCGGCCACCCTGGGCGCCACCGGCTTCGCCTCCGCCACCCCGGCTGCCGCGCCCGCCGTCGAGGCCCCCGACGAGACCCCGGTCGCCCTCTCCGCCGACCCCGGGCTCGCGCTCGCCGCCCGGATCCAGCAGCAGGCCGACAGCCAGCGCACCGCCGCCGAGGAGGGCGCCCGCGTCCAGGCCGCCAAGGAGGCCGAGGCCAAGGCCGCCGCCAAGGAGGCCGAGGCCAAGCGGGCCGCCGAGGAGGCCGAGCGGGCCAAGGCCGCCGCCCTCACCCTGCCGGTGAAGGACTACAACCTCTCCGCCCACTACGGCCAGAGCGCCCGCTACTGGGCCCACCTGCACACCGGTCTGGACTTCGCCGCCGACACCGGGACCCCGGTCTTCGCGGTCGGCCAGGGCACCATCACCTCGGCCGGCTGGTCCGGTTCGTACGGCTACCGGATCGTCGAGACCCTGCCCGACGGCACCGAGATCTGGTACTGCCACCTCTCCTCGATCATCAAGGGCTCCGGCAAGGTCACCTCCGGCCAGCAGATCGGCAAGGTCGGCGCCACCGGCAACGTCACCGGCCCCCACCTGCACCTGGAGGTCCGCCCCGGCGGCGGCGCCCCGGTCGACCCGGAGACCTGGCTGGAGCAGCGCGGCCTCACCCCCTGAGCCGATCCTCCCGCCGGCACCCGCTGAGCCGGCACCCGCCGGCCCCCGCCGACCCCCGTCGACCGCGGCGGGCCGCGGTGGACCCGAACGGACCGGAGCCCCGGCCGCACGCGTGCGGCCGGGGCTCCGGCACGGCGCCCCGCGGGCGGCTACTCCTGCGGCAGCGCCGCCAGGTAGGCGTCGATCTCCTCCTGCCCCGGCTCCGGTGCGAGGTCCGGGAACTCCTCCAGCAGCAGCCGCGCCAGCCCCGGGACGGTCCACTCGCCGCACAGGTCGAGCGCGGCCTGCGCCGCAGCCTCCTCGAACTCCCCGAAGTCACCGGACAGTTCGTCCGGCATCGGCCGGCCCGCGGCGGTCAGCTCCGCCAGGTTGCGGTAGCTGCGCCGCATCAGCCCCTGCTCCAGCAGCCGGCGCGCGCCGTCCGTCGCCATGCCGACCGACAGCACCCGGGCCGGCCCCCAGCCCTGCTCGTCCAGCTCGTCCAGCCAGCCGGTCGGGACCAGCGCGGCGATCGCGGCCAGCCGCTCCTCCTCCGCCAGCTCCCGGAAGCCGTCCAGCCAGGCCCGCACCGCCGCCGGGTCCGCGACGTCCACCTCGTACGCGTGCAGCAGCAGCGCGTACAGCCGGGGCCAGGTCACCAGGTCGGCCCGGCGCAGCAGTCCGGCCGCGACCTCGCCCTGCCACTCGGCCTCGGCGTGCAGCCGCTCCTGCCGCTTGGCGTTCAGCCGCCGGGCCGCCCGCTGGTGGTCCACCAGCAGCTCGACCGCGGCGCCGTACGCCAGCGGGTCCGTCTCCGGCCCGGGCTGGACGTAGAGGTGGAGACGCTCGTAGAGCAGGTGCTCCACCGCGTTCGAGGTCAGCTCGGGCCAGCCGTCGTGCATCCTGCCCCCGCCCAGCTCCAGCAGGGCCAGGACGGCTCGCAGCGGCCCCTCGGCCACCGGGACGCGGCCCTCCGCCGCCGCCCAGGCGAGCAGGTCGGCGGCCCTGGTGCGCGGGGCGAGCCGCAGGTCTTCGTCGTTCATAGCCCGAACGGTAACCGCTGGCCGGGGGTAGGGTCGCCAGCCATGGTCCCCGTACGACTCACCGGCTCCCGGCTGGCCATCCGCGAGTACCACCACACCCCCGGGGACGTGGACGCGCTGCACGCGCTGTTCGGCGACCCGGAGGTCACCCGGTACCTCCCGTTCGACCCCTGGGACCGCGAGACCTGCGCCGACCAGATCGAGCTCTACCTGGAGGAGGCGCTCGCGCGGGAACGGCGGACGTACCAGCTCGCCGTCACCCGGCGCGAGGACGCCGAGGACCCGGCGGACGCCACCCCGATCGCCCACGCCTCCCTGACCCTCGGCACCGGCCGCTGCGCCGAGCTCGGCTACGCGGTCGGCCGCGGGGCCCGCGGACGCGGTCACGCGGGCGAGATCGTCGGCCTGCTCTGCGGGCTGGCCTTCGGCGCCCTCGGCCTGCGCCGCCTCACCGCCCGGGTCGACGTGGACAACCGGGCCTCCGCCGCGGTGCTCACCCGGCTCGGGTTCCGGGCGCAGGGGCCGGTCCGACACGACCCGCCCGGGGGCGGCGTCCGGTCCGGCGCGCACCGGTACGCGCTGACCACCGGGGAGTGGGCCGGCCCGGCCGGCCGGCGCACGAGGCCGACCCGGCTCGGCTGACCCCGCCGGGCCGACCCCGCCCGGCCGGTCCGCACGGCTGAGCGCGCTCCCGGACCGGGGGGTTAACCCCACCCCCGATCCGCCGGGTCCCCGGATCGTTCCGCACCGCCCGCTCGACCAGACTGGCCGGGTCAGCAACCGAGAACGAGGGACCGAGGCCGGGACATGAGCAGCAGCCGAAGCATGCAGGAGCGCGACTGGGACGTCCTCGGCGGTTACGGCGACGACCCGTACCGCACCCCCGCCCGCTCCAGCCGGCCCGGGTCGGTGCCGTCCTTCTGGCGGGCGCCGTTCTCCGGGCAGTACTACCGCGAGATCGGCTACGCGCTCACCGGCCTGCCGGTGGCCGTCGTCGGCTTCTCCCTCGTGATCACCCTGTTCTGCCTGGGGCTCGGCACCGTCGTCACCGTCCTCGGCCTGCCCGTGCTGGCCGGCCTGACCACCGCCGCCCGGGGCCTGGGCCGGACGGAGCGGGCCCGCGCCCGCGGCATGCTGGGCCTGGACGTCCCCGAGCCGGAGCCGGTGCGCCAGGTCCGCCCGGGCACCTGGGGCGCGATCACCGCGCGGCTGGCCGACCCGGCCGGCTGGAAGGCCGCGCTCCACCAGGTGGTGATGTTCCCGTGGGCGGTCTTCAGCTTCACCATGACGACGACGTTCCTGCTGCTCGGCTGGGCGATGGCGCTCTACCCGGCGTACCACTGGGTGTTCCCGACCTTCACCGACTGGCGCGGCTACCGGCTCTTCGACTTCTCCGACAGCGACCACGTCCGGCACGTCTACTACGTCGAGGGGGCCTGGCAGATCGCCGCCTTCTCGCTGGCCGGCGTGCTGCTCGTCCTGCTCACCGCGCAGCTGGTCCGCGGCCTGACCGCCGTGAACCGGTCCGCCGCCCGGAGCCTGCTCGCCGGCTGACCCCCGCCCGGCCGCCGACCCCCGCCCGCCGACACCGGCCCCGCCCCCGTCCGGAGACCCCCGGATGCGGGCGGGGCCGCCGCGTGTTCCGATGGCCGGGTGGCCGCCGTACGCACCCCCGCCGACCGGGGCACCGGGGCCGGGCCCGCCGCCCGGCCGGCCGCCGAGGCCCCGGTCGCGGTGGACGCCGCCGTCCTCGTCACCTCCCGGCCACTGGACGAGTACTGCGCTCTGTTCGACCTCACCCGGTCCCAACTCGCCGCCCTTCCCGGCCCGTTGCTTGACTGCCCCGGCGGTGCGGCCGGGCTGGCCGCCGAAGCGCGCGAACTGGGCTGCCGGGTGATCGCCGCCGACCCGGCCTACGTGCTCCCCGCCCCCGAGGTCGCCGCCCACGCGCTGGCCGCCCGGGCCTCGATGGCCGCGGCGATGGCCGCCCGGCCCCACCTGTACCCGGCGCCGCACCCCTACCGCTCCGAGCGCTACCTGCGCAGCTGGGACCGCGCCCGCCGGCTCTTCACCGCCGACGCGGCCGCGCACCCGCAGCGCTACGTGGCCGCCGCACTGCCCCGGCTGCCCTTCGCCGACGGCTCCTTCGCCCTCACCCTGAGCGCCTACCTGCTCTTCGCCTACCCCGAACGGTTCGGCATCGAAGGGCAGGTGGCCGCACTGGCCGAACTCGTCCGGGTCACCTCCCCGGACGGCGAGGTCCGGGTCCAGCCGCTGCACGACGGCCACGGCCGCCGCTGCGGCCACCTCGACCCGCTGCGCCGCGCGCTCGGCGAGCGCTGCATCGCCAGCGAGATCCGCCGCTTCCCCCGCGCCGAGGACGGCCGGACCCGCCGCCTCCTGGTGCTGCGGGCCGCCGACCACCGCCGCCGGGCCGCCCGGGACGGGTCCTAGCTAGGGAGCGCCGGTCGAGCCCGGATCCGGCGCCGCGGCCGGACCGGGCACCGGCACCGGCCCGGGTGCCGCGGCCGGATCCGGGAACGGACCGGGAACACCGGCCGGATCCGGGGACGGCACCGCCTGGGCGCCGCCCGACTGGGCTGGGACGAAGGCCGCCGGCCCGAGCCGGGACAGTATCTTCTCGGCCAGCCAGCTGCGGTCCGACCCGTACGGGATCCCGTCCGGCAGCATCAGCTGCCCGGCCACCGCGTCCCGCAGCCGCTGCGCCTCGGGGCCGGGCAGCCGGGAGAGCAGGCCGCGGGCGGCCAGCAGCGCGTGGTACTGCTCGAAGCCCGAGCGCGGGTGCTCGATCGCGTCCAGCACGCTCGGCAGGTGGGCGAGCGACGGGTCGCCCTGCATCAGCGCGAGGGCCTGGATCCGCCGGCCCTCGGACCCGTCCGCGTAGAGGTCCCGCACCTGGTCGGAGGTGAGCGCGGAGCGGCGCGCGGTCGAGCGGACCTCGGCCACCACGCCGTCCGGCCCGGCCGAGGGGGAGGCGGCGGGCGGCAGCTGTCCGGCCAGCGCGGCCGGCTGTTCCGCGCTGCCGCCCAGCAGCCCGAGCTGCTGCATCGCGCGGACCCGCAGGTCGTCGGCGCCCACCTTGTCGCCCTTGCGGTCGCGGTCCTGCCCGGCGAGGAAGAGGTCGAGGGCCTGGTCGGCGTCGGTCAGCACCTGCGGCAGCGCGAGCCGGGTGACCAGCCAGCCGGCCAGGAAGCCGAAGACCAGGAAGTACAGCACCAGCGCCGCGGCGAAGGGGGCGGCGCCCTCGCCCCCGCCGAGCGCCGGCGAGAGCGCGGCGCCGAGCTGGTGCAGCCGTTCGCCGAGCGAGCCGAGCTGGGTCAGCCCGACGCCCAGCAGGACCTTGGTCAGCCAGTCGGACACCTGCTCCAGGTTGGTGTTCGGCGCGTACGAGCCCTGCGGCTCGCCGGTGCCGCCGCCGCGCACCCGCGGCACCCCGAACAGGAAGCCCAGCGCACCGCCGAGCACCGCGGAGGCGCCGGTCACCACCAGGCCGCCGCCGAGGGCCTGCCAGCCGTGCTCCCGCCCGAGCGAGAACAGCAGCAGTCCGAGCAGGCCCGTCCCGGCCAGCACCCCGGTGGCGGCCCACCGGGCCGTCCGCAGGGCCGCCGTGCCGCCCCGCTGCCGCGCCTTCGTCATCGCCGCCCACCCCCTGTGTCCGCGCCGCTCCGCTCCGGAACCCCGCGCCGACTCTAGCGCCGCGGCCCCACCCCGGGAACGACCCGGGGGAGGCCCGGGTACGACGCGGGCGGGCGCGGATCCGCGGGGGTGACATCGGGGGGTGGGGGTGGTGCGGACGCCTCCGGACAGCAGACAGCCCGCGGGCTGCTCCTCCGCGCCGGCCCGTGCACTGGCCGGGCGCCGAGGCACCGGGGATGTTCCGGTGAGCCCGCGGGCCGGGTGACTGCTGTGGATTTCGCCTGCCGGAGGCCTCGGGCCTCTCCCTGCGCAGGCAGGGGCGGCTCTAGCGAGCAGCCACCTCACGCATCCTGAAGGAACTCAACTCAGGATCACCTCCTTTCAGTGTGCCGCCACGATAGGCAGCCCACCGCGGGGAGGGCAACGGATTATTCGCGGCCACCGTCCGGGCGTCCGCAGGGCGGTGGCCGCGCCCGGTCAGGCGGACTTGATCTGGTTCTCGAACTTGGAGAAGTCGATGGTGTTGTCGGCCGGCGGGGCCTGGACGGTGATCGGCTTGTCGAAGTCGCTGAAGTCGACGCTGCCGTTGCCGTCCTTGGCGCCGGTGTGCTCGATCCGGACGGGGTACGGCTTGCCCTCGGTGGCGACGTGGATGGTGGAGACCTCGCCCTTGGTGTCGGTGACCTTGAGGCTGAAGGTCTTCACGCCGTTGACGGTGCCGGCGGAGCCCTTCTCGGCCTTGCCGTCCGAGCCGTCGTCCTCGACGATCTTCTTGCTGAACTCGGCGAGGTTGCAGACGGAGGCGAGCGACTGCATCTTCGGGTCGGTGGCCGGACCGGTCAGGTAGCGGCCCTTGAACAGCTCCGCGGCCTGGGCGCCGTTCGGGCCGCCGAGGTTGGTCCAGAACGCCTTGTCGGGCTTGACGTAGGTGGTCTTGCCGTCGCTGATGATCTCGAACTGGCCCTTGTCCCCGGCGGACATGGTGCCGTTGCACTGGCCCTTGGTGTCCACGGCCAGGTTGAACTCGGTCTTGCCGTCCTCGTCGACGATCGAGCCGGCGATCTTGAGGGAGGTGGCGCCGGCGAGGGCGTCCTTGGCCTGCTTCTCGATGTCCTGCGCGCTCAGCTTGTCGGTGTCGAGCTTCTGCGGGGCCGCCGCGGCGCCCGCGCCGGTCTTGGCGTCGCCCTTGGTGTCGCCCTTGTTGTCGCCGCATGCGGCGGTGCCCGCCGCCAGGAGCAGGCAGATCGCGGCGGTGCTGGCCAGGCGCTTCGACAGCATGAGGTGCTTCCTAATCCGGGCGCGGCCCGGCCGCCCCCAACTGGATGAATTTTTCCTCAGTATGGTCGAGGCCACGGACAGCAGATCTTGGAACGGGCCCCCGTTACAGCTTCGTGGCAGGACCGTGGCCTCGCTTTGCCCGGGGAACGCGAAAGGCCCGGAGGACGGATCCTCCGGGCCTTTTGTGCTACTGAGTAGCGGGGACAGGATTTGAACCTGCGACCTCTGGGTTATGAGCCCAGCGAGCTACCGAGCTGCTCCACCCCGCGTCGGTGAACACAACAATACGGGGAAGTCGCCGCGATGGGAAATCGCTTCTCCGGCGCCCCTCGCGGGCGGCCCGGAGGGGAACCCCCCTCAGACGGTCCGGGCGGCCCGGCCGGCACGCCCCCCGCCGGGCTCCGGTCCCCGGCGCGACGCGTGCCGGGTGGTCCGGGCCCGGGCCCAGGCGGCGAAGCAGACCAGCGCGGCGAAGCACGGCACCATCAGCACGCCGTAGACCACCAGGAAGCCGTCCGTCCCGAGGTCGGCGGCGGCGTTCCAGGTGCCGTGCAGGGCCATCGCGGAGAGCAGCCCGAGCGGTGCGGCCAGCCGGGAGAGCCACCGCCGGCCGCTGGTGAGGGCGACGGCCAGGCCGATCCCGGTGAGCGCGGTGAACAGCGGGTGCGCGAAGGGGGAGAGCAGCGCCCGCAGTACGAAGGTCTGCACGGTGCTGTCGAAGTCGCGCAGGCTGGGCGGGTCGCCGAGGCCGATGCTGTCCAGCCGCTGCCGCTGGTCGCTGGTGAAGGCCCGGCCCAGGTAGAGGGCGTTCTCGGTGAAGGCGAAGCCGCAGGCGGTCATCCCGCCGAGCACCACCCCGGCGGCCAGGGTGCGCGGCCGTGAGCGGCGGTGCGGGCCGGTGCCGGAGGCCGGGGCCGGGCACAGGTACGGCAGCGGGCGCAGGTACGGGCGCAGCCGGAGCCGGCCGGGGGCGGCCGGGCGGTGCGGGTGGGGCCGGGGGACCCGGGCCGCCGGCAGGCGGCGCAGCAGCGGGTCGCAGGGCCGCCCGGTGCGCCGGCCGTGGCAGCGCAGCCGCTGGCCGAGCGGCAGCAGCAGCACCAGCAGGGCGGTGGCCTTGGCGGTCTCCTCGATCACCGGGGTGGCGATGCCGGCGCCGAGCAGCTCGCCGAGCGCGCCCTGGTGGGCGGTGAGGTAGCTGGCGGTCCAGTTGTTGGCGAGGATGGCGACGGTGGTGGCCGCGCAGGCGCCCCAGCCGAGGCAGAACACGGTGTGCCGCAGTGGCACCCGGGCGGTCAGGTTGAGCCAGGCCAGGGCGCCGAGCACGAACGGCAGCGGCACCATCGCGAGGCCGATCCCGACCAGCAGCCCGACGGTGCCGGTCTGCCGCTGGACGAGGTGCAGGATCAGCACTCCGCAGCCGACCAGGGTGAGCACGGCGGTCGCGGTGACCGAGGAGAGCGCCACCGACCGCCCGCGCCGGGGCGGCGGGGCCGGGGTCGTGGGGAACGGGGCGTCCGGCCGGGACAGCGGACGCCGGGCCCTACGCTTCCGGGGCCCCGGGATGGTCCGGGTGTCTCCGGTGCGCGGGCCGGTCTCCGGTGCGTCGGCGGCGGCCTGGACGGTGGCCCGGGACCCGCCGCCGGACGGACTGCCCATGCGGCACAGGGTAGGCCACCGCACCCCCGGGTCGGGAGGACTCGGGACGAGTCGTCCGTCCGGGGCGCGCCCGAACGGTCAGCGTGCGGTGGCCTGTTCGAATTCCTGGCGGGGGTTCAGCGGCGGCGGAACAGCAGGTCGTGGACGACGTGGCCCTTGGCCAGTCCGGCCCGCTCGAACTTGGTGACCGGGCGCCAGTCCGGTCGCGGCGCGTAGCCCGGGACGCTGCCGTCCGGGTGGTCCGCGGGCTCCAGCCAGCCGGTGCCGTCGCCCTCGGGGTGCAGGTTCTCCAGCTCCGGGGAGTCGGACAGTACGGCGAGCATCTGCTCCGCGTACGGCTCCCAGTCCGTCGCGCAGTGCACCAGGGCGCCGGGTGCGAGCCGGGGCAGCACGAGGTCCAGGAAGGACGGCTGGACCAGCCGCCGCTTGTGGTGCTTGGGCTTGGGCCACGGGTCGGCGAAGTAGACCCGCAGGCCGGCCAGCGAGGCGTCCGGCAGCATGTCGCGCAGCAGGATCACGGCGTCACCGGCGGCCAGCCGGACGTTCTGCGACCCGTCGCGCTCCAGCATGCCCAGCAGGTTGCCGTGGCCGGGGGTGTGGACGTCGGCGGCGAGGATGCCCGCGGACGGGTCGGCGGCGGCCATGGCGGCGGTGGTCTCGCCCATGCCGAAGCCGATCTCCAGGGTGACCGGCAGCCCGCCGAACAGCTGCCGCAGGTCGAGCGGGCTGCCGTCGATCGGTATGCCGTACGTCTCCCAGCCCCGGTCCAGGGCGCCCGCCTGGGCGTTGGTCATCCGGCCCCGGCGCGGCTGGAAGCTGCGGATGCGCCGCTCGCGGTGCTGGGCCTCGGTGGCCTTGTGCGGGTACATCGGCGCGGGGTAGCCGGCCGGCGCGGCGGACAGCCGGGCGGACGGCGAGGGCTGGGGGATCGGGGCGGTGGCAGTCACAATCACCCGAGTCTACGGGGCCGCCGGCGGCGCCCGGCGGGGCCTGTGACGCGGCTCATCCGCCGGCCTCCAGCGCGGCCAGCGCGCGGCGGGCCACCTCACGGCCGATCGGCAGCGAGGCCGTCGCGGCGGGGGAGGGCGCGTTCAGCACGTGCACCGTCCGGCGCGGGGAGCGCGGGTCGGCCGGGTCGAAGCCGGCGAAGGCGAAGTCGTCCAGCAGCGAGCCGTCCCGGGCGACGGCCTGGGCCCGCACGCCAGCGCCGGCCGGCACCAGGTCCTCGGCGGTGACGGCGGGCAGCAGCCGCCGGACGGCTTCGGTGAACGCCCGCTTGGACAGCGAGCGGTGCAACTCGCCCAGCTCGTACCGCCAGTGCCGCCGGGCGATCCGCCAGGCACCGGGGAAGGCCAGCGTGCCGGCCAGGTCGCGCGGCCGGACGGTGCGCCAGTCGTACCCCTCGCGGGCGAGGGCGGGCACCGCGTTCGGGCCGACGTGCACGCCGCCGTCGACGCCCCGGGTGAGGTGCACGCCCAGGAACGGGAAGGCCGGGTCGGGCACCGGGTAGACCAGGCCGCGCACCAGGCCCCGCCGGCCCTCGGCCAGTTCGTGGTACTCGCCGCGGAACGGCACGATCCGCACGCCGGGGTCGTCGCCGGCCAGCCGGGCGATCCGGTCGCTGTGCAGCCCGGCGCAGTTCACCAGCACCCGGCAGCGCAGCTCCCCGTCGGAGGTCCGCACCGTCACGCCGTCCGCCCGGCGGTGCACGGCGCGGAGCTCGCAGCCGGGGTGCAGCCGGGCGCCGGCCTCCCGGGCGAGCCGGGCGTAGGCGATCGCGACGGCGGGGAAGTCGCAGATGCCGGTGGTGCCGACGTGCAGCCCGGCCAGTCCGGTGACCTCCGGTTCGTACCGGGTGATCCCGGCCCGGTCCAGCTCGGTGACCGGGATGCCGTTCGCCCGCCCGCGTCCGGCCAGCGCGGCCAGCCGGGGCAGCTCCCGTTCGTCGGTGGCCACGATCAGCTTGCCGGTGACCTCGTGCCGGACGCCCTGTTCCCGGCAGAACGCCACCAGTTCGGCGGCGCCCGTCACCGCGTAGCGGGCCTTGTACGAGCCGGGGCGGTAGTAGACGCCGCTGTGGATCACCCCGCTGTTGCGGCCGGTCTGGTGCGCGGCGAAGCCGGGCTCCTTCTCCAGCACCGCCAGTCGCAGGCCCGGTCGGGCCCGGGTCAGCGCGTACGCCGTGGCCAGGCCGACGATCCCGCCGCCCACCACCAGCACGTCGACGTCGTGCGCCACCGCCAGCTCCTCGCCGTCCGTCCGCCCCCCGCCGCCGATGCTGCCACGCGGGGCGGGCCGGGTCGAGGGCGCGCCGGGCCAGGGGCGGGCGGCCCCCCGACCGCCCGTCCCGGGCCCGGCGCTCCGGCGGTTCAGGCCTCCCAGGGCCAGCGGGCGTCCCGCCCGGCCTCCAGCAGCGGGATGAGCCGGAACGCGGCGTCGCCGAGGCCGCCGAAGGTGTGCCGGTTCGCGCCGCCGCTGGGGCCGTGGCCGAGGGCGTAGCCGGCCAGGTTCCAGGTGTAGACGGGCACCGCGGCCGGCACCGCGGCGAGCGGGTCGCGGCCCCAGCGGCCGGGGCCGGTCTGCTCGTCGGTGACGATCACCACCCGGTCGTGGCCGCGGTAGTGCGCGCGGACGGCGTCGGCGGTGTCGGTGCCGCCGAGGCTGGAGAAGCGCTCCAGCACCCGCAGCACGGCCTCGCCCCGGGCGACCGGCACCACCCGGCTGGTGCTGCCGAACTCGACCAGGTCGGCGTCGGCGGCGCGGACCTTCAGCGCGGTGCCGAAGATCGCCGCCGAGTCGGCCCGGTTGAGCTGGGTCGGGCCGTCGGGCCGGTCGAACATCGAGCCTGAACGGTCCACCAGGATCAGCGTCCGGCCGGGCAGCGCGGGCACGTTGGCGAGCGAGTGGGAGAGCGCGGTCTCCAGCGCGTGCCCCCAGCGCAGCGACGGGGCCTGCCGGTGGGCGGCCAGGTACCGGAACGGGAACTGGCGCGAGCGCCGGACCTCCCCCGGGTCGGCGATCCGCCGGGCGACGTCGGCCGCGACCGCGTCCGACACCCCGGCCCGGTCGAAGTTGCGCAGGTTGCGCACCAGCGCCATCGAGCCCATCGACGGGATGACGGCCTCCCAGACGGCCGCGTCCAGCGGGCCCTGCAGCCAGCCGGCCAGCGCCTCCCAGGTCAGCCCGCCGGCGGCCACCCGCTCGGCGCCGCCGGGCCCCGTCACGGCGTCCCGCCGCTCGCCGACCGGCAGCGCGAGCAGTTCGCGGTTGGCGGTCAGCAGCGGGTCGGACGCGGGCGGGACGGCCTCCTCCGGCCGGTGCCGGCGGTCCAGCGCGTGCGCGAACAGGGCCCCCTGCCAGGGCTTCGCCGGGTCCGGGGCCGGGTGCGTCAGCTCCAGGACGTCACCGAAGCGGTAGCCCTTGCCCGGGGTGTCGTACTTCAGCAGCGCGCGGGCGTCGTAGAGGCGGCGGACGGCGTCCGCGACGCCGCGCTTGAGCGGCTTGGGCAGCGCCCGGCCGTAGCGCGAGGTCCAGTACGCGAGCAGCTCGCCGGGCTCGTCGGGGCGCCGCAGCACCGCGTCGACGGCCTGCCGGGAGTGGCCGTGGGCACCGGCGTCCAGCCGGGCCCGGGTGAACTCGGCGGCGCCGACCAGTGCGGCGGTCCGGAGCTGGGCGCCGTGGCGCAGCCAGCGCAGCAGCCCGAGGGTCCACTCGGGATCGGCGACGGCGAGTTCGCGCACCAGCGCGGCGTACCGGTCGTCGCGGTCGTCGGCGCGCTCGTGGAAGGTGTCCTGGCCGACGGTGTTGGCGACGGCGAGCAGGAAGAGCTCGGACCTGCGGTCCCGGACGTGGCCGGTGCCGCCGTTGTGGTTGCGGGCGCGCCGGCCGGTGGTGGAGACCGGCGAGGCCGGTGCGGCCTTGGCCTTGCGGACGTTGAATCGGGACATGGCGAAGCCCCCCTGGCCTGCTGGTTCGGAGCGGGAGGGAGGCGTGGCGGAGGAAGGGGTGCCCGAGATCGTGCCGGCCCGGAGGCCGACGTCGGCGGAGGTGTATGCCTTGTGCTCTACCCGGATTGAGCTAGCGGCCGCGCTCGCGCACGGCACGCCCGGGACTCGAACCCGGAACCGCAAGATCCGAAGTAACCCCCGCCTGCGCACCGGGCACCCCGGCGCTCAGCCCCCCGAGATCGGAGTCGGCCGCGGTCGATGGAGATCCGGCTTCAACGCGCCCCACGGGGGCACTCGACCGAAGTAACCGCTGCCGGCGCACCGGGAGGTGCGGAAAACGTATTCACGTGTGGGTGTCCAGAGATCGAAGGCGGCTGAGGTGACGTAGCTGCTCTGGCCACTGAGCTACACCGGCCCGAAGCCGGTGACGGGATTCGAACCCGCGACCTGCCCATTAGGAGTGGAAGTAACCCCGGCCTGCGCACCTGGACGAGAGAGACCATAGCCAGGCCCCTCCCGCCGGTGCATCCGAATTACCGCCGGGAGCCTCCCCGTCAGGCCGGGGCGACCGTCACCGCGCGGGCGCGTTCGGCGAGTTCGCGCACCCGGCGCTCGCCGTGGAAGGGCTCCAGGCGGCGCAGCATCTCCACCACGTACTCCCGGCTGCGCTGGGAGGAGATCCGGCCGGCCACCTCGACGGCGCGTTCGCCGGCGGCGACGGCGGCGTCCAGGTTGCCGGCCTCGGCCTCGGCCATCGCCGAGACCACCAGCCGCAGTCCGTGCGAGCGGACGTAGCCCTCGGTGGGCTTGGCCAGCGCCTCCCGGGTGAACTGGCGGACCTTGGCGGGCACTCCGAGGTCGCGGAAGCACTCGGCGGCGTCGGCGGCGAGGCGGTCGTAGGCGTAGAAGTCGATCCACGCCGGATCGGGATCCCCGGCGCGCGCCCGCTCGAGCGCGCTCTCCGCGGCACCGAGCGCCGTCGCGCACGCCGCCGCGTTGCGGGCCTTGGCCTGGGCCCGCGCCTCCACCAGGTGGAAGAAGCTCATCGTCCGGGCGGTCGCCAGGCCCCGGTTGCGCTCCAGGGCGGCCTGGGCGAGGTCCACCGCCTCCTCGGCGAAGCCCCGGTACCCGGCCTGCAGGCTCATTGAGGCGAGCACGTAGCCGCCGAGCGGCACGTCGGCGGCGGCCCGGGCGAGCCGCAGGGCCTGGATGTAGTAGCGCTGGGCCGCCTCGTGCTGCCCGGTGTCGAAGGCCATCCACCCGGCCAGCCTGGTCAGTTCGGCGGTCGCGCCGAACAGCGCCCGGCCCACGGTGTCGCTGTACGAGGCGAGCAGCAGCGGGGCCGCCTCGACCCGCAGGCACTCCGGCACCATGGACGAACGCCAGTCCCCGCCACCGTACTTGGAGTCCCAGCGGCGGGCCTCCTGGGCGGCCTCGCGGAGCTTGGCGGCGTCCGAGTGGCCGACCCGGTAGGAGGAGGCGTCGCTGGGGGAGCGCGGCACCTCGCGGGCCACCGAGCCGTCCGCCGGGGTGATCAGCCAGCGCGAGACGGGCGTCGCGTAGGCGGCCACCGAGAAGGTGCCGGCCAGGCTGTCGCTCCAGCGTCCGCCGCCGGGGCCGCGGCGCAGGTCGAGGTCGACCCGCCACAGGTCGGTGGCGGAGCGGACGGCCTCGGCGACGTCGCGCGGGAAGGCCAGGCCGAGTTCGGGGGCCGGGTCGGTGTCGCCGAGCCCGATCTCCTCCAGCGGTACCGGGCGGCCGAGTTTGCCGCCGATGGCGGTGGCGATCAGGTGCGGGACGGGCCCCTGCGGGACCATCCCCTTGCTGACCCAGCGGGCCACCGAGGTCTTGTCGTACCGCAGCGTCAGACCGCGCTGGGCGCCGAGGTCGTTGACCCGGCGGGCAAGTCCGGCGTTGCTGATCTGGGCGAGGGTCAGGAGCGTGCCGAGCCGTTCGTTCGGTCCTCGTGGGCTGACGGTCATGGTGGCGGCGGCACCTCCTGCGGCCTTGTGCGCGGGGCCCGGGCGGCACCGGGCCGTAGCTGCTGTACCTAGAGTAGTCGGACGCGTTCCGACGGTTAAGAGGCCGCATTCCGGATGGCGGGATCGCGCACCCGGCGGTGTCGCGCGGGCCGGGCGCCGGGGTTGGTCCGGACCACTCGGCGCGGGTGGGTATTACCGCGCGCCGGAGCGTCGTGCTCCGGTCCCGTGTTCACGTGCGCCCGGCCGTGCCCCCTGGCCCGACCGGCTGGTCGGCGATTCGCTGGTGCCCGTGGGTCGGCCCGCCGTCGAGGACCCGGCGGGCCGGGGGACACCGCCGCCTCCATCCCCGCGGGCGGTGGCTGGGTCCGGGAGGGCGTGCGGACGCCCTCCCGGACCGGGCGACGCCTTTCGGCCATCTCGCGATGCCCATGCCAAGGCGGTGCGGGGGGCGGTCCGGGCCGGGGAGGGGGAGGCCCGGCCCGCCCCGTCACGTGCGTGAGCACGTCAACACCCTTCGGTGGCAAGGGGATCGGCCACGGAACCGGAACCCCCGACACCTGCCACGGATGCGCCGACCGGTGGCACGATGTCTCCTGACGGCGCGCCGGAAACGGGGCGGCCGCCACGGCACGCCGCGGACCGGCGAGGAGCCGCCCGGCGGTGGACGCGCCGCTCGGGTGGAGGTCCTCGTCGGGTGGAGGCGCGATGCGGTGGCTGACGGGCTGGAGCACGGGCGCGCTCCGGGCGGGCACGCCCGCGCACGAGACGCCCGGAACGGTCGCGCCGATCGCCGCGCGCCCCCTGTGGACCGGCCCCGACCCGCTCTGGGCCGTCGGCGACTGGCGCCCCGAGGAGATCCGCCTCGCCACGCTCCGCCCCGGCGCGCCCGCCACCGTCACCACGGGCCCCACCGCGCCCGACCCCGTCGAGGACACCCCCGCCACCACCCGCCTCGCCGTCCTCGGCCACTGCGGGGCCGCCGACGCAGAACTCGCCGCCGGCCTCGCCGCCGCCCGCGGCGGAGCCGTCCGCCACCTCACCGCCTGGCCCGGCAGCTACACCGTCGTGCTGCGCACCGGCACCCGCTCCACCCTGCTGCTCACCGACCTGGCCGGCGCCCAGCCCGTCTTCCACACCCCCTGGGCCGGCGGCACCGCCTACGCCACCGCCGCCCTCCCGCTCGCCGACCTGGTCGGCGCCCCGCTGGACACCGGCCACCTGGCCGCCCGGCTCGCCTGCCCCGAATCGCCCGAGGCGCTCGGCAGCGGCACCCCGTACCTGGGCGTCCAGCAGGTGCCGCCCGGCCACGTGCTCGCCGTCCGCGGCGGCCGTCCCTACCTGTCCGCGTACGACGATCCCGCCGTCCGCGAGCAGCCGCGCGACGAGGCGCCCGCGGTCCGCGAACTCACCCGCGCGCTGCTGGAGTCCGTCCGCTCCCGGGTCCGCACCACCGCGCCCGCGCCACCCTCCGGCGCCGCCGCCCGCGCCCGGCTCGGCGTCGACCTCTCCTACGGGACCGCCTCCGCCACCGTCGCCCTGCTGGCCGCCGCCGTCCCGCTGCCGCCCGCACCCGCGAGCGCCGCGCCCGGGCCCGGCGCGGGCGGCGCCGGCGTCGCCAGGAACGGCGCGGTCAAGGGCTCCTGGGCCCGAGCCGCGGCCCGGGAGCCCGCCCCGCCGGAACAGCTGGCCGCCGTCACGCTCGGCGAGACCGAGCCGCCGACCACCCTGGCGCTCGCCCCCGACACCCCCCGGCTGCGGCACACCGTGCTCGACCCCGGCCCCGGGACCCTCCCGTACGCCGGGCTGCGGGCCGACGCCCCGGCCGGCCGGCTGACCGACGAGCCGGGCCCCGAGCTCGTCGCGGCCTCCCGCGCCGAGGCCCGCTTCGACGTCGGCGGCACCGACCACCTCACCGGCTACGGCGCCCGGCAGGTCCTGGACGGGCACCCCGCCCGGCTCGCCGACCTGATCCGGGCCGGGCGCCCGCGCGAGCTGCTGCCCCCGGTCGCCGCACTGGCCGGGGCGGACCGCGCCGTCGCGGGGGTGCTGACCGGGGCGCTGCGCACCCCGCTCACCGTGGTCCGGGCCGCCCACCGGCTCTCCCGGGTCCGGTACGCCGAGGCGCTGGACGACGCGGCGGCCAAGCTGACGGCCCGGCACGTCCCGGGCGGGGCCGGCACGGCGGGGGACCGCTCTGCCGGTGACCTCGCCTGGTGCGTCCCCGGCCCGGCCGCCCGCTGGCTCTCCGACGAGGCGCTCTCCTCGGTCGCCCTGCGGCTCCGACTGGCGGCGCGCCGACCGGCGCCCGAGGAACATCCAGGCGCGCACCGCGCCCGGCACGCCCTCCACCGGCACGCGCGCTCCTACCGCACGCTCGTCCACGCCGCCGAGCAGCCCGGCCAGCGGCTGCACGCGCCGTTCCTCGACAACCAGGTGGTCCGCGCCGCCCGGCTGCTCCCCGACGACGTCCGGCTCCAGCCCGGCGCCCGGCACGCCCTGCTGCACGCCGTGCTCACCGGCGCCGGACGCACCGACCTGCCCCCCGACTGGGGCCGCGGACCGCGCCCCGACCGCACCGCCCCCGCCCGGGCCGGCCTGCGCCTCGCCGCGGACGGCATCGCCGAGCTCTTCGACGCCCCGCTGCTCGCCGAGGCGGGCCTGATCGACCTCTCCGCCGTCCGGGCCGGCCTCACCGACCCCGCGACCCCGCTCTCCCCGGCGGCCCTCGCCGGCCTCGCGGAGCTGGTCTCGACCGAGCTCTGGCTCCGCCGGGTGCGGGCCCGCCGCCACGGCGCCTGCTGGACGGGCCTGCCGGTGGCCCGCCCGCCGGCACTGGCCCCGGTCCGGTTCGGCTGACCGCCGGCGGGCGGCGCGGATCAGCCAGGTGGGCGCGGGTCCGGCGGTCCGGTGCGCGGTCGGCCCGCCGCGGCGCGCCCGGTCCGGGACGGCGGGGCTCGGGGCCGGCGCCGGGCGATGATGGCGGGGCGGAGCCGGTCCGCGGGTGAGGAGGTCGTGGTGGCCAGCGTGAGCGCGGAGGAGTCCGTACCCGTGGTGCTGTCGGTGCTGGGTCGGCCGCCGACGGGCCGGCCGCCGGGGGTGCTGGCCGCGTGCGACGGGTCGGACGGGTCGTTGTGGGCCCTGGACCGGGCGATGACCGAGGCGGAGCTCTTCGGCCTGCCGCTGTACGTGCTCGCCGTGGTCAACCCGGCGCCGGCCGGCTATCCGCCCGGGATGGCGGAGCTGGTGCAGGAGAGCGTGGAGACGCTGGTCGAGAGCATGGCGGACGGGCTGCGCCGTGCGGTGGCGGCGGTTCAGCGGCAGCGCGCCGAGCCGTTCGCCGGGGAGATGTCGCTGCACGTGGTGCTGGGGAACGTGATCGAGGTGCTGCTGGAGGCGTCGACCCGGCAGCACACCATGGTGCTGGGCACGCGGGGGAACGGGGGCTTCGCCCGGCTGCTGCTGGGTTCGGTGAGCGCGGCGGCCGTGCACCACGCGGCCTGCCCGGTGCTGGTGGTCCCGGCGCCCGTCGAGGCCTGACCGCGGACGGACGGTCGCCCGGGCGGACGGACCACCGGACCACCGGGCAGTCGGGCAGAGGGACGGCCGGCCGGCGGTGTCGGGAATGTACCGAGATGGTTCATCGTTCACCTATCCCGACAAGCGTCCCCCGCCCCCACCCCTGGAGCCCCCTTCATGAAGGTCGAGATCTGGTCCGACATCGCCTGCCCCTGGTGCTACATCGGTAAGCGCCGTTTCGAGGAGGCGCTGGAGGGTTTCCCGGGCCGGGAGGGCGTCGAGGTGGTCTACCGGCCGTACCAGCTCGTCCCGGACGCGCCCGCGACGGCGAGCCCGCACCGCGCCTGGCTGGCCGAGCGCTACGGCCCGCAGTCCGTGGCGATGGACGCCCGGGTGGCCGAGCTGGGGCTGGCGGAGGGCATCGCCTACGACTTCGACGCCGCGCTGCACGCCAACACCTTCCTGGGCCACCGCCTGCTGCACCTCGCCGAGACCGAGTACGGCCCGGCCGCCCAGGGGCGGCTGAAGGAGGCCCTGCTGAAGGCGCACTTCACCGACGGCGTCGACGTCGGCGACCGCGCCGCGCTGGCGGACGTCGCGGTGTCCGCCGGACTCGACCGGGACCGCGTGACGGCCTACCTGGCCGGCGAGGAGGGCGCCGACGAGGTCCGGGCCCAGCTGGCCGAGGCCCGGGAGCTGGGCATCACCGCCGTGCCGACCTTCGTGTTCGAGGGCAAGTGGGCGGTGCAGGGCGGTCAGGAGGCCGACACCTTCCGCAAGGTGCTGGAGCAGGTCGCCGCCGAGATCGGCGAGCGCCGGCCGGCCCCGGTGCAGGTCGCCCCGGCCGGGGAGGCCTGCGCGGACGGCGCCTGCGCGATCTGACCCGACCCGTCCCGCCCGCCCCGGTCCGACCGGGGCCGCTGACGCACCCCGCCGGGGCCCGCCTCAGGAACACCTGAAGCGGGCCTCGGCCCAGTCCGCCACGTTCAGCGCCGACCAGACCCCGTGCACCGGTGTGACCACCAGCCGGATCGACCGCTGCCCGGCCAGCGGTACGTGCACCGGGACGGCGTCGTCCCCGGCGGCCAACGGGCGGGAGCGCCACAGGACGTCGCCGTCACCGCCCTGGACGGTGAAGACCACGCCGCCGGGCGACAGGGTGGTGTCGTCGACCCCGGCGACGGCGTCGAAGGACGTGCAGCCGCGGTTGAGGTCGATCACGGTGGTCGCCGGGGCGCGCACGGTCACGGCGTGCGGGTGGCGGTCACCGGCGATCCAGGCCCCGGCGCGCTGCCAGAACCAGTCGCTGCCGTTCTGCCGGATGCTGGGCCCCTCCGGCGGCACCCGGTTCCGGCCGGGCTTGACCACGGGCAGCGAGTCGGCCCAGAAGTCGGTGGGAGCCGGCGGCGAGGGCGGGACGACGGTCGGGGTGGGCACCGGCGGCACGGTCGGCACGGGGACGTCCGGCGGCTCGGGGGTGGGGACGGCCGGCACGGTCGGCGTCGGCACGGGGGACGCGACCGGGGTCGGCTCCGGCTCCGGGGTGCGGGTCGGCTCCGGGGCCGGCGTGGCCCGCGGGGTGAGCGGTGCGGCCTTCGGCCTCGTCGGCGCCGCGGTCGGGGTGGGAGCGGGGGCGCGCGTCGGCCGGGTGACCGGCTCGGCGACCGGGCTCGGCGCGGGCGGCTCCGGCTCCGGTTCGGCACTGCTCGGGGCTGGCGCGGGGGCGGGCGGCGCGGGGGCGGGCGCCACCGGACTCGGGGCGGCCGGGGCGCTGGTGACGGCGGGAGCCGCCGCCGGGGGCAGGGGTTCGGAGGATCCGGTGAGCGCGTACGCGGCGACGGCGGCCGCGGCCACCGCGACGGCGGCGGCGATCCCGGCCTTGGCGGCGGCGCCCAGGCCCTCGGCGGCCACGGCGCAGGAAGGTGTCCGGCGTCTCGGGGTCGGGCTTCGGTGCGGGGGACCGCAGCATGTTACGGATCTTGAGGTCTTCGTGCGCGATGAAG